>JAUNEQ010000012.1 GCA_030525445.1 Coriobacteriia bacterium | reverse complement strand
TGAAGGAGTCTCGAATCAACTCGCAGATTGCTGCCGAGGGTTACCGCGTGAAATGCTTTGACGACGTTCTCTCCACGAACGAGATCGTGAAGGAGGCGATTCGCGCTGGCGAGAAGGAAGGCCTGGTGGTGACCGCCCTTTCGCAGGGTGCGGGCTATGGCCGCACCGGCCATGAATGGAAGAGCCCGCTCGGTGGCCTGTATTTTTCGATGCTGCTGCGGCCCGAAGTGCCGATGGAGCAGCTGCCCACGTTGAGCCAGGTGACTTCGTATGCGATTCGCGAGGCCTTGGCCGACCTCGACGCCGCCCTCGCGTCCGAGGTGAAGATCAAATGGCCCAATGACGTGATGTGCCAGGGGAGCAAGCTCTGCGGCGTTTCCCTGGAGCAGAGCGAAGGTGCCGTTTGCGTGGGCGTGGGCGTGAATGTGTTCCAGCCGCTGAACCTGGCCGATCGCATCGTGGGCGGCAAATACACGCCCGCCTATGTGAGCGAGCTGTGCAATTGGGGCGTGATGCCGCGCGTCGATTTCCGCGGCATTTCCACGGCCCAGAGCCTGCTGATGGAATTGGTGCTCGTGAATATCCTCATGCGGTTTGGCGCCCTATATCAGGAATGGCGGGCTGGCGGGTTCGAGGTGATTCGCGAACGCTATCTCGAGAATCTCTACCTGCTCGGCGAAGAGGTAACGGTCGAAAACCTCGCGGGTGCATTCTTCGCGCAGGGCAAGGTCGTGAACGTGAACGAGCGAGGCCAGATGGTGTTGCGTGATGCTGCGAACAATTATTATGCGGTGTCCTCGGGCGAGGTCCATCTGCGTTAACGCGTTTGCTTCCGCTCGCGCAAATGAGCGATTTCAGGGGGTGCCCCTGGTGCATTATTCGGAGTGCGCCAGGGGCATCTGCCCGTTGCAGCGCCTCCCTCTGGTTTTGTGGTGATTTGCGGGGATGCCAGGTGCTTGGAAACACCTGGTATCATGGTGCAATCCGATAAGTGAAAGGTGTTCGGGCGTGGCGAGAATTGCACAGGACAAGCGCATGCAGGTGGTGGTGGGCATTGCCCTCGCCTTCCTCCTGCTGGCCGTTGCGTTCCTGTCGTTTAACGCTTATGCCGTGGAAGAAGGCTCGGCGAGTGCCGCCACCTCCAACGAGGCCTCGTCGTCATCTGCGGTGGCCGAATCCGCTGCCACCCCGGAGGCCAAGAAGCCGGAATCGAAGCCGGAATCCTCTTCGGCGAGCGCGTCTTCAAGCGTCCCCGCGGCACCTGATGACAAGGATGCGCAGGCAACTGCGACAACGCTCGAGAGCTATGTGGCGGCCCAGGTGAAAGCCGCGCTTGAGCGCGAGGTGGTTCCCGCCGGCCATGCGCTTGCGGAAATCGAGGGCATCCATGCCGACACCGGCGGATCGGTGTTTACCTTCGTGTCGCCCATCAACGCGACCGAGATTCCCGGCGACCTGTATTGGGTTGGCAACAGGGTGGAGTTGTCGGGGAGCAAGATCGACAACGATGTGCTGGCGGCGGGCTTCCAAGGATCGTTCGTGAATTCGGATGTCGCGGGCGATGTGCGCATTGCCAGCCAGTCGGCGCTCATCGACAACTCGGTGATCAAGGGCAATGCCGACGTGCTGGCGCTCGACATCATGATCGACGGCAGCAGCGCGGCGAATGGGTTCTATTGTGGCGGCGGCACCATCGATTTCAAGGGCGCCTCGAAGCGTTTCATCGCCTATGGACAGTCCATCTACTTTGACGGCACCGTTGATGGCGACGTCACCCTTTCCGCGCAGGACATCGTCATCGGCCCGCATGCGAAGGTGAGCGGCTTGCTCGATATTCGATCGGGCCAGAGCCTCGAGGTCCTCGACATCCCGGCGACGGCGCAAATCGCGCATATCGACACGAACCTCGACCACCCGAACACGATTGACCAGATCACGCAGATTCGCGCGGCCATCGCACCCTACTTCCAGATTGGCAGCTTGCTCTTCGTCGTGGTGTCGTTCATCCTGTTGGGCCTCGCTGCGCTCTGGGGCTTCGGGCAGAAGCTGACCGAGGCGAATCGCCTGGTTCGCCGGTATCCGCTTGCAGTGCTTGTGCTCGGGTGCATCGCGCTCATGCTCATGTTCGTCATCGTCATGCTGGGCACGGTGCTCATCTTCACCATCCCGCTGTCGATTGTCGTCGCGCTCATCCTCATCATTTCCGCCATCTTCTGCGTCCCGTTCACGGGCGCTTCGGTCGCGCTCATGTTCCGCAAGCGCTTCAAGCCGGCGCTTTGCGTGATTCTGGGGTCGGGCATTGGCGCCGCGCTTCTCTTCGTGCCCTACGTGAACCAGCTTGTCTTCTTGGTTTCGATGATTTACTTCGTCGGGTACGTGGTGAATATCGCGATGTTTGGCCATGACGAGCGGCATGACGCTTCGTTCCACGCGCGCCAGGCCGATGAAGATGCGCCTAAGGGCAAGGCGCGCGGTATCCTGCCGGTGGCGGTGGAAGAGTCCAACGCCGACCCAGAGGATTAACGTGTCCGCGCCGAACGGGGTTCCTGAAGCCGAAAGCCCGGCAAATGGGCGCGGTGCGCTTGTCGCAATCGTCGTGCTGGTGGCTGTGCTCGCCATTGCCTGGTTCGCCTATTCCATGCTCACCGCGCCGTCCGGGGTGGGGGAGCCCGACGTAACGACAAGCGTGGCGCAGGATGAAGCCGACCTGCCCAAGCTCGCCGATTACGACAGCATCGTGTACACACCGGATGGCGACACCATCACGCTTACCAACATCGCATCGGGGAAACCGCTCGTGATGAACTTCTGGGCGACCTGGTGTCCATATTGCATCGATGAAATGGATGATTTCCAGGCGCTTTACGATGAGTACGGCGACCGCGTGGCGTTTGCGTTCGTGGATGCCACCGACGGCAACCGCGAAACCGTCGAGGACGCGCTGGGATGGATGGCCGACAACGGCCATGATCTGCCGGTGTACTTGGACGTGCGCCGCGAGGCCGTGGCCGATTACGGTGTGACCGCGTTTCCCACTACCGTGGTGGTTTCGAAGACGGGGGCTATCCTGGTCATCCAGCCCGGGCGGATCGATCCTGACATGATGCGCTCCGCCATCGAAAGCGTGCTCTAGGGACGCTCATGGATGTGCTGATCACGTTTCTCGAAGGCGTTGTCACCTTCGTCTCCCCCTGCCTGCTGCCGATGCTGCCCATTTACGTCGCGTATTTCGCGGGCGATGCAGCGGCAGCGGGGACCGCGGGGAGGACCCAGCGTACCCTGGTGAATGCCTTGGGGTTTGCGCTGGGGTTCACCGTATTGTTCAGCGTGCTCGGAGTGCTTGCGGGCGCGGCGGGGTCCGTGTTCAAGGGTGAGCAAGCAGCGCTGAATGTCGTGTGCGGGCTTATCGTCATCACCATGGGCCTGAACTACCTCGGGGTCTTGCGCATTCCCGTTTTGCAGCGCACGTTCAAGCCGAAAACGAGCATCGTTCCGCGCAACTTCGCAGGGTCGGTCGCCTTTGGCATGGTGTTCGCCCTTGGCTGGACGCCTTGCGTGGGGGCGTTTCTTGGGTCGGCGTTGAGCCTCGCGGCGTCATCTGGCCAGGTGGTCTCAGGGATGATTCTCCTGTTCTCGTATTCTTTGGGTCTGGCCGTACCGTTTGTGATTACCGCGTTGCTCATCGACCAGCTGGAGGGCGCCCTGTCTTGGGTGCGTTCGCATTACGACATCATCGATAAGATCTCCGGCGCGTTTCTCGTCATCATCGGCGTTCTCATGGCGACGGGCACGCTCGGCATGTGGTTGCGCGTGCTGTCTTCGTAACCGCAATGGACAAAGAAGGCGCCGAGCCTCCGGGGGCAGGAATCCGATTCACGGTGGGTTGACCCACAATATCTAGAAAGAGCTTCCTGAAACGCCGTCATACAACGCATACAATCTGACATATACGCAATATATTGTGTATGACGTGTCAAAATCAGGGGGTTTTCTGCCCAGAGTGCGTTGCTTGCACGCGAAATCGGGAAAAGTTCCAAAAAATCGAGGATATCAGTGTTTTTTCGGGCCACTTGAAAATGAGGCATCATCGATTGTGCCTGTGAGCTGCGTAAATGCAACTGCGGTCTCCGTCGGGTGATGAAAATAGGCCGTAAAAACACTGATATCCTCGATTATTTGGAATCAGCCCCGATTTTTCGTGCAAACTCGTCGTCCTCTCGCTCAAGCACGCGGCTGTTCGTGGCCGCGAAGCGTTCCGTTCGCAAAAAAATTCGGCACACCTAACTACAAAGCAGTTAGGTGTGCTAAACTTTCGCAAATAGTTAGTCAGGTCGAACTAACTATTTGTATGAATAGACGCTTATGGCGGGGGAGCACGCAAGGAAATGGATAGCTCGATAGTTTCGAATAGCAAGGACAACGCGTCGCTGCTGGCGCGCATTGGTGCCGTGTTGGTGGCGTTGATGTTGCTTGTCGGCACGTCACCCGCATTCGCCGCCACGGAATACATCGCGTCTTGGAAAGACTACGAAAAGACGCTGCCCAAGGACGAGAGAGTCACCTGGAACGTCGTGGCGGACGCCATGGATATCCTGCTGAACGCCGCAGAAGAGGAATTCCAGGCGGGCAACAACGAAGCCGCATGGGAAGCGGTCAACCAAGCGTACTACGGTTACTACGAGATCACCGGCTTCGAGCGCTACGCCATGAGCCACATCGCGGGTAGCCGCAAGACCGAAGTGGAAAACCAGTTCAGCCTCTGCAAATCTATCGCGAAGAACGGCGGCACCACCGCCGAGTTCAACGATGCGGTGGAGGGCTTGCGATCAATGCTCCATACCGATGCCAATAAGCTCGATGGCGTCGAGGAAACGGGCGGCAGCGACAATCTTGCGGCTGCGGCGTCGTTCCTGGGCGCGTTCGGCATCATCGTCCGTGAGGGCATCGAGGCCATGCTCGTGTTGGGCGCCATCATCGCCTACCTCGTGAAGGCGGGGCAGAAGAAGAGCCTGCGTCACGTGTATTTGGGCGCCATCCTGGGCGTGGTATGCAGCTTCATCGTTGCCGCCGCCCTGTACAGCATGGGCATGGGCAACGGTTCCGAGCAGCAGGAAATCATCGAGGGTGTCACCGCGCTCGTCGCCGTGTGCATGCTCTACTGGGTGTCCAACTGGATGCTCTCGAAATCCGAGACCGAAGCCTGGAACAACTACATCAAGAAGCAGGTCGCAGGCGCGGCTGTCACCGGCAGCGTCTTCGCCCTGGCGTTCACGGCATGGCTCGCGGTCTTCCGCGAGGGCGCCGAGGTCGTGCTGTTCCTGTACCCGCTGGTCACGAGCACCGACCCGATGATCATCTGGGCCGGCATCCTCGCGGGCTTCGTGGTGCTTGCCGTCATCTTCGTTGTCATGCGCGTCTTCAGCGTGAAGCTCCCGTTGAAGCCGTTCTTCATGGTGATGTCCACGCTCATGTTCATCATGGCCATCAGCTTCCTGGGCAGCGGCATCACCGAGCTCATCGAGGGCAACGTGATCACCGGCACCTACATCCCGTGGATTCCCACCGGCAACGAGGTGCTCACCGTGCTCGGCATCAACCCGTGGGTCGAGACCATCGTCCCGCAGATCCTGCTCCTCGTGATCACCGTGATCATCTTCATCGTCCACTTCCGCAAGGAAAAGAAGAGCAAGGCCGCGGGTACCGAAATGATCGACCCTAACGCGACCGCTTAACCAAGGGATAAACGGCGGGATGAATCCGCCGAATCCAGATAGTCAGTAAGACAAGAAAGGGAAGAAGAATGGAACAGACCAAGAACCTGTCTTCGTGGCTCGTTGCCCTGTTTGCCTGCGCAGCTCTCGTGGCGTGCCTGGGCCTGGCCGGCTGCGGCGACAACTCCGCCGCCTCCAGCTCCGCCGCTGCCGATAGCAGCAGCGCGGCTGCCGAGGAAGAAGCTGCCCCCGAGGTCGGCGGCGGCTTCGAAGAGACCCCGATCTTCGAGGACGTCGAGGCTGGCGGCTGGCTGAACGTGTCCGCCGTGTATTTCCAGCCGGTCCCGATGACCGACGGTTCCACCATTGAGGGCAAGGACATCCACCTGGAGGCTGACATCCACGCACTGGCCGGCAACAAGTTCGGCTTTGGCGAGGGCGACTGGGTTCCGTACATGACGGTTTCCTACAAGGTCACCGACAAGGACAACAAGGTTGCCGCTGAGGGCACCTTCATGGAGATGAGCGCTTCTGACGGCCCGCACTATGGCGCCAACATTGCTCTTCCGGATGCCGGCACCTACACCATCGAGATCACCATCGGCAGCCCGGCCGACAACAACTACCTCCTGCACACCGATGCTGAGACCGGCCCTGGCGCCAGCAGCTTCGATGACGGCGTGGAGTGGCCGCTCGTCGTGACCGAGACGTGGGACTACGTGCCGCTGGAGTACTAATCTAAAAAGATTAGACCAGCCTAACGTTTAGCGTTAGAATAACCTAACGTTTCGCATGAGAACACCGGGTCGCCTGGATTATGCCAGGCGACCCAATCTTGCTGAATCGGATGATTCACCCGCCCGCAATCAGCGGCTGATTGCGGGCAGTTGCATCATCCATCAGTTGCCGAGGAGGAGGCGAGATGGAGACATATTTCATTTACGTTGTCGAAGACCTCGTCGTGACGGCCGTGTTGGCGGGCATCGTCTATGCCTACGCCCGCTTCAACTGGGGCCGCTTCGGCACGCGCACCGTGGTGGGGGCGGGTGCCGCCGGGCTCGTGGCTTCGGCAGTCATGGCCTATTTGAAGCAGAACACGGCCCTCATCGCCACGGGCGATTGGAATCGTGCCATCTTCTGCATTTCGCTGGTCTTATGCTTGGTGATGCTGGTGTGTCTTGTCGTGGTGCAGGTGCGCAATCGCAAGAAGCCCGCCGCAATGAAGCCGGAGGCTGGCGCCGAGGCTGCCCCCGCGCGCGACGTGCTGCGCATGATCATCTTGTTCTCGCTGGCCCTGTTCTTGTTCCTGCGCATCTTCTACAAGATGCCCGACGTCATGAACTATCCGGCGAACTTCGGCATCGCCACCGAAAACCTCATCTCCACCGATTTCTTCTACCGCATCATCGGTTGGCTGCTGGGCATTGTGCTCGCGGGCATCGTATGCGTGGCGACGGCCAAGGCGTTCAAGGCGCTTGAAGGGCGCCATCTGGGCGCGGCGACCGCGGCCATCGTCGCTATCATCTGCTTCGTGCAGTCGATGTCGCTGTTCCAGATTTTCATCGCGCGCCGCCTCATCGTGAAGGGAACGGTGCTCTACAGCATCATGTTCCCGCTCACCTCGTGGGTGAACAACAACGTGGCGCTCTTCACGCTGGGCGTCATCGTGGTCACGATCGTGCTGGCGGCCATCGTCATCATGTTGAGCCTGCGCGATGACGAGCCCTATTCCAACCCGGCCGAGCACCGCAAGAACAAGGCCCGCTGGCGCAACCGTCGCCGCTGGGCGATTTGCCTCATCGTGTGCCTCGTGGTTTCGTTCGTCGCCATCACGGTGGTGAAGGATTACGTGTTCCGCGGTCCCGAGATCGCCGAATCCGAAGAATGCGAGATTCGCGATGATGGCATGTATATCGCGCTTGACCAGGTGGATGACGGGCACCTGCATCGCTTCACGTATGAGACGACGGCGGGCTTCAAGACATCCACGGGCTACGAGACCCAGGGCGGCACGGGCGTGCGCGTCATCGTGATTAAGAAGCCCAACTCGAATGCCTATGGCGTGGGCCTGGATGCGTGCGACATCTGCGGCACCACGGGTTATTACGAGCGTGATGGCCAGGTGGTATGCAGCAAGTGCGACGTCGTGATGAACATCAACACGATCGGTTTCAAGGGCGGCTGCAACCCCATCGTCATCGACTACAAGATTGCCGACGGCTACATCCACATCGCGTCGGAGGACCTGTTGGAATACGAGAAGATACCCGGCTCGAGCTGGTAAGGAGGTGGATGCATGTTCTTCAGAATGATCAAAGGCGTGCTGTTGCGCCAAAAGGGCAAGATGTTCATGATCGCCTTCACCATCGCGCTGGGCGCTTCGCTTGCCACCGCCATGCTGTCGGTGATGTTCGACGTGGGCGACAAGGTGAACCAGGAGTTGAAGACCTACGGCGCGAACATCACGGTCGTGGCGAAAGAGGCTTCGGTCGTCGATAGCCTGTACGAGGTGGACGGCGCATCCTCCATCCCGACGTCGTACCTGAAAGAAGCCGATGTCGGCAACGTCAAGAAAATCTTCTGGGCGTTCAACATCGTGGATTTCGCGCCCTTCATCGAAACCCATGTGAACGTGGGCGGCAAGGACGCCATCATGGTGGGCTCATGGTTCAACCACCATCTGTCGCTCGATACGGGCGAAGAGCTTGATGCCGGCGTCATCAGCATGCGTTCGTGGTGGACCATCGAGGATGGCCGCTGGCTCGATGAGGGCCAGAAGGGCGATGCGGACAAGGTGATGCTGGGCACGACGCTTGCGCAGGAGCTTGGCGTGTCTGCTGGCGATACCGTGAAGATCGCCTGCGGAAAGAAATCCGGCGAATACGAGGTCGTGGGCATCTACAACGCGGGCAGCGATGAAGATAGCGAGATCTTCGCGCCGCTCGACCTGGTGCAGGACCTCTCGAAGACCGATGGGCTCATCACGAGCATCGAGGTGAGCGCCATCACGACGCCCGACAACGAGCTTTCGCGCCAGGCCGCGAAGGACCCGGCGAAGCTCACCGTGGCCGAATACGAGACCTGGTATTGCACGGCGTACGTGAGTTCCATCTGCTACCAGCTGCAAGAGGCCATCCCCGATGGTGTCGCGAAGGCGGTGCGCCAGGTGGCCGAATCCGAAGGCGCCATCCTCGACAAGACACAGCTGCTCATGGTGCTCATCACCATCCTCGCGCTCATCGGTTCCGCGCTGGGCATTTCCAACCTCATCACCGCCTCGGTGATGGAACGTTCGCAGGAGATTGGCCTGCTCAAGGCCATTGGTGCGCATGACCGGGCGATTTCCGCGCTGCTGTTGGCCGAGATGATCATCGTCGCCATCCTCGGTGGCGCGGTCGGCTTCGGCGTGGGATATGGGTTCGCGCAGATCATCGGCTACACGGTGTTCAGCTCGAGCATCAACCTGTCGCCGATGGTAATCCCGCTGGTCGTGACGCTCGTGATCCTCGTCACGCTCGCCGGCTCCATCCCCGCCATCCGCACCGTGCTGCGCCTGGACCCCGCGGAGGTGCTCCATGGCCGCTAAGAGATGCAAGGTATTCCAAGGCTGCGGCCTTGGCTGCAAACCGGTAGATTCTGCCCAGTTCAAGGAGGTGAACGCGCGATGAAACGATCGACCATGTACCTGCGTATGATCACGGCGTCGCTGGCACGCCGCAAGTCGCGCATGCTTGTCGCCTTGCTTGCCGTCACCGTGGGCTCGACCATCCTGGCCGGCCTCGTGATGGTGTACTACGACATGCCCCGCCAGATGGGCGAGCAATTCTTGGCGTACGGCGCCAACATGATTTTCGTGCCGAGCTCCGATTCGGATGGCATGACGTCCGAGGAGATCGAGCAGGCGGCCTTGAACATCGAAGGCGATGTCGAGGGCGTTATCTCGTACTGTTATGAATCGGCCACCATCAACGATGCACCGGTTGTCGTGGCGGGCTGCGACCTGAACGCGACGCTCGAGACCAGTCCCTACTGGCAAATCGAGGGTGCGTTGCCCCAGGCCAAGGGCGAGATACTCGTGGGCTTGAACCAGGCTGATTTCTTCTCGCTGCATGTGGGCGATAAGGTGACCGTCTCGTATATCCCCTCCGACGTGAAGGCCGCTATCGAGGGCGAGAACCTCAACGGCGAGGTCGAGGGCAAGGTGCAAAAGGAATTCACGGTATCGGGCCTGCTCGATACCGGCAGCACCGAGGAAGACTACTTCTTCATCTCCGAAGAGGACATGGCCGCGCTCACGGGCGAGACGCTCACCTATGACGTGACCGAGTTGCGCGTGAATGCGGATTCCGATGCGCTGGCCGCGAGCGTCGAGCGCATCCAGCAGGCGGTGCCCGGCGTGACACCTCAGCTGGTGAAGCGCATCACGGAATCGCAGACCACGGTGCTCTCGAAGCTTTCGGCGCTCGTGCTGCTGGTGACCATCATCACGCTCGCGCTTACGATGATCTGCGTGGCCACCACGATGACGGCGGTCGTGACCGAGCGCCGTCGCGAGATCGGCTTGCGCAAGGCGCTGGGCGCATCGGACAAGTCCATCATGCTCGAGTTCATGGGCGAAGGCCTCATGCTCGGGCTCATCGGCGGTCTGCTGGGTTCGCTCCTCGGTTTCGGGTTTGCCTACCTGGTCAGCACGAACGTCTTCAATTCCACCATCACCTTCCTGCCTGCGCTCGTACCGGTCACGGTGTTCGTGGCGCTGGCGGTCACCGCGCTCGCGTGCATCATGCCCGTGCGCAACGCCACGAAGGTCGACCCGGCCCTGGTGCTCAAGGGCGAATAGCGAAAGGGATGCGACATGAGCCTTTTGGAACTCAAGCATGTATACAAGATTTACGGCGACCTGCATGCGCTCGATGACGTGAACCTGAAGATCGAGGAGGGCGAGTGGGTGGCCATCATGGGTCCTTCTGGATCCGGCAAGTCGACGGTGATGAACATCATCGGCTGCATGGACAAGCCCACGAAGGGCGAGGTGCTGTTGGACGGCAAGGATATCTCGAAGGAATCCAGCCAAGGCCTCACCGAGATCCGCCGCGACAAGATCGGGCTGATCTTCCAGCAATTCCACCTCATCAACTACCTCACGGCGCTGGAAAACGTCATGGTTGCCCAGTACTACCACTCGATGCCCGATGAGGCCGAGGCGATGGAGGCGCTTGAGCGCGTGGGCTTGGCCGACCGTGCAAACCACCTGCCGAGCCAGCTTTCCGGCGGCGAGCAGCAGCGCGTGTGCGTGGCGCGTGCGCTCATCAACCATCCCGAACTCATCTTGGCTGACGAGCCCACGGGCAACCTCGACGAGACGAACGAGCGCATCGTGCTCGATCTGTTCCGCCAGCTGCATGCCGAGGGCACGACGCTTATCGTGGTCACGCACGACGCCGAGGTCGGCGCTTCGGCCGAGCGCGTGATCACGCTCGAGTATGGCAAAGTGACCAGCGAAAACGGCGGCACCGAATTTGGCAAGGCTGCCCGAAAGGACGTGATCTAGCATGGGAATGACGCTTTCCAAGAAGCTGTTTGCCCTGATGATGGCTATGTGCCTGGGCGTATGCTGCCTGGGTTTGGCTGCCTGCGGCGGCAGCGGCGAGCTGAAGGATGGCACGTATACCGGCCAGTCTTCGTATTTCGAGGGCGAGGCAGCCGATGGCGCCGGATACGGCGTGGTGAAGCTCACCATCAAGGACGGCGCGATTGCCGATTGCACGTTCGAGACCTACGAACTCGACGGCACCTTGAAGGATGAGAACTACGGCGTGAGCCTGTCCGGCAATCAGAACAAGTACACGAAAGCTCAGAACGCAGTGAAGGCTTGTCCCGAGTATGCGAAGGCGCTTGTCGAGGCGGGCGATGCTTCGAATATCGACGTGATTTCCGGCGCCACCGTGAACCACGACCAATTCGTCGAGGCGGTTGACGACGCCCTGGCGCAGGCAAGGGCGTAGCCGGTGAACCTGAAGAAGCTCCCCCTCCAGAATCTTGTTCGGCATTCCGGCCGGACTATTGGACTGGCTGCCATCGTGGCGCTGCTCACGTGTGCGGTGTACGGCGGCGCGCTCGTGGTGTCGAGCCTGCAAAGCGGGCTGAACAGCTTGGAGGCGCGCCTTGGCGCCGACATCGTGGTGGCTCCTGCGACGGCGCGTTCGCAATACGACCTCAACGAGGTGCTGGTGGAGGGCGTTCCGAGCAGTTTTTATATGGACAAGGCGTACGTGGCGAAGGTTGCGCAACGTGAGGGCGTGGAAATAGCCACCCCCCAGTATTTCCTCGCGACGATGAAGGCCGGCTGCTGCGCGATGCCGGTTCAGATCATCGGTTTCGACCCCGAGACCGACTTCACCGTGAAGCCATGGATTGCGCGCACGTATGGTGGTGAGCTGGGAATGCTCGACATCATCGCCGGCTGCAACATATCCGGTGGGGTGGGTGACCAGATTCAGTTCTATGGCGAGACCTGCACCATCGTGGCGAAGCTCGCCGAGACGGGCACCTCCATGGACAACGCCGTGTACGGTTCTGGCGATACGGTCAAACACCTGGTGGAAGCGGCGGTCGACCTGGGATTCTCGCCGCTTGCGCACGAGGATCCGCAGCAGGTGGTGTCCACCATCATGGTGAAGGTTGCCGATGGACATAGCGTCGAGGAAGTGCTCGGCGATATCAAGCTGCACGTGCGCGGGGTGTCGGCTGTGGCGACGCGCACGATGACGTCCGACGTGGCCGATAGCGTTGCCGGCATGTCAGGGGTCATCCAGGTGGTGTTTGGCATTATCGGCGTGCTCGCCGTGATCGTGCTCGTGGTGGCGTTTTTGGTTGTGGGCCGGCATCGCACGCGCGAGTTTGCGGTGTTGCGGGTGTTGGGCGCTTCGAAGCGCATGCTTTCCGGCATCGTGGTGAAAGAAGCGGCCATCATCAGCGCAGCAGGCGCGCTCGTGGGCGTGGCAATCGCCCTCGTCGTGGTGCTGTCGTTTAACGGCGCGCTCGAAAGTGCGTTGGGGCTGCCCTTCCTGCTGCCCGTTGTCGCCACTATTGCGTTGCTGGCGCTAGGCGCTTTCGCGTTGGCCATGGTGGCCGGATGCGGCGCTTCTTTCGCATCGGCGACGCGCTTGTCGAAGGTTGACCCCGGCCAGACCCTGCGGGAGGAATAGCCATGTCAGACACAATACTCACCGCAACTGGCGTGACCAAGCAATTCTTCCGGAAGGGCCGCGAATCGGCCCAGTATTTCGATGCGGTCTCGAAGCTGGACCTGGCTCTGAAACCGGGGGAGTTCACCGTGCTCATGGGTCGTTCCGGGAGCGGGAAATCCACGCTGTTGAACATGCTGGCGGGATTGCTTGCGTCCACCGAGGGGACGGTGACGCTGGACGGTCAGGACCTCTATGCGCTTTCGGATGACGACCGCTCGCGCATGCGCAACGAGCGCATCGGGGTGGTGCCCCAAGGGCAGACGCCGCTCCATAGCCTTTCCGTGGTGCAGAACGTCACGCTGCCGTATCTGATGTACCGCGCGGATGACGGGATCGAAGCTCAGGCGATGGATTTGCTCGCGGAATTGGGCATCCGTGACCTGGCGGATTCGTATCCGCGCGAGCTTTCCGGCGGCGAGTTGCGCCGCATGGCCATTGCCCGCGCGTTGCTGGGCAAGCCCGCCGTGGTGCTCGCCGATGAGCCGACGAGCGATTTGGATGATGAGAATACGCAGGTGGTACTTCAAATACTGCGCAATGCTGCCGATTCCGGTGCCGCGGTGCTCATCGCCACGCATGATCAGGCGGCCCTCCCGTTTGCCCATCGCGTCCTGCGCATGGATGCCGGCACGTTGATGGATGTGTGACAAGGCGGTCGCCGGGGTCGGGAAACCCATCGCGGGGACAGTCCCCGTGATAAGTTTTCCGGCCCCGGCGAGCATCCTCGATTGATAGAATTTGTTCCCAGGAGGTAACGATATATGACTGCGAATAAGATCCTCGGATACATCCAGGTGGCGATACCCATCCTGCTCATCGCCGGCATCTTGAACTTTGCCGGCCCGTGCCATCATGACGACGGCACCATTGCCACGTGCGCCCAAGCGTCGTGGGGCCTCATCGGGGCGGGCGTGTTCTTGCTGGGAATCGCCTTGGCCCAGCTTGTCGTGGAAGGCAAAGCGGCGCGCATCATCTGTGCTGTCTTGTGCGCGGCATTCGGGTTGTTCATCATTCTGATTCCCGGCACCATCCTTCCGCTCTGCATGATGGAGACGATGCACTGCCAGGCCGTGATGAAGCCGTTCGCCCAGATATGCGGCGGTGCCGCTATCTTGCTGGCAGTGATCTCGATCGTCCTGGTTGCTCGAAGGTAGTCAACGGTAACAGCTTACGCGTTGGGAAGCCCGCATATGCGGGCTTCCCTTTTGCTCATTGGCATCCAATTTCGCTTGTTGTCGAAGAGGGAGCAGGGGCCCGAAAGGAGGCTTACCGATGCCGAGCCCGATATTTCAAGGGTGGAAGCAGATGGAAAACAGCGAATGCACTGCCCTTGAGGCGTATCTGAAGAAATATGTCACGGAATCAATAAAGCTGAGATGAGGATAAACGATATGAAGTAGATAAGGAGCATAATAGACCTCAGACCGTCTAAAATGATGCAAAAACATAGCAGTTTGGCTTGGAATAATGAGAACAAATCTCAGCTATATTGATTTTGTGACAAAAATGAGAGATTTGAACAAAAGCGTTCGAGATTAAAGGGAAGGCAGTTGGGTCCGAGTGCGCTTTTGAGCGTGCCCACCCCGCGCTTGCACACCAGAAGGGATTGGTGGGATAGATGGCAGATACCTTACTATGCGTTTCCCATGCGTCAGCCCTTCATTACTGGAGGACGAATCCACCTGAATATGTCTTGGAGGGCGCGGATCAAAACATCCGCTCCATCGCTAAGACGCCATCTACCGTTGCGGGCTTTCGCTCCTTTGCGCTGTCTGAGGCGGAATTCGGACCTGAGCCAATTGATATCCTCGTTCCGGAGAGCATCCCGTACTGTCCTGCCGAGTTCCGGCGCCATATTCAAGTTGCCAAGTTGCCGCCTCATGCCTTGTATCCTCTTCGTGATGGGATTCATATCGTCTCGCCCGAGTTGTGTTTCGTGCAGCTTTGCGGTTCCCTGCCGTTCGTGGAGGCGCTTGAAACGGGGATGGAGCTGTGTGGTATGTACGCCCGCCGAGAATTCAGTGACGAGGGCATGGCCTCGCGCGACTATCGGCTCATTGATGCGCAAGCCCTCCGGCGTCGTTTGGAACAGTGGCATGATTTAAAGGGCCTCGTGGAGGCGCGCAGGGTGGCGCGGTTCCTGGAAAGCGGGTCGGCTTCACCTATGGAGTCAAAGGTGTATTTGCTGCTGTGCCTTCCTCAGCGATACGGTGGATACAACCTGCCGCATCCAGAGCTGAACCCCGAGGTGCTGCTTACGCAAGAGGGATCGCTCCTGCTCAGGCAAGAGAAGGTTTATCCCGATATGCTCTGGCGCAAGAGCAAACTCGTGTTGGAATACGACGGCGGCTATCATCGTCTGGAGGACCAGCCGTTGCGAGATGAGATGCGAGCGAGCGTGCTTGAGTCCATGGGATATACCGTATTGCGCGTGAAAAAGGAGCAGGCCAAGAATGCGCTTGCGTTCGACGGAGTTGCTCATGCGGTCGCGAGGCATTTGAAAAAACGAATTCGGCCCCTATCGCTGAGTCAGGAACACGCGCGCGAAGAACTGCGGAGCAAGCTGTTCTTGCCGCAAAAAGGAACCGAATACGAATAGGCGCGGAGAATTTCGCATACAATAATTGAGGCCTGACAAACCGAGCCGAAGGGAAATGATTATGGAAACTCGCCCGTATGTGCCCTGGGATACCGTGATCCCGTTCATGGAGGACGTATTCGTGGCCTATGGCGTGCCGCGTGAGGATGCGAAAATTTGCGCCGACGTGCTTGCGGAATCGGATCGTCGTGGCATCGAGAGCCATGGCTGCAACCGTTTCAAGCCCATTTACATCGATCGCATCGAGAAGGGCACGCTCCTTCCCGTGACCAACCTGGAAATCGTGAAGGAGACGCCCACGACCGTGGTCGCCGATGCCCACGACGGCATGGGCATGGTCGCGAGCTACCGCGTGATGGAGAAGCTGCTCGAGAAGGCCAAGACCTACGGCATGGCGGGCGGCGCGATCCGCAATTCCACGCACTATGGCATCGCCGGGTATTGGGCGACGATGGCTTCGAAGCAGGGTATGGTGGGCATCACGGGCACCAACGCCCGTCCCTCCATCGCGCCGACCTTTGGCGTCGAAAACATGATGGGCACGAACCCGCTCACCTTCGCGCTGCCCACCGATGAGGAGTTTCCCTTCTGCCTGGACTGCGCGACGTCCATCGTCCAGCGCGGCAAGATCGAGTATTACGCCCGCAGCGGCAAGCCGACCCCGGCGGGCATGGTCGTCGCACGTGACGGCGCCGAGCTCACCGATTCCGAGAAGATCCTGCAGATGCTCGTGGATGGCACGGCTGCGCTCGCTCCGCTTGGTGGTGGCCCGGGCGACGAGATGTGCGGCTACAAGGGCTACGGCTACGCTGCCGTGGTGGAAATCCTCTCGGCTGCGCTCGCAGGCGGGCGCTTCATGAAGGCGCTCACTGGCGTGGCGGAAGACGGGTCACCGCGGATGTATGGGCTCGGACACTTCTTCTTCGTCGTCGATCCCGAGGCGTTTGCCGGACGCGAGACCTTCGAGAAGATCGCCGGCGACATCAGCCGCGAGCTGCGCGCATCGGCGAAGGCGCCGGGCTTCGACCGCATCTACACGGCAGGTGAGAAGGAATACCTCGCTTGGCTCGACCGCAAGGACAAGGGCGTTCCCATGGGCGAGGCCGTGCAGCGCGAGTTCGTCGGCCTGCGCGACAAGTTGGGCCTCGACTACAAGTTCCCGTTCGAATAGCGACATCATCGGAAAACCTTTCGCGGGGACAGTCCCCGCGAAAGGCCTGAAAAGCAAGACGGCCGCCGAGCATGGTGCTTGGCGGCCGTCCCGTGTTTTTGCCTCGTTGCTACTGGCGGTAGTACGACATGAAGTCGGCAAGCTTGGTTGCCGCGTCCTTCAGGACCTCGATGCGCGGCAGGTATACCACGCGGAAATGGTCGGGCTCCTTCCAGTTGAAGCCGCTGCCCTGCACGATGAGGATGCGCTTTTCCTTGAGCAGGTCGACGGCGAATTGCTCATCGTTCGTGATGTTGAACTTCTTGATGTCGATCTTCGGGAAGATGTAGAACGCCGCCTTCGGCTTCACGGCGGAGATGCCGGGGATGTCGTTGAGGGCGTTGTAGATGAACTCGCGCTGCTCGTAGATGCGCCCGCCGGGGACGATGTAGTCGTTCACGCTCTGGTGGCCCCACAGGGCGGTTTGCACGATGGATTGGGCGGGCACGTTCGAGCAGAGGCGCATGTTCGAGAGCATGTTCAGGCCTTCGATATAGTCTTTCGCCATGCGCTTATTGCCCGAAAGCACCATCCAACCGATGCGGTAGCCGGCGATCATGTGCGACTTGGAGAGGCCGCTGAACGTGATGCAGAACAGATCGGGCGCAAGCGAGGCGGTGGAGATGTGCTGCTCGCCGTCCATCACGAGGCGGTCATAGATTTCGTCGGAGAAGATGATGAGCTGGTTCTCGCGTGCCACCTGCACGATCTCCTCGAGCACCTCGCGCGGGTACAGCGCGCCGGTGGGGTTGTTGGGGTTGATGATGACGATGGCCTTGGTGCGCGGCGTCACCTTCGCGCGGATGTCCGCGATGTCCGGGTACCATTCCGCCTGCTCATCGCACATGTAATGCACGGGCGTGCCGCCGGCGAGCGTGGCGCAGGCGGTCCAAAGCGGGTAGTCGGGAGAGGGGATGAGGATCTCGTCGCCGGTGTCGAGCAGCGCCTGCATGCACAGGTTGATGAGCTCGCTCGCGCCGTTGCCGGTGTAGATGTCGTCTATCGAGACGTTGGGCAGCCCCTTGATCTGCGAGTACTGCATGATTGCCTTGCGCGCGCTGAACAGGCCCTTCGAAGCGGAATACCCCTCGCAATCGGGAAGCTGGCGCGCCATGTCGCCCACGACCTCGTCGGGCGTGCGGAAGCCGAAGGGGGCCGGGTTGCCGATGTTGAGCTTGAGCACCTGCATGCCCGCTGCCTCCATGCGCGCCGCTTCGTCGACGACCGGGCCACGCACGTCATAGAGGACGTTGTCGAGCTTGCTGGATTTCTTGAACTGACGCATGGGGTTTCCTTTCGCGGAAGGTGTTTCATCGGGTTGGGGGATAGGCGCGTCCTCGGCGGGTGCGGGGACGCTGCTCGTAGCTCGTGCGGGAACGGCGGGGGGAGTGCCATCATCGTCGCCCGCGAGCCATTCAGGGCTCACGCCGAGCATGTCCGCCAATGCGGCCAAGGCGCCTGGCCGCGGGGTTGTCTTTCCACTGAGATATTGGCTCACCTGGGATTTTCCGAATTTCTGGCCTTGTTCTTGTGCGATGCGCACCAAGTCGACCTGCTTGTATCCCCGGGCATCCATCGCTTCGCGCAAGCGCTTGCTGAATGCGTTTTGGTCCACGGTGCCTCCTCGTCGATTGCCAAACTTGAGGTTCAAAGTTCAATTTACAGGTGCGAATCATACCACGCGCCAGCACCGATGTCGCGATGAGTTCAAAATGAAGTTCAAAATGATGGGATGCCCCGGTTCCGAATTGACCAAAACCTCTGAGGTCGCGGTCACGCCAACGTGACATTGTGGCCCAGGACGCGGTTGTTATCCCTGGAATCCCCCAGACGCGTTTGTTGCGCGTAATGGATGAAGTACAATGAAAAGGATTATGCACGCGTGTCGAGGAAGCGGTCGGGATATGTTTGGTAAACGCTTCGAATTGAACGAGCAGACCCTTAACGCCTTGAAGCAAATCGGCGGGCACATGCCGGGAGGGTTCTTCGTCTATCAAGCCGATGGCGACCAGCCGCTTCTCTTCGCGAACAACGCGGTGTGCGAGATCTTTGGCTGCGCGGACATCGATGAGTTCGCGGAATACACCGGGTTCGTCTTCAAGGGCATGATCCATCCCGATGACTACCAGGACGTGAAGACCTCGGTGGCCAAGCAGCCGGGAGGCGAGGAAAGGCTCGACCACGTCGAGTACCGCATCATCCGCAAGGACGGTGCCGTGCGCTGGGTGGACGACTATGGCCACTATACCGAGACCGAAACCTATGGTGGCATCCACTACGTGTTCGTTTCGGATATCACCGAGACGCGCGAACGCATGGAATCGGACCTGGCCATGCGTCAGGCGGTTATCGAGGCGTTGAGCGAGTCGTACCACACAGTGTGGCTCATCAAGGATGTGGAGACCGAGACCTTCTCGCTGTATCGCGGCGACGTGAAGGGCGAGACCGCCCATGCCGCGCCTATCCAAGCTGCGCTCAACCGCATGAAGTATTCCCAGGCCAAGCAGTACTACATCGCCTCGATGGTGGCGAAATCCGATCAGGCGCGCCTGCAGGAGGAACTCTCCCTCGACAGGATCGTGGCCCGCCTGGGCGAGACTCCTCGTTTCAATGTGAACTACCTGCGTGCGATGGATGATGGGTCCGAACGCTATTTCCGCATCGAATTCGCCAAGCTCGACATGCCAGGTGGAAAGATGGGCGTCGTATGCGGCTTCAAGGACGTGGACGACGAAGTGCGCGAGCAGCAGGCAATCCAGAAAGCCTTGCGTGATGCGCAGCGTGCCGAAGCGGATAACCGGCGCCTGATTCAGGAAGCGGCCGCGAACGCGCGCATCGCCGAGCTCACGGCATCGGTGTCATCGCTGCTCACGAATATGCCGGCGATGACCTTCTCGAAGGATGTCGAGACCGGGCGCTATCTGGCCTGCAACCAGGCATATGCCGACTACGCCCACAAGGCCACGCCCGAGGGCGTGATCGGCCTGGCCGACGACGAGATCTTCGACGCGGAGACGGCCCGGAGTTTTGTGGAAAGCGATCGGCGGGCCCTGGAGATGGATGACCCGTATGTCTACATCGAAGACGTGCTCGATGCGGCGGGCGAGAACATCCGCCACCTGCAGACGACGAAGCTCAAGTACGTCGACGCGACGGGTCGGCATTGCCTGCTGGGTATGTGCGTCGATGTGACCGAGATGACCCGCCTGAAAACCTCGGAGGCGACGAGCCGTGTTCGCGAGGAAGAGGGAGAGCGTCGCCGCGTCCTGCAGGAACAGCTGCAAGAGCAGGAGGAACAGGCCGAGCGCCAACAGAAACTCATCACGGCGCTGGCCGCCGACTACTGGAGCGTGTACTACATCGAGCTCGACCGCAACCATGGCACGTGCTACCAGGCGCATGCGGACGTTGATGGCGGTTTCAAGGTGGGCGAGGAGTTCCCGTACCTGGAGGCGGTGACCGCCTATGCGAACCAGTACATCACCGATGCGTACCGCGACGAGTTCCTAAAATTCGTCCAGCCGGAAAACATTCGCGCGGCGCTCGCGAACGAGCGGGTCATCGGCTTCCGTTACATGGTGCACCGCCATGGCCAGGACAGCTACGAGATGGTGCGCTTCGCAGGCGTGCGCCACCCCGAAGACCGCGATGACCATATCGTGCATAACGTGGGCGCCTGCTTCACGGATGTGGACGCCGAGACGCGCCGGCAGCTTGAGCAGAGCCAAGCCCTCGTCGATGCCCTGGAGACGGCGGAACAGGCGAACAAGGCGAAGACGGCCTTCCTCTCGAACATGAGCCACGAGATTCGCACGCCGATGAACGCGATCATCGGCCTGAACAATATCGCGATGAACGATTCCCAGACGCCGCCCAAGACCATGGAATATCTCGAGAAGATCGGGTCTTCGGCGCGGCATTTGCTGGGCATCATCAACGACATCCTCGATATGTCGCGCATCGAATCGGGTCGCATGGTGGTGAAGAACGAGGAGTTCTCGCTGCCGAAGGCGCTCGAACAGGTGAACACCATGATCGGTGGCCAGTGCCGCGAGAAGGGCCTGGAATACGAATGCCACATCAAGGGCGCGGTGCAGGATTACTACATCGGCGACGAGATGAAGCTGCGCCAGGTGATGATCAATATCCTGGGCAACGCCGTGAAGTTCACGCCCGAAGGCGGCCAGGTTCATTTCGAGATAGGCGAGGTGGCGCGCTTCGACGGGAAGGCGACGCTGCGCTTTTGCGTATCCGACACGGGCATCGGCATGAGCGAGGATTACCTGCCGCATATCTTCGACGCGTTTAGCCAGGAGGACTCGTCTGCGACGAACAAGTTCGGCAGCACCGGCTTGGGCATGCCCATCACGAAGAGCATCGTTGAGCTCATGAACGGGCATATCGAAGTCGAGAGCGAGAAGGGCGTTGGCACTACGTTCACCGTCACCGTGACGCTGGCGGAGTCGAATCGCCAGTCCAACGCGGTGGACGCGGGAGACGTGAAGCCCCATGAGCTCACGGTATTGGTGATCGATGACGACCCCATCGCATGCGAGCACGCCCAAATCGTCCTCGGCCAGGTGGGTATCTCGTGCGAGACCGCCCAATCGGGCGCCGAGGGCGTGAGGAAGGTCGAGCTTCGCCATGTGCGCAGGGATGCGTACGACCTCATCCTCGTGGACTGGAAGATGCCCGGCATGGATGGCGTCGAGACCACGCGGCGCATCCGGCAAATCGTGGGCCACGATACGGCCATCGTGATTCTTACCTCGTACAACTGGGACGACATCGCCGACGAAGCGCGGGATGCCGGCGTCGATAGCTTCGTGCCCAAGCCGCTGTTCGCGGGCACGGTGCTCGATGAGTTCCGCGAGGCCTTCCGCAGGAAGAACGAGGTGTTGCTGCGCGGCAAGGCCGACCTCACGGGCAGGCGTGTGTTGCTGGCCGAGGACATGGCGGTGAACGCGGAGATCATGGTGATGGTGCTGAGCATGCGCGAGATCGACGTCGATGTTGCGGAAAACGGCCGCATCGCCGTGGATCTGTTCGCGAGCCACCCTGCCGGATACTACGACGCGGTCCTCATGGATATGCGCATGCCCGAGATGGACGGCTTGGAAGCGACGCGCACGATCCGCGCGATGGATCGCCCCGATGCGCAGGCTATTCCCATCATCGCGCTCACCGCGAACGCGTTCGACGAAGACGTCCAGCGAAGCATGCAAGCTGGCCTGAATGCGCATCTGAGCAAGCCCGTCGAAGCGGAGGTGCTCTTCGATACCCTGGAGAGCCTCATCCCGTAGGTTGGCATGCTCGCTCGGGGCCGGTGCTCGCCAGCTGTGTCATCCCGAGCGGAGGCGACACGGCCGCCGGGGCATTGTCATCCCGAGCGGAGCGGGCGCAGCCCGCAGAGCCGAGGGACCTCCCGCAGGTGCGGAGTAGCCGCAGCCCCACCTGCAGCAAGCGCCGAGGGAAATCCTTCAGCTCCGGCACTTCGCGCCTGCGCACAGGATGACATCGGGGGCCGCGCACATCCCGCGTCAACGGCGGTTAACGCAGAGACAAATGAAGCAGGGTACCGGGTACCCTGCTTCATTCGTGATTGGGTGTCCGGATGTCCCGGTGGGGGCTACTTCTTGATGTCGTTCACGGTGCCGATGAACACGGGTAGCTTGGTCGTGTTGTCGACGATGGCGTAAACGAACGGGCGGTTGAGCGTGACCTCCTTCACGTCCTCCATGAAAGCAGCCCCTGCCTTCATCACGACGGCTGTAGCGGCTGCCGCTTTCGTGCCGCGTTCGTCCACTTCTATCTTCGTCTTGTGGACTACGCCGCCAATGCTCAGCGGGCCTTCGGTGCTCTTGGCCATCGCGCCGAAGTTCGCCTTGGCGGTGAATGGAAGCTTCATGCCCATAGCCGCGAGCTGCGTTTCCATGGAGTCGTTGGAATACTCGATGGTGTACTTGGGCATCGCGATGTGCACGGTCGCAGATTTCGCGCCATTCACGAGGGAGCGGAACGTATCGCCGTCAAGGCTTGCGACGTATTTCTTCAGGCTCATGCCCTTCTTGGGCAGAAGCGCCACATACGAGTACCCCTTGGCGTACGGTTTCATGAAACCGGTGACATTCTTGCCCTTGATGTAACGATGCTCGGTACCGTACATCATCTTGACCTTGTGCTTTTTGCCATTTGCGGCCTTGAAGTTCTTCGTATGCACGGAGTACTCGTCGAAGGGGTCCGCCCATTCGGCATCGAAATAGAGCGCGTTCGCGAGGATGATGCGATCGAGCGGGTCGAGCCTGTTCACGATCGAGGGAATCATGCCGTTCGTTTTGTCGGACACCCAGCTGTTCACGTCGTTGACCGCCGCCGCGCTCTTGAAGTCGCTCGGCGCGATTTCGGCACCGTAATACTTCTTCGACGTCGCGAGGAACTTCGCCTTCATCTTCAGGGTGCCGTCATTGTGGTACCAAATGCCGTTTGCGGTCTTGATGCGCGCCTTCTTGGAATTGGAGAGCTTGCTGTTGTACCAGGCCAGGTTCTTGTTGAGACGCGCGAGGGTTGCGCCGTCCGCCAACACGGTGCGCATCTGCTTGGCGGTTGCGCCCTTCGCCCCGTTCGCCGTGAGGGAAAGCGCATTCATCACGGACATCGGCGCGATGGTGACGTTCGCGTTCTTGCCCTTCGCCTTCACGCAGCGCTGGAACAGCTCGAGCGAGAAGTCGGCGCTTGCCTTTTTGAACGCTTTCAGCTGCTTCGCGCTCGGTTTGGCTGGATTCGAAACCTGCGCCGGCGCCTGTTTAACCGCGGCAGCTGACGCTGCGGGTTCGGCGTTTGCGGGCGCTGCCTGCCACGCAGAAAACGCGATGCCGCATAAGGCGAGCATGAGCGCCAAAGCCATCGCATGCGCAGCGTGTTTGTTCACGTATGTTCCCATGATTGCCTCCCGTAAAATCAATTCCCCGTGTCCATGCTAGCAGCAATGCGAAACCTATCAAGGCGAGCCATCAAAGTGACCGTCGCTTTGATGGGCTTGGTGGGTGATAAGCGTTAGCGAATGGCGAAGGTCACCGTGACTTCTGCGGTGATCGATTCCTGGCCGGGCATTACCTTGGCAGCCGCGCCGGCATCGGCATTGGCTTCTTCAAGTGAGGCGAGCGGGGTGTCAAGATAGCGTGCCGAGGTATCCTGGTAGCTTTCCTGCACATTCACTACCTTGCCCAATGACACGCCGGAAGCCGCCGCGATCCCCTCGGCCTTGCCGCGGGCGGTGGCGAGGGCGTCTTCGAGGGCCTGCTGGTAGGCCTCGTCGTAGTTGCTTGCGTAGTATTCGATGCCGTTGGTCTCGTTGGCTCCGGCCTCCACGCACGCTTGGATGGCCACGCCCACGTTCTCGATGTCAAGGTCGGAGACGCGCAGCGAGGTGGTCATCTCGTACCCGGTGATCACCCAGTCTTCGGTGTCGTCGGAACTCTTCGATCCGTACCGGGGCGAAAGGTACGTGTTGGTGGTTTGGATGCTCTCGTCTGCGACGCCCAGCTTGCCCAGCGCCTCCACCACGGCGTTCGCCGCCTTCGCGTTGTCGTCTTGGCACGCTTCGGCGGTCTTTCCTTCGGTGACCACGGCGACGTCGATGCGCGCCTTGTCGGGCGTGACCTTCATCTCGCTGATTCCGGAAACCGTGATGCCCTGGCCCGCGTCTGCGCTTGCGGCGCATCCTGCGAGCGAGAACGCCAGTATCCCTGCGCACAAGACAACTGCTGCTGCGCGTGCGAATCGCTTTCCCTTCATGACGCCCACCTTTCTCGAATTGCCGGTTCAACCCTAACACGAATGAGTAAGTGAAATTGTCGGAGTGGAAGATTCGGAAGCTATCACGGGGGCGTCCCGTATGCCGCGGCGCGGGCCGTCCCATCCCGTTTCGAGTTCGTGAAAAGCCGGGAAACCCGATATCATGGGACGTTTGTCGAGACTACGATGCATTACAGGTGAAGTTCAGGTATCCTAACAACCATTATTTGTGAAATCGGAAAACGGAGGGTATCCCCATGGATATGGAATCATTGGTTGCCATAACCGATACCATCGACACCTATATGTACACCTACTTCCTGGTGTTCTTGCTTATCGGTGCCGGTGTGTGGTTCACCATCAGGACGAAGGGCGTGCAGTTCCGCCTCATCAAGGACGGCCTGAAGGCCATCACCGAGAAGCGCCATGCGCCGGGCGAGAAGACCGTGTCGTCGTTCCAGGCGATGATGGTTTCCACCGCATCGCGCGTGGGCACCGGCAACATCGCCGGCGTGGCAACCGCCATCGCCGTCGGCGGCCCGGGCGCCGTCTTCTGGATGTGGATCATGGCCACCATCGGCAGCGCATCGGCCTTCATCGAGTCCACGCTCGCGCAGATCTGGAAGCGCCGCGCACCCGGCGGGGAGTTCCGCGGCGGTCCGGCGTACTACATCGAGCAGGCACTGCATAGCCGTGGCCTGGGCATCCTCTTCGCCATCTCGCTCATCCTGTGCTTCGCCCTCGGCTTCAACGGCCTGCAGACCTACAACATGAGCTCGTCGATCGTCTACTACGTGCCCAACTGGACCGAGACCTCCGGCCCCATGGCTCTTGGCCTGCTCCTGGCTGTGGTCTTCGGCTTCGTGCTGTTCGGCGGAACGCATCGCATCAGCTTCATGACTTCCTTCATCGTGCCGCTGATGGCGGGCGTCTACCTGCTGCTGGCTATCGTCCTCACCATCATGAACATCGGCGAGCTGCCGGCCATTCTCGGCATGATCGTGTACGAGGCCTTCAACCCGGCATCTCTCGCTGGCGGCTTCGCGGGATCGATGATCGTGCAGGGCATCAAGCGCGGCTTGTTCTCGAACGAAGCCGGCATGGGTTCCGCCCCGAACGCCGCCGCGTCCGCGAGCGTTTCGCACCCGGTGAAGCAGGGCATGGTCCAGGTTGTCTCCGTCTTCCTGGACACGATGGTCATCTGCACGTGCTCGGCTGTCATGATCATGTTCTTCGTGCATGACAACACCGGCACCATTGCATGGGGTGGCGCCGATGCTGCTGTCGCGCTTTCCAACATGAGCCTCGTTCAGGCTTCCATGCTCGATGGTTTCGGCACCGTCGGTATCCACTTCATGACCTTCGCCATCTTCTGCTTCGCGTTCAGCTCGCTGGTGGGCAACTACTTCTATGCGGAACAGAACCTGCGCTTCATGACCGCGAACCTGTCCAAGCAGGCGGGCAAGTGGTGCCTCTTCGGCTTCCGCATCCTGTGCTGCGTGGTCGTGTTCTTCGGCGCCCAGTCCAACCTCACGCTGGCCTGGAACCTCGCCGACATCTTCATGGGCATCGAGGCCATCATCAACATCTTCGTCATCTTGGTGCTGGGTAAATGGGCCTTTGCCGCGCTCGAGGACTACGAGTCGCAGAAGCGCATGGGGCTCGACCCGGTGTTCATGGCCGAAAGCATTCCCGGCATGCCCGCCACGGAATGCTGGCATGAGACTCGCGAAGAGCTCGCCAGCGCCACCATCGAGGCCAAGGTGCAGCACGACGCGTACAAGGCGAGTATGGCATAGAATACCTACTCGCTTAGTCTGACTAACTGTAGTAATCTAGTCGACGAAATAGAGGGTGCCTGCGGTTTCGGTCGCAGGCACCGGTTTTTCCGGGACGAAGCGTCCTGGAACCGTGAGTTAGGAGTGTCACCATGTCCGCCACCATGACCGCATCGTCGGCCCGCACGAAATCCATCGCGTATGTTGCGCTTTCCATTGCCCTCATGGCAGTTGGTGCATGGGTGACGGTGCCTCTTGGCCCCGTCCCGTTTACGCTGCAGATTTTCGTGTTCACGTTCGCCCTGGTGCTGCTTGAGCCGAAGCTCGCGATGGCGTCGGTTATCGGTTACATCGCGCTCGGTGCCATCGGCGTGCCGGTGTTCTCTTCGATGCGCGGCGGCATTGGCGTGCTCGCCGGTCCTACCGGCGGGTTCCTGTGGGGCTATATCGTGGGCTTTGCGCTGGCCATCGCCGTGGGATCGCTGTTCAAGGTGAAGGAAGGCGCGGTGGATGGTCGCATCCAGACCGTCGAGGTCGTGCGCGCGTTTGTGATGGCCTTCATCTACCTGGCCGTTGCCTACCTGTGCGGTTGGTTCCAGCTGATGATGGTGATGGGCCTGACGCCCGAGGCTGCCTTCGCGAGTGCGGTGGCGCCCTTCATCGTGGTGGATATCGTCAAGATCGTCGTGGCGGTGTTCGTCGCCCTTGCCGTGAAACACGC
>JAUNEQ010000272.1 GCA_030525445.1 Coriobacteriia bacterium | reverse complement strand
GGACCTCCCGCTTGTGCGGCGTGGCTGCAGCCCTCCCTGCGGCAAGCGCCGAGGGGGATCCTTCGGCTCCGGCGCTGCGCGCCTGCGCTCAGGATGACATTGGGAGCCGCGTATCCCGTGTCAACGGAGGTTTACACAGGGTCATCCAAAATGACCCTGGACCGGCACGATTCGCCGCTCTGCGGCCGCTCGTCGTTGAATCCTGCCAAGGAGAGCCATGTTCCCGCCATCAACGTCCGCTCTATCCAGTGCATTCCGTCTGTAACCTCTGAGCAAGCTGCGCAATGGCCGCGTGCTTTCGCTATACTGCAACGGTTGGAACAAGGAGGAACCATGCCGCAAGCAGTCGAAAAGCAACGCACCATCTCGTTTTCGCCCCCCGATATCACCGAGGCGGAAATCCAGGAGGTTGCAGAGGCGCTGCGCAGCGGATGGATCACCACGGGCCCGCGCACGAAGGAACTCGAAAAGCGCCTGAAGGCGTTTACCGGCGCTGACGGTTTCGCCTGCTTCGCAAGTGCGACGCATGCTGCCGAGATGTGCCTGCGCATTCTGGGCATCGGCCCTGGTGACGAGGTCATCGTTCCCGCCTATACCTACACGGCAAGCGCTTCGGTCGTGTGCCACGTGGGCGCGAAGCTCGTGCTGGTGGACACGCTTCCCGGCAGCTTCGAGCCCGATTACGACGCCATCGCCGCTGCGATCACCGAGCGCACGAAAGCCGTCATCCCGGTGGACCTGTTCGGCCGCATGGTCGACTACGACCGCCTGTTCGCGGCCGTCGAGAGCAAGCGCGACCTGTGGCATCCCGAGACCGATTGGCAGCGGTGCTTCGACCGCGTCATCGTCGTCGCCGATGCGGCGCATGCGCTTGGCGCGACGTATAAGGGCAAGCCGGCGGGAACCGTCGCCGACTTCACGTCCTTCAGCTTCCATGCGGTGAAGAACTTCACGACCGCGGAAGGCGGCGGCCTCGCGTGGCGCGAGGGCATCGATTCGAACGCGTTCTATCACGAGTGCATGCTCTGGTCGCTGCATGGCCAGAACAAGGACGCGCTTTCGAAGTCGAAGGCGGGGGCGTGGGAGTACGACATCGTGTTCCCGGGCTATAAGTGCAACATGACGGACATGGCCGCGGCGCTGGGTTTGGTGCAGCTCGACCGGTATCCGGGCATGCTTGAACGCCGCCGGCAGATGATCGAGCGCTACCAGCGAAATCTGGCTGACGCGCCGGTGGAGCTGTTCGAGCATTACACGGCTGACAGCGCATCGTCGGGGCACCTCATGATCACGCGCGTGGTGGATGCGTTGCCGGTTCTGCGCAACGCCATCATCGAGCGCATGGCGGAATCGGGCGTCTCCGCGAACGTGCACTACAAGCCGCTGCCGCTGCTCACCGCGTATCGCGAACTCGGCTTCAGCATCCAAGACTTCCCGAATGCCTACACCCAGTTCGCCAACGAGATCACGCTGCCGCTGCACACGCAGCTCACCGATGACGACATCGACTACGTCTGCGACGTTTATAAGCAGGCCATCGAGGACGTGTTGCTCGGCCGCGGTTTCGGTGGGGAAGACGACCTCGACGCGATGTTCGCCGCCATGGCGGGGATGTTCTAGGGGCCGCGTGTGAGCAAGCCCGCATACAGCTCGTTTTACGTGCATGTGGTGAAGCGCATGTTCGACATCATCATCTCGCTGCTGATGATGCCGTTTTTGCTGCTGTTCATCGTGTGCTTCGGCCTCGCCATCTGGCTCGAGGACCACGGCCCGATCTTCTACAACGCCCCGCGCATGGGGAAGGACTTCGTGCCGTTCAAGATGTACAAGTTCCGCAGCATGAAGGTGAATGCGCCCGACCTCGTGATGGAGGACGGCAGCACCTACAACGGCGCCGACGACCCGCGCATGACCCGCG
>JAUNEQ010000271.1 GCA_030525445.1 Coriobacteriia bacterium | reverse complement strand
GTTGATGATGAAGGTGCCCTGCGGGGTCATCATGGGGAAGTCGCCCATGAAGACCTCTTGCTCCTTGATCTCGCCAGTGAGGCGGTTGATGAAGCGGATCTCGGCATAGAGCGGAGCCTGGTACGAGCAATCGCGCTTGCGGCATTCCTCCACCGTGTACTTGGGCTCGCCGAAGTAGTGGTCGCCGAATTCGACGCACATGTCCTTCGTCGTGCTCTCGATGGGGCTGATGTCCGCGAGCGTCGCGCCGAGGCCCTCGTTCTTAAACCAGTCGAAGCTTTCCGTCTGGATGGCGATAAGGTTCGGGACATCCATGACCGCCGGAATCTTCGCGAAGCTGGTGCGTTCCCTATAATACCTGCTGGGAACCGTTTTTATTGACTGCGCCACTTGGTGATTCCTCCTTCGAAAAAGGGGCTTTTTCTGCGAAAAGACGCAAGTTACTAAAATAGGGGCGCATATGGCCCCTGTCAAGAAAAATTTTTACGAGATGTGTATTTTTACTGCTGTTTTCGCCCATTCATCTGGGTTTTCTCGCGGAAAAATTCCCGTGAAAATGAGGGCTTGGGATCAGATGCCAGCAGCATGGGCCATCGGTGGCGATTAACATACATTTCTTCCAGCACGCCCTGCGTTGCCCCAGGCGGATTCAAATGGTCATTGCACCATCTCTGAGCAGAATCTCGTTGAGCACCTCGGATGGCGTCTTGAAGCCGAGCGCCTTCCGGGGTCTCGAGTTTAGCAGGTCCTGCACCCGGCGAACCTCCTCGTCGGTCACCTTCGCAAAGTCCGTCCCCTTCGGGAAATACTGCCTGACGAGCCCGTTGGTGTTCTCGTTCGTCGGCCGTTCCCAGGGCGAGCGCGGGTTGCAGAAGTAAACCTTGAAGTCGGTGGCGAGCTCGAAGGTCGCCACCTCGGCCATCTCCGTGCCCTGGTCCCAGGTTATGGTGCGCCTTAGCATCGCCGGGATATCGGCCGCCATCTCCTCCAGGCGCCCCTCGACGACGTCGGCCGTGTGGACGTCGAGCCTCGACAGCTGCGTGGCACGCGAGCACCTGTCGACGAGCGTGATCAGGCAGCTCGACATGTCGCCGCCGATGACGAGGTCGCCCTCCCAGTGCCCCGGGACCTGGCGGCCCAGGGCCTCGTCGGGCCTATCCGCGATGTTGGCTCCCTCGACCCAGGGCCTGCTGCCGCGCTTGCCGGGAAGGCCGCTGCGGCGCCTCCTGCCCTCGCGCCCGCTCCTGAGCGCCTGCGCGCACTCGAGCTCGGCGCGCAGCGAGCCAGCCCCGCGGACGTATATGGCCTGGTATATGGTCTCGTGGCTCACCCGCATCCCCTCATCGTCCGGGAAATCGACCCGCAGCCTCCCCGAGATCTGCTCGGGCGACCAGCCGCGGCGCAGGCCGTCGGCCACGTAGGCGCGCAGCCTCGTGCCCGGCGCGAGCTTGGGGGCCTTGGGCCTCTTTGCCGACTCCTCGGCCTCGGCCTGCGCCCGGCCCGGGTCGTACAGGCCGCCCGCGTCCGCATGCCTCCCGAGCTCGCGGGCTATCGTCGTCCTGTGGAACCCGGTGCGCCGGGCGATTTCCGGCACGCCGCAGCCCAGCCCGCCCAGGCGGGCTATCTTCTCTCTGTCGTCCCGGGTGAGCCTGGAGCGGGGCGACTTGCGCTCTCCCGGCTCGACCTCGGCTATCCTCACCTTCACGAGCCCGCCTCTCCGGCCGCGGTGCATCGCGCCCAGCCCGGATTCGCGGACCCAGCTGCCGGCGGCGGCTGCGCAAACGCCCGCGTCCCTCGCCGCAGACCTCAGGGACGACCCAGCGGCTACCTGATCGAGCACGCGCGACCTCACATCTTCCGGATATGTCAATTGAACCACCTCCATGTCGGTGGTGCAATCATCCTTTGAACTCACCCCAGGT
>JAUNEQ010000270.1 GCA_030525445.1 Coriobacteriia bacterium | reverse complement strand
GACGCGGGCATCGCGTTCGTTCCCACGAGCGGACGTCAATACGCGAACCTTCGCCACCTGTTCGGGCAATTCCTAAACCGCATGTCCTTCGTCGCCGAAAACGGCACCATCGCCTTCATGGACGACCAGCCGATGTTCCGCACGGAAATGGACCACGAACTGGGAAATGAGATTCTCCAGGTCATCTTTGAACGGCCGGGATACGAGGCGCTCGTCTCGGGAACGACCTCGTCATATATCCAGCCGAAGAACCCTGCCTTCGCCTCGATGCTGCGCGACAACATCAAGTACTCCGTCACCATCGTGGACGACATGATCGCCACCGGCATCCCCTACTCGAAGATTTCCGCGTACAACGTCGACGTGCGCCGCGACGAGGCGTACTGGATGGAGCGCTTCGGCGAGCGCTGCACGATCGCGGTTTCGGGCGTCACCTGGCTCGATTTCATGCCGAAGGGCGTCAGCAAAGCCTCGGGGCTACAAGCCGTATGCCAGCAACTGGGAATCGACCCCGCCGATTGCATCGCCCTTGGCGACAACGACAACGACGTGCAGATGCTCGACCTCGTGGGAACCTCTATCGTCATGGCATCGGGCAGCGCACGAGCCAAGGAGCATGCAGACCGCATCACCCCCACGGCCAACGACGCCTTCCGCGCCATCCTCGCCGACCTTTCGTGAGCCAAAGGGGGCCATCCCCTTTGGCCAACCGTTAACCCAAATCCACCTGGGACATGATTTCGCGCATGGTGTCGGCGGATGCCTTCATCTGGCGTTTTTCCTCGTAGTTCAGGCGCAGGGGCACCTTCAACTCCACACCGCGCGACCCGATGACCGCCGGCACGCTCATCACGACGCCCTCGGCATCGCCCGTGCCCACCACGCGTGTCGAAACGGTCATGATGGACTTCGCATCGCGCATGATGCAATCGAGGATCTTGGTGACGCACGCGGCAATGCCGTAATTCGTCATGCGCTTCTTCTCGATGATCACATAAGCGCTATGGCGCACCTCGTCGGCAATCTGGTCCATGCGCTCGAGCGGATGCTCGACGCCGCGCAAATGCAGGCACTCATCGATGGGAATGCCCGAAACGTTTGCAGAACCCCAGTTGGGGAATTCACTGTCGCCATGCTCGCCAAGCATGCGCGCATGCACATGGCGCGGGTCAACACCCAGCAGGTTGCCCAGGGCATATTTCAGGCGCGCACTGTCGAGCACCGTTCCCGACCCGAACACGCGCTCCTCGGGAAGGTTGCTCAGCTTCATGGTCACGTCGGTGAGGATGTCGACCGGGTTCGAAACCACCAGCAAGATTCCGTCGAATCCGCTCGCGTTGATCTGCGGAACGATGGACTTGAAAATCGCCACGTTCTTCTGCACGAGGTCGAGGCGCGTCTCGCCGGGCTTCTGCCCCGCGCCCGCCGTGATCACGACCACGGAGGCATCGGAGAGATCCACATAGTCACCGGCATAAATCTCCATCGGCTTGTTCAGCGGAACACCATGGCCAATATCGAGCGCCTCGCCTTCGGCTCGGTCATGGTCGGCGTCGATGAGCACCATCTGGCTAAACAACCCACTGCGCATGAGGCTGAACGCGGTGGCCGAACCCACGAACCCGCATCCGATGATTCCAACCTTGCGGTTACCCAATGATGCTGTCATATGCACCTCCAAGCCGATAACTTCCTGCTGCGAAAACCTATCGCAACATTCGGGTTTTGGCAATTCCGCGCCCTGCACGAAAAGAGGCCGGAAGGAACTCCTCCCGGCCTCGTGCATGCAAGCGAATGCTCGCGTGCGCTTATGCCCAGCCCTTGCCTTCGGAACCGAAGTCGTGGATGAGCTCCTTGGCGCGCACGACGATGGCGTCGCGGCCCGGCTTCAGGAGCTTGCGCGGGTCGTAGCCCTTGCCCTGCTGGTCCT
>JAUNEQ010000098.1 GCA_030525445.1 Coriobacteriia bacterium | reverse complement strand
AGCACTCCCTGCAGTACCAGTACCGCGATCGCCGCAACAAGAAGCGCGAGATCCGTCGCCTGTGGATCACCCGCATCAACGCCGGTGCCCGCATCAACGGCCTGAGCTATTCCAAGTTCATGAACGGCCTGAACAAGGCTGGCATCGAGCTGGACCGTAAGGTGCTTTCCGATATGGCCATCAACGACCCGCAGGCTTTCGCCGCGCTGGTCGAGGCTGCGAAGAAGGCGCTGTAGTCTCCCGAGAAGAGGAGGGCCAAAATGGCCGACAGCTTCAAGGATAGATACGCCGAGCACATGGTGGGCCGCAATGGCGGCGACGCGATTTCGCGTGTGTGCCTCATCGTGGCCATCGTGCTCGTGGTGCTGAGCTTTTTCTGCGTCGGCATCAACCCGTTCCTGTACGTGCTCGTCCTGCTTCTGGGAATCGCGGCTGCCGTGTACGCGGCGCTGCGCATGAATTCCCGCGACGTTGCAGCGCGCCAGGCTGAAAACGAAGCATTCATGGGCGTGTTCCAGCGCTTCGGCAGCAGGGAAGACGAGCAGGCAGAAGCGGCGCGCAAAGAGCGCCGCGCCCGCCGCGAGCAGCGTGCCCGCGAGCGTGCCGAGCGCGAAGCGCAGCAGGATTACGATTACGAGGACCAGCAGGCGCCCGAGCCCGAGCCCGAACCGGAGCCCGCGGCAGCGCCCGAGAAGGTCACCGTGACCTGCGACAACTGCGGCCAGCACCTGCGCGTGCCGGCCGGCAAGGGCAACATCAAGGTTCGTTGCCCGAAGTGCCAAAACGTGTTCCAGCTGTTCACGTAAGCGGCACGACATAACGTGAGAAAGGGGTTACAGCCACCGGCTGCAACCCCTTTTGCGTTTCATATGCGGGACGCTTGCCGGGGGGTGTGCCGGCATAGGGTTGGACAAAGGGGTCAGGAGTATTTGTCCCATATGCTGCGGGGCATCCTGTCCCATCCCGATCTGGAAATCCAGGCAATAAAAAACGCCGCTCTTGGGAACGGCGTGTGGTTTTGGTGCCCCTACCGAGAATCGAACTCGGGTCTCAGCCTTGAAAGGGCCGCGTCCTGACCTCTAGACTATAGGGACGGAAGCTGCTTGTGTGCAACAGCCCGCATATTATGGCAAATCGGAGCTGTTCGCGCAAGTCCTGATTTTTGCTTTATTTGAACGGCTATAATCCCTTTGGATTGGAGGGATTCAACTGGACACGATAAGCAAACTGTTCAAGCAGTTCATGAAGTTCGGAGTTGTCGGCGCCATCGCGTTCGTCATCGACTACGGGCTGTTGGCGCTGCTCACCGAGGTGTTCGGGGTCCACTACCTCGTATCCGCGACCGTTTCGTTCACCGTCTCGGTCATCTTCAACTACCTCGCCTCCATGCGCTATGTGTTCACGCACAAAGAGGGCATGTCGCGCCGTCGCGAATTCGTGATCTTCGTCACGCTTTCCGTCATCGGCCTGCTCATCAACAATGCGTGCATGTGGGTGGGCGTCGAGATGTTCGGCTGGCACTATCTCATCGTGAAGATCGGTGCCACGGCCATCGTCATGATCTGGAACTTCGTCAGCCGAAAGGTCCTGCTCGACGGGGGAGACGCCCCGCAGCAAGCGGCGACCGCGCAGGCTGCCAAGGAATAACGGGAGGACTCATGCCACCCATTGTCGCCGTCGTCGTCACATACAACCGCAAGGACCTGCTGCTCGAATGCATCGCGCACCTGCGTGCGCAGGAATTCCCGCGCTCGTTGGCCGAAGGGGTGCCGGCGAGTTGGGAATCCCAGCTCGCGATCATGGTCGTGGACAACGCGAGCACCGACGGCACGCGCGAGGCGCTTCAGCCGCTCATCGAGGAAGGCGTCATCGACTACCGCAACACCGGTGCGAACCTGGGCGGCGCCGGCGGCTTCAATTACGGCATGCGCGAGGCCGTGAAGGCCGGCTACGAGTATTGCTGGGTCATGGACGACGACTGCATGCCGCATCCCGATTCGCTGCAGGGCCTCATCGACGCGCATCGCCACCTGGGCGGCCAGTATGGCTACCTCTCGAGCGTCGTGCGCTGGAAGGACGGCTCCATCTGCAAGATGAACGTGCAGCGCCACCCGCTCACGCGCAACATCGAGGACTTCAGCCGCGCGCTGCAGCCGTGCACGCTCGCGTCGTTCGTGAGCCTGTTCGTGCCGTGCGCGATCATCCGCGAGGTGGGCCTGCCCATCAAGGATTTCTTCATCTGGACCGACGACTGGGAATTCACGCGCCGCATCTCGCGCACGCATGACTGCTATGTCGTGGGCGGAAGCGTCGTCACGCATGCCTCGGCCAACAACGGCGCGGGCACCATCGTCGACGACGTGCCCGAGCGCCTCGACCGCTACCGCACGGTGTACCGCAACGACGTGGTGCTCTACCGCGGCGAGGGTCTCGTGGGCTACGGCTACCTGGCCGCACGCGGGTTGGGGCACATCTACCGGGTGCTGCGCCATTCGCCCGACCACAAGCTCAAGAAGGTGGGCATCATCGTGTCGAGCAATGTCGCGGGCCTGCGGTTCCATCCGCCCATAGAATTCGTCGACGGGGAAGGGGAATAGCATGAGGCGCTTCAAACTCGCAAACGTCCTCTTCGAGGTCGAGGACTTCCTGAAATACGACACGGCCCTGCTATACCGCCCGAAGAAGGGCTCCATGGTGTCCGCGGGCGCCGACGGCACGTTCCGGTTCTCGGGCGAGGTGGACTTCTGCACCTACTTCAACGCCATTTCCGCTGCGAAGTGGCGCCACTACACGGGGCTCGTGAGCATCCGCCTGCACCTGGAGGTCGCGGGCGACCCGGTGCGCGTGAAGACCGTGGGCCTCACCAAGCATGCGGAAGACGGCCCGGTCGACGAGGTCGCGTCCACGAGCGTGCTGTTCGACGCTGCGGCCGATTTCAAGACGCACGAGGTCGACGTGCCCATGGGCGATGCCCTGGTTTCCGGCTTCGTGCTGTCGACGGCGGGGTCGGCGCGCGTGCGCAACGCCTACTACTACACGTTGGTGGAAGATGCCCAGGTCAGGCCGGTGCGGCTGGCGCTGTGCACCACCACGTTCAAGAAAGAGGAATTCATCGTCCCGAACATCAAGCGCATCCGCGCGGGCATCATCGAGTCGGGCGAGCCCATCGCCGACGGCTTCCACATGTTCGTGGTGGACAACGGCAAGACGCTCGATGCGAAGGCGCTCACCGGCGACGGCGTGACCGTGATCCCCAACGTGAACGCGGGCGGCGCGGGCGGTTTCGCGCGCGGCATGATGGCGGCGCGTGAATCCGAGGCCGATTTCACGCACGTGGTGCTGATGGACGACGACGTGCGCATGTCGGTGGAGAGCCTGAAGCGCCTGCATGCGCTGCTCTCGCTCGTGCGCTCCGAGTACTCGCGTGCCTTCGTGAACGGCGCGATGCTGCAGTTGGAGCAGCCGTCGCTGCAGTTCGAGGACGTGTCCTACGTGCGCTCGCTCGGCGGTTTCGCGAAGGTGAAGCCCGACCTGCACGTGAACACGCGCGAGGGCATCGTGCACAACGAGATGATCGACGTCGAGGTGGACCAGGCCTACGGTGCCTGGTGGTTCAGCTGCATTCCCATGAGCTACATCGACGAGATGGGGCTGCCCATGCCCTTCTTCGTGCGCTGCGACGACGTGGAATTCGGCCTGCGCTGCAAGCCCATCTACATGACGATGAATGGCATCTGCGTGTGGCACGCGCGCTTCGAGGGCCGCTTCAACGCGGCGGTGGCGTGCTACCAGTACATGCGCAACATGCTCGTGACGCGTGCCCTGCACGTGCGCGGCGGCCAGCGGGTGTTCATGCTGCTATACTGGCGCCTGTTCCACATCTACCTTCGCACGATGGACTACGCGGCGGCCGAGCTGTGGCTCGATGGCCTGGAGGATTACCTGGACGGCCCCGATGTCCTGATGAAGGGCGACCCGTTCGAGGCCATGGGCGCGGCCATCGCGAAGGCCGAGAAGTACGTGCCGGTGGGCGATTTGGATCCCAACGTGATGCATAACCTGGAAGTGAACCTGTCGTGGCTTCAGGGCGACTATTCTGGCCATACGCTGCGCAAGCTGCTCGTGGCCATCCCGCACGACCGCCACTGGTTCCCCGATTTCATGCTGTCCGACAAGCCGGGCATGCTGTCGCCGAGCGTGAGCGAGAACTTCACGCCGTGGTACAAGACCGCCATGCGCAAGCAGCTCGTGGCGATGTCGCCCGATGGACGCCGCGGTGCCGTGCGCACCATCGACCGCGAGCGTTGGCACGCGCTGAACGCCCGCTACCGCGAGCTCATGACGCGCTACCGCAACACGCACGAGGCGGTGGAGGAGCGCTACCGCTTCAAGATGCGCGAGATGACCTCTGCCGCATTCTGGAAGCGGTACCTGGGCCTATAGACGGGATTCGCCAATCCCCCCTTGTCCCGATCGAGCGAAGCGAGTCGAGGGGCCTCTTTCCGGTTCCGGAGTTCCCTCGACTCCGGCGGCTACGCCGCCTCCGCCCGGGATGGTAAGGGGCGCGATATATCACGGGGCATTCCGTCCCACCAATATGAACGAGGGGTGCAGGGTTTGTGAAGCATTCCCAGGGCGATTTTTCCGGTTTGACCACGTGGTATTATTCCCTACTTACATAAACACGGGTTGGGGACGCCCGTTTCGCATATGAGGAAAGAAGCAACTGATTATGGACAATCAGGGTTTTGATACGAATTACACGCAGGCCCAGGGCGCGGCTACGTACGATTCCGTCGCGGCGTACACCGAGTCGGCCATCGAGGAGCGCCGCAAGCAGCGTGCCGGCAAGCGCCGCACGGCTGTGGTGGTCGCCGCCGTCGTGGGCGTGCTGCTGGCTGCCTACCTGGGCGGTGCGGCCTGGTTCTCGGGGCATTTCCTGCCCAACACCATCGTCGGCAGCTACGACGTGTCCGGCATGGATGTGGACGAGGCCACGGCCATGCTCGACGCCGCATCCGACAAATACGCCCTCACCGTCACCGGCGACGACCTCGACTTCGAGGTGACGAGCGCCGACGCGAGCCTGCGCATCGATTCCGCGAAGGTCGTGAAGAAGGCCATCGACGAGAACGCGTTCCTCACCTGGCCGGCGAGCTTCGTCTCTTCCAGCGTGCATGACCTTTCCGACGTCATGGAGGTCACCTACGACAAGGATGCGTTCAAGAAGTTCGTGAAGGGCAAGATCAAGGCCTTCAACAAGAAGGCGTCCGACCCGACGTCGGCCACCATCGAGTACAAGAAGAAGGAAGGCGCCTTCGCGATCGTGCCCGAGGTGCTCGGCGAGAAGGTGGACACGAAGGCCGTGCTCAACAAGGTGCGCGATGCGGCGCTCGAGATGCGCGAGTCCGTTGAGCTTGGCGAAGACGAGCTGCTGCGCCCGGACGTGCTGGCCGATGACAAGCGCCTGGCCAAGGCCGTCGATTCCGCGAATGCGCTGCTGGGCACCGACATCCAGCTCACGCTTGGCGGCGTCGAGTGGCTCGAGGTGGGTTCCGACCTCATCTCCGGTTGGGTGAAGCTGGGCAAGGATATCAAGCCCGAGCTCGATGACCAGGCGGTGCGCGACTGGGCCGGCGCGCGCGTGGGCGAGGTCAACACCGTGGGCAACACGCGCTCGTTCACCACGCCGCGCGGCGACGAGATCACCGTTTCCGGCGGTTCCTACGGCTGGCAGGTCGACTACGAGCCGTTCCTCGAGACGCTGAAGAACGCCATCTCCGAGAAGACCGTGGGCACCGTCGAGGTGCCGTGCGTGCAGACCGCGGCCTCGATGCCCGACAAGAACGGCGTCGATTTCGGGTCGCGCTATGTGGACGTGAACATCTCCACGCAGCATGCCGTGTTCTATGACGGCAAGGACGTGCTGTGGGAGTCCGACTTCATTTCCGGTTCGCCTGATGGCGAGCATGACACGCCCAAAGGCACGTACATGATCAACCTGAAGGAGAGCCCGTCGAAGCTCGTGGGCGAGAACGTCGAGATCGTCTCGACTTCCGGCAAGGGAAAGAACAAGACCACGACGATTTCCTACGAGCCCGAATACGAGACCGAGGTCCAGTACTGGATGCCGTTCGTGGGCAACGCGATCGGTTTCCACGACGCCACCTGGCAGCCGGATTTCGGCGGCTCCATGTACATGGAGGGCTATGGCTCCCACGGTTGCGTGAACCTGTCGTATGATTCGGCCGAGGAGCTGTACGGCATCATCACCGCCGGCACGCCGGTCATCGTGCACGGCTAGCGGCTCTCGCCGCGCGGCGGCATTGCAGGGAGGCGGGCTGCGCGCCCGCACGTTGCGAACTGACGGGGCTGCCGGGAACGGCGGCCCCGATTTGCGGAAAGGGGTTTCCATATGAAGCGCGTCATCATCGCGAGCAACAACGCCCACAAGGTGGACGAGATCGAGCACGCCCTGAACTTCCCGGGCTGGGAGTTCCAGACGCTGCGCGAGGCGGGCATCGAGTCCGACCCCGTGGAGGACGGCGAGACCTTCGAGGCGAACGCGCGCATCAAGGCCCAGGCGGCGCGCGAGGCCGCTGGAGGCGCATGTGCCGTGCTCGCCGACGATTCCGGCTTGGAGGTGGATGCCCTGGGCGGCGCGCCGGGCGTGTATTCCTCGCGCTACGCGGGCGAGGACGGCAACGACGCGGCCAACAACGCGAAGCTGTTCCGCGAGCTTGCCGACGTGCCCGACGAGCAGCGCACCGGGCGGTTCGTGTGCACGCTCGTGTTCATCGACGAGGATGGTTCCGAGACCGTTGCGCGCGGCACGGTGGAGGGCCATATCGGCCACGAGCTGCGCGGCGAGAACGGCTTCGGCTACGACCCGCTGTTCCTTCCCGTGGAATTCGGCGGCGGCATCACCTTCGCCGAGGTCCCGCAGAGCGAGAAGTCGGCGATCAGCCACCGTGGAAACGCCCTGCGCCTGCTGCGCGAGAAGCTCGAATCGTAGAGGGTTTTGGAATCCTTTCAAACTTGCAGTCTCTATGGTGTAAGATATGCCTTCGGATGCAGGACGGCCCATCTGCTATAATTCCGGGGCACTCGGGATGTGGCGCAGTCTGGTAGCGCGCTTGCTTTGGGAGCAAGATGTCGCAGGTTCGAATCCTGTCATCCCGACCATGCGGGTGTAGTTCAATGGTAGAACCAGAGCCTTCCAAGCTCTTGACGCGGGTTCGATTCCCGTCACCCGCTCCATTCTTTGGTTTCAAGCGGTAATCGGTCGCATCGTGAGAGCGCGCTCAACGCGCGCCTCCTCGCTGAAAAAGCGCCACTGGCTCTTTTTCCCGGCGCTCGGACGGTTCGATTCCCGTCACCCGCTCCACTTACGTTGCGCCGTTCTTACGAACGGCGCTTTTAGTTGCACCGCATAAAGCCGCCCATGCACGCCATCTTCCCGCTCCAAGCCCTCCTCACGTACTGAAGTACGCTTCGTCGGGCTTTCACGGGAATCTGGCATACCTGGACGGCTTTCTGCTACGCACCATGGGCGACCTGTTGCGGTGGGATAACTGTCCCCTGTGTTGTTGGGAGGGCGCCTTCCCGCGTGGCGCGGCCCCTTGTCATCCCGAGCGGAGCCGCGCAGCGGCGGAGTCGAGG
>JAUNEQ010000097.1 GCA_030525445.1 Coriobacteriia bacterium | reverse complement strand
AATTCCTTCAAGGACCACCTGAAACAGCCATGAAAGAGAACCGAGGATGAGGCCCGCCTTGCCTTTGCTGCACTTGTCATGCTATTTGCGCAGCGTGTATTCCCACTTGCAGCAACAGGTGTCATCAGTCACATCGGGATAGCAGCTCAGGCACCGGCACTCGATGCGATCGTCGATGGCACTGCCGAATCCACCGTATTCGATGATGCCCACTTGCATGCATGGATGAAACGGCATGCCCTTGCGCTCGCGTGCAGCCTGCACTCGGCACTTGCGCATCATGTAGACCAGGCGGTTTCCCTCTCGCTCAAATTCATGCTCGTTTAGGTTAGCGTAAAAGCGGTAGCACAGAGCCTGCTGCAAGCCATCGAGCCCGGGATGCTCTCCCAAACCCAGGAACGCCTTGATTCGATTCGCTTCGGTGACAGTGAATCGCTTCCATGCGTTTGCGTCATGTCGCATAGCCGCGTCCATGCCCTCTTCGCTTTCGATCGACTGAAACCACACGCCATCGAGCGCAATGCAGCTTTTTGAGTGCATCTCGATGATCTCGACGAGCTGTTCTTTTTCAAGCCCCATCAACATGTCGCGAATCGATTGGTTTGGCATAATCCCTCCTTTGGATGAAACGACGAAGTCGGCCAATGTCGCATCCCTGCAGAAAAAAAGCGCCCCGCGGATGCGGGGCGCTTGCTCATGCGCTGTTAGATGAAACGACGCTCGTTTGCCTCGTCCTTCAGGCGCTCCTTGATCTCCTTGGCCAGGATGTAGCGCTTGACCTTGCCGGACATCGTGTACGGAATCTCGTCGATGACCTCGACGCGCTCGGGCCAGTTGCGCTTCTGCACGCCCTTGCTCTCCAGGAACTTCTGAATCTCCTCCATGCTCGGGGCCTTCTGGCCATCCTCGGGCACGACGAAAGTGCAGATGCGCTCGCCCAGACGGCGGTCGGGCATGCCGACGGTCGCGCAATCCTTGACGCCGGGGTGCTCCTTCACGTTGTTGTCAATCTCCACGGCCGAAATGTTCTCGCCACCGCGGATGATGATCTCCTTCATGCGGCCGTTGATGCGGATGCGGCCGAACTCGTCCATGAAGCACAGGTCGCCGGAATAGAACCAACCATCAGCGTCGAGGCTCTTCGCATTGGCCTCGGGGTTGTTCAGGTAGCCCACGAACTGATGGGGGCCACGGCTGCATTCTTCGCCCTGCTCGCGACGATGCACCTCGTTGTGGTCGGGATCGACCACGCGCACCTCGATGCCCTCGCAGGGGATGCCGCTCCACTCGCCGTTCCAGGACACCACATGGTGCGGCGGAACGTAGATGTGCGGGCAACTCTCGGTGGAGCCGTAGGACTCGGAAAGCAGGAACAGGTGATCCCAGCAGCGGCGGATCATCGCCGGCGGCACCGGCGCGCCACCGCAGATGAAGATGGACAGCGAGGGAACCTCATTGCCCGTCTCCTCCATGTAGTTGAGCAGGTCATACACGAACGGCGTGGCACCATGGCTCCAGGTGACGCCCTCGCGGTTGATGAGCTCGACGGCATGGTCGGCGTCGAAGTGCTCCTGCAGCACGACACGCGCGCCCATCATCATGTTGGACAGCAGGCCATGGAAGAAGCCGGTGGCGTGGTTGAGCGGTGACATCATGATCATGACGTCGGCCTTCGTGCGCTTCACGCCCTGCACGTACACGCGCTCCGAGAACTTCAGGTTGTTGTGCGTGAGCAGAACTTGCTTCGGCTTGCCCGTCGTGCCGGAGGTGGAAAGAATGCAGGCCACTTCGTCGGCCTTGCTCTCGGGCTTTTCGGTGAGGGGCTCGTAGGTCTCCAGGATCTGCGCAACCGACTTGTAGGAGGTGTCCTTCACCGGCGCGTCCTTGTCCATGAGGGCGACGCCCTTCACGCTCGGCACGCGGTCGATGAAGTTCTTCATCTGCTGCTCGTAGTCGGTCTTCCAATAGAAGGTCGGGGTGATGAAAGCCTTCGACTCCACGACGTTCATGACGTAGGTGAGGTCTTCCTCGTTGAAGTTACGCGGCAGCGGGTGCATGACGGCGCCCACCTTCAGGGCGGCCACGTACACATACGTGAAGTCTGCCCAGATGGGAACCTGCCAGGAGATGACATCGCCGTTCTCGATGCCGATTTCCTTGAACCAGGAGGCGAGGCGCGATGCCTTGTCGTCGACCTCCTTGTACGTGAAGCGCTGGCCACGGTCGTCGCTCACGTATTCGCAATCGCCGAAACGCTCAACCGTCGCGTTCCACATGTCGTTGAGCGTCTTCTCGTCCCAGTACCCCTTGCGGTAATACTCGGCCTTGCGCCCTTCGTCGATCAAAAGGTCGGTAATCATTCTGACCAGTCCCTTCGGATAGCCCATCCCTATAGGTTCGTTGTCTTTCAATTATACCCGTCTATGGCTACAGTGGCCGACGATATTGCGGTATCGTCTGATTGTCGAACAGGCATAACGAGCCAGCGCAAGGAGCCGGACTCCCAGCTTGGTGAACCGTGGTAAAGTCCGGCCATTTCCCGGCAAATGGCCGGCTTTGGCATTACGGAGCCACTGGGTTGATATCCGGCACCGACCAATCGACCAGGGTGTCAAGCTTCACAGAACCGCGTGCGGCCATTTCCTGGATACCCGCATCTTCCACGCCCAGATGACGCAACACATCGGCGGTGTCCTGGCCCAAGCGCGATGGCTGCTTGAAATCAGCGATGTTCACCGGCATGGCCGAAATATGGTGCGGGATGTTCGTCTGCAACACGGTGCCCACGTCGGAGAACTCCACGTAGTTCATCGTGTTCGGTTCCTGATTGACGATCTCCTTCAGGGCCTCGTCCTTGTCGATGACCACGGCGGAGCACACGTCGTTCTCCTCGGTCCACGCGCGCCACTCGTCGGTGGTGCGGCTCTTGAAGATGGCTTCCATCTCCTCGAAGACCTCAGGGGCTTCCCATCGCTTCATCAGCTTGGAGGCGCGGGCGTGGTCGGAGGCGCCGGTCGTGTCGCACACGTTGTTCCAGAACTTGTCCTCGAGCGATCCCACGGCCACCTTGCCGCCATCCTTGGTCTCGTACACGTTGTACGCAGGCGTCGGATAGATGACGTCCTCGCGCTTCAGCTGGCCACCATTGAAGTCGTAACGGGCATCGAGCAGCGAATTCCACCACAGGAAGCAGTCATACATGGAGATGTCGATGTAGCTGCCCTCGCCTGTATGCTCGCGGTTGAACAGCGCCGCCAGAATGGCCTGGTTGGCCACCATAGCCGCAGACAGGTCGACAAAATGCAGCGGGGACGTGGACCCGTGGTTCACCGCCAGGTAGCCTGAGCTCGCCTGCATGTTGATGTCGTGCTTCGCCTGCAGGCTGCGCGGATCGAACTGGCCGAACGCCGAGATGGACACGTAGATGATGCGCGGGTTACGCGCCTTGATGGTGTCGTAGTCGATGCCGAGCTTCTTCGTCACACCGGGACGGAAACTCTCGACGATGACATCGGATTTGTCCGCCAGCCGAAGGAACAGCTCCACGACCTCGGGGTCTTTCAAGTTGAACGAAACGGACTTCTTGTTGCGTCCGAGTGCGGTGATGTAGTAGCTGATGCCGTGCCTGGTGGGATTCTCGTGGCGGGCGAAATCGCCCATGCCGGTGTCTTCCACCTTGATGACGTTCGCGCCCCAGTCTGCAAGCGGCTGGGTCGCGTAGCCGCCGGGAAGATAGCGGGAAAAATCGAGCACGGTGAGGTTTTCAAAGGAAGGGGTTGCCATGGAATCTCCTCGTCTCTCTCGACGACTCCCCGATTGAAGAACCGGGACCGAAGGACGCCGAGAAAAGAAGTCGCTCTATATGTTGATATGGAAGGAAGGGGTTGCCTGGCGCGACGTAATACGTCGCGCCTTCGGGGGGCTAACGCCCGGGAAAGGACCCCTTACCAAACCCTTCCCGGGCAGTTAGATGCTTAGTCGCGATAACCGATGACGCCGTGGTGCTTGTCAAGCTCGCGTGCGATGGTGATGCGCTGAACGGTCGGCGTGCCCTCTTCGAGCCACATGGCGCGGGAGTCTCGGTAGAGGCGCTCGGTCGGGCCGTACGGGGAGTCCTCGAAGTAACCGTCTCCGCCGAAAATCTCGAGCATCTCATCGCCCACCAGGCGGGTAGTATCGATGGAGAACAACTTGCAGATGGAAGCTTTCTCTGCGATGTACTCGCCCATCGGGTCGGCATCGTAATCCTTCGCGAAGTCGCGGACGAGCGTGCGCAGCGCGTGAATCATCATCTGCATGTTGGCGAGCTTGATCTTGATGGCCTGGCGGGAGATGATCGGCTTGCCGAAGGTGATGCGATCGCGGGCGCGGTCGATGGAAATCTCGAGCATGCGCTGGGCCATGCCGAGGTTGGAGGCGGCGATGTGCACGCGGGAGACAGCCAGAGAATGCATCATGATCTCCATGCCCTGTCCGACCTCGCCTACGCGATACTTGTCGGGAATACGCATGTTGGTGAAGCGCAGGCCCGTGTGGCCGGCGCCGCGGCAGCCCATCATGTGCGGCATCGGGATGACCTCGTAGCCCGGGGTATCCACCGGCACATAGAACGTGGAGATGCGATGGTCGGGATCGGCATCGGGGTCGGTAACGGCATGAATATAGGAATGGGTGTTCACGTCGGTAAAGGAGATGAGCCACTTCTCGCCGTTGATGATCCAGTCGCCGGTCTCCGGGTCCTGGACAGCGGTGGTATGCAGGTCGGCGCCAGTGCCACCGGTCTGCTCGGTCACGCACCAGGCCGAGAGGATGGTCTTGTCGCCGAACTTGGGCATGAGCTCGGCCTTGAGCTCGTCGGAGCCGAAGTCGTAGAGCGGGCGCCAGTTGAGGTCCTGGCAGAAGTGGATGAACATGCGCATGCCGCCGGGGCCGCGGGAGAACTCCTCCTGGACCTGGAGGATCTGGTGCTCGGAGAGCCCCCATCCGCCGTACTCCTCGGGGAGCGAGATGCGGAAGAGCTGGTGCTCGTTGCACAGGTCGAAGAAGCGCTGCGGGAAGACGTTGGTCACCTCGCACTCCCTCTGCATCTCCTCGATCTCGTCGCTCTCGATGAACTCGCGAATCTCCTTCAGGTATGCCTTGAACTCAGCATCGGTGATCTTGGCCATTGCTTTCCCTCCTTCATGGGTTCGGTCGTCGAATCAATCGGCTGATCTGACCCGAGTATCGAACCTGCTCAGAAGGGCGTCCAATTGATGATTTCCGCATTTTGGCAAAACGGATTTATCATCAATTCCCCTCTCCCTTCTTGAGGACCGAACCTATAAAACGCGAGCGCCTCGCTGTTGGGGCGAGGCGCTCGCGTTCTCGGAACGAAGCAGGATGCGGCAAACCTTTCGAAGTTTCGCCAGATTCGGCGGCCCGCCTACAGCAAGCCGGCGCGGGAGAGGAAGTCCTTGGCGATGTCGGCGGCGGGACGCTCGTCGTTCACGGACTCGCTGTTCATGGCGATGAGTTCCTCGGGCGAGAGCGCGGCATTCACGGCGTCGATTGCGGCCGCGGCCTCGTCATCCACATTCGCGGAAACCACCGGCACGATATGCGAGACCAGGAACAAGCCCTTCGGATCGTCAAGCACGACGAGGTCGCCCTCGGCCAGAACGGGGGAAGAGGAATACAGGTCGACCACCGTGGCATCACCGTCGCGGAGCGCCTTCACGGTAAGCGGCCCGCCGGAATCCTCGACGGGCTTGAACTGCGCGACTTCCACGCCGTAGACGCTCTTCAGGCCCTTGGGGCCATACGGGCGCGTCTCGAGCTCGGAATTGCCCGCAAGCACCACGTCGTCGATGCCGGCCAGATCGGCGATGCTCTTCACGTTGTTGGCGTCGGCAAAGGCCTTCGTCACCACATAGGAATCGGCATCGGTTGCCTCCGCCTGCTTCAGCACGCGCAGGCCCTCGGGCAGCGCCCCGGCCAGAGCATCGTAGACATCCTGGCTTTCGGTGGCCGTGGTGTCCTGGTCGTAATACTGCAACAGGTTGCCCGTGTATTCTGGGAACACATCGACGTTGCCGGCCTCGATTTCCGGCATGTACACCTCGCGCTGGCCGATGCGGAAGCTGCGCTCCACCGTATAGCCTTTCGCCTCGAGCGCCTGAGCATAGGCCTCGGCGACGATCTCGTTCTCGTAGAAGTCCTGGCTTCCCACCACGAGCTTCTGGGCACCGGCATCATCGGCGCCATCGGCCGAACCGCCACCGCGCCCGCACCCGGCAAGGGCGAACGCGAGCGCCATCGCCAGCGCAACCATCGTTATCAACATCGGCTTCTTCATATTCATGCTCCTCTCGGAAGGGGTTTCGCTTTAGCGTACGATAGTCTTTATCCTACCTGAGCTTCCTGCATGGGGGTATACCTACCAAAAGGTAAGGATTCGCTTGGCCGAGATTCCATGGCATCATTGACGATGAGATGACAACGGTAGGAGGGGTTATGCTCACGAAAGAAGAACTGCCCGATTGCCCGGTGGCCACCACCTTGCGGGTCATCGGCAGCAAATGGAAGATATTCATCATCCAGAGGCTGCTTGACCATCCCCACCGGTTCGGCGAACTCCGCGACTCCATCGAGGGAATATCCGAAAAGAGCCTCATCGAGGCGCTTCGGCAAATGGCCGACGACGGGATCATCGTGCGCACCGAATACCCCGAGCTCCCCCGCCACGTTGAGTATCGGCTTTCCGACCTGGGAGAATCCATGCGTCCGATGATCCAGGCCATGGCCGAATGGGGAACGGCATATCAAGCGATCGTGCGTGAAGGATAGCGCGGAAAGGGGACAAGCCATGAACGCCCAGGATTGCCTGCAACTGCTCCGCGATGTCCGCGACTGCACGTTCGCCACCGTCGACGAAAACGGGTTTCCCCAAGCGCGCATCATCGATGTGATGGTCGTCGAAAACGGCGCGCTGTACTTCTGCACATCGCGGGGCAAGGATTTCCACGAACAGCTCGTACGAACCGGCCGCGTGGCCATCGCGGGGCTGAATGCGAGCTGGCAAACCGTCCGCTTGTCGGGGCCCGTCCGCAGAGTGGCCGACCAGAAGGCCTGGATCGACCGCATCTTCGCGGAAAACCCCTCCATGAACAACGTGTATCCCGGCGACTCCCGCTATATTCTGGACGCGTTCTGCATCGACAGCGGGCAAATGGAATTCTTCGACTTGGGGGAAGAACCCATTTACCGCGAGCGCGTACCCTTTGGCGATGAGCCAGCGCGCGAGCGGGGCTTCGTCATCACGGAAGACTGCACCGCATGCGGCACTTGCGCCGAAAGCTGCCCCCAACAGTGCATCGAAGAAGGCGATATCTACCGCATCCAGCCCGAACATTGCCTGCACTGCGGCCATTGCTTCGAGGAATGCCCTTTCGAGGCAATCGAGCGACTCTAAGAGACGCAATGGCTGCTATCGGGTCTTGCTCAGCCGGCTCTCCGCTCAACCGCTTTCTGACAAAGTGCCAAGACGATGTCCAAGACCAACGTCAGCGCCACCACCAGCAGGGCGCCGCCGATCATCACCTCGTAATGATTGGTCTTCATGCCCGCAAACAGGAACCGGCCAAGCCCGATATCGGCCGTATAGGCGGCGAGCGTCGCCGTTG
>JAUNEQ010000096.1:3277-7667 GCA_030525445.1 Coriobacteriia bacterium | reverse complement strand
AGCACCAGGATGATGGTGAGCGCGGAAAAGCGCATGCGGTACACCGTCGCGCCGATCTCGCGCACGGCGGCACCCAGCGTGATGCGGTAGCGGCCGCCTTCGTTGAAGATCATGAGCACCGCCGTCGTGATGAGGCCTGCGACCAGGATGGACGTGCCCGGCGTGGAGAGCAGACCAAGCGTGAACGTGGTGCCCGGGTCGTTGCCGGCGGCGTTCAGGATGGCGCCGCCCGAAATGACGGGCCAGGCGATCTTGATATCGACGGAAGAAAGCAGGCTGGGGATGCCGAGCTTGCCGATGGAGAACACCACGACGATGATGAGGTAGGGTACGAGCGCCATGAACGTGCGGTAGGGCGTGAGCTGGGATTCTGCCACCGCATGCTGGGCGGGGAGCCCCAGTCGTTCGCGGGCTGCCGCCACGCCGCGCGGTTTCCAGAAGCGCATGAACAGGACGATGGCGCCGAGCGAGAGCAAAGAGGCCACGACGTCGGTGAGCTCATAGGCGAAATGGTTGGAGCACCACCATTGGGAAAGCGCGAACGTGAGGCTCACGACCAGCGTGGGCGCCCAGCAATCGCGCAGGCCGCGCGTGCCATCCAGGATGAAGATGAGCAGGATGGGGACGACGAATGCGAGGACCGGTGCCTGATAGCCGGCAATGGCGGCCACATGCTGGGCGGTTGCCACGGCGACCGCGGAATCGCCGCCCGAAACCATGGCACCAGCGGTGGTGATGGGCGTGCCCACGGGGCCGAAGGCGACCGGCGCCGTGTTCGCGAGCAAGACGACGAGCGCCGCCTTCTTGGGTTTCACGCCGAGCGCGATGATCATCGTCGCCGTGATTGCCACGGGCGCGCCGAAGCCGGCGAGCGCCTCGAGCAGGGCGCCGAAGCAAAACGCAATCATCATGGCCTGGATGCGCACGTCGCCGGCGCCAACCACGTCGAAGAAGGCGCGCAGGTCGTCGGCGCGTCCGGATACGACGGTGACCTGGTAAAACCACACCGCCATGAGGATGATGTAGACGATGGGGATGGCGCCGAACGCAGCACCTTGGGTCGCGGACACCAGGGCGAAGTTCAGCGGCATCTGGAAGCCCACGCACGCGACGATGACCGCGACAGCAAGCGCGACGATTGCAGAAACATGGGCGCGCGCCTTCACGCCCAACAGCATGATGAAAAAGGTGAGAAGCGGTATGCAAGCGACCAAGGCCGAAAGGCCCAGCGACCCGGCGATGGGGTCAATCGATGCTTGGAACATGTAACCTCCGATGCAACAACGCATGTGTCGCGTGGCAGGTGCGGTTGTAACGCGTTCGCTGCGCGGGCATGCTATGCCGATAGTCTTGAACAAACCGCCCGATTATAACGAAAGAGCGGGCCGCGAATGGCAAATTCGCAGCCCGCCCACATTCACCAGGCGGTTTGCCCGTGAGCTCTACAGCCTTCTCGTCTTCGCGATGGCGGCGCGGATGGCCTCCATCACCGCGGCGCGCATGCCGCGGGCTTCCAGGATCTGCACGCCCTCGATGGTGGTGCCGCCGGGCGAGCACACCATGTCCTTGAGCACGCCGGGATGCTTGCCGGTTTGCACGGCGAGCTTGCCGCTGCCGGCAACGGCCTGCGAGGCGACCTTGTACGCTTGGGCGCGGGGCATGCCCTCGGCGACGGCGGCATCGGCCAGCGCCTCGATGAACATGGCCACGTACGCCGGCGTCGAACCCGCGACGGCGCCGATGACGTCGATCATGGGCTCGCTGAGGATTTCGACGATGCCCACGCTGCGGAACATCGAGACGACTTGGTTGAGCTCCTCGTCGGACACGCGGTCGTTCGCGCAGATGCCCGTCACGCCTTCGCCCACCAGGGCGGGGGTACTCGGCATGGCGCGCACGAGCTTCATTTCCATACCAAACGCCTGGTCGATCCACTCAAGCGATTTGCCGGCCGCGATGGAGACGACGATGGAATCGGGCGAGACCACGTCGACGATGTCGTCGATGGCGGTTTCCATCATGTAGGGCTTCACTGCGAGCACGACCATGTCGGCCCAGGCGGCCACCTCGGCGTTGCTCGCAAAGGTCGCGATGCCGAAATCCTCGGCCACCTTCACGCGGGTGCTCTCGCTCGGGGCGCTTGCATGCACTTCGGCGGTCGTCACCACGTGGTTCTCGAGGATGCCGCCGATAATCGCGCGCGCCATGTTGCCCGCGCCTATGAAGCCAATGTTCATGGATGTCCTTCCTTCAGGGTGCAATGCCAGGCACCCCTGCCTTGGCTGGGACAGCGGTGCCGCTCGCTGCGGCGAGTTGCGCATCAGTATACCGCTGTCCTGCGGAAACGCTGGCGTAACTCGGGATTTTGGCGTATGCGGCCCCTCTGGAGGCGGGGATGTTGTTGCCCTTGTGAATGTTGGCATGTGCTTCTTACGCTTGGCTATGCAGCGAACTACAATCCTTTTTCATGTATTTGCACGCCGGGGCAACCGGCGTTTTTTCTGAATGGCACAGAGGTGAAGCGTATGGCGATGGATTTAGGCATTAGCAAGGAGCAGAGGACGATTATCTCCATCTTGCTCTTCGGCACGTTCATGGTGGTGCTCAACCAAACGCTGCTCACGCCGGCATTTCCCACGATGATGGCGGAATACAGCATCGACGCGCCCACGGTCCAGTGGCTCACGAGTGGATATTCCCTCGTCGAAGCGGTTGTGGTGCCGCTCTCGGCGTTCTTCATCGGGAAGTTCTCCACGCGCAAGCTCTTCATCGGGGGCATCAGCCTGTTCACCGTCGGTACCCTGCTGGCGGCGTGGGCGCCGCTTTTCCCGGTGCTGCTCGTCGGCCGCGTGTTCCAGGCATTTGCCGCCGGCGTGATGATGCCCATGACCTTCACGCTCATCCTCATCATCTTCCCGCGCGAGAAACGCGGTGCGGGCATGGGCCTCGTGTCGCTCATCATCGGCTTCGCGCCCACCATCGGCCCAACCCTCTCGGGTGTGCTCATCGACACGGTGGGCTGGCACATGATGTTCGTCATCATCGCGTGCATCGCGGCGGTGGTGCTGGTTATCGCCACGCTCAAGCTGAAGAACTACGGCCAGTTCGACCGGGCGCCGTTCGATGTGCCGTCCGTCATCCTGTCGACCTTCGGCCTGCTGAGCATCCTGTATGGCTTCTCCACGTTCAGCACGACTGATAACATCCTGGTCACCCTGGGCCTCATCGCGTTCGGCGTCGTGCTCATGGCCTTCTTCGTGCGCAGGCAGCTTTCCCTGGATGAACCGCTGCTGAAGGTGGATATCCTGAAATCGCGTCGCTATCGCGTGGCGGTGTTCACGGTTGGCCTGATGCAGGGCGGCCTCATCGGGTGCTCGGTCATCCTGCCCATCTTCGTGCAGAAGGTGCTGGGGTATAGCGCTACGGTATCCGGCCTGGTTATCTTGCCGGGCGCGCTGTGCGGCGCCCTCATGTCGCTGGCTGCGGGCAACCTGTTCGACCGATTCGGCATGCGTCGCATCGCCGTTCCGGGCATCATCGCCATGTTCATCGGCACGCTTGGCATGGCCACGATGGGCCCCTCCATCGACATCCTGCTCGTGACGCTGTTCAACTTCATCATGTCCATCGGCATGCAGGGCGTGGTCACGCCGCTGAACACCTGGGGCATCAATTCGCTGTCCAACCGCGTGATCCAGCACGCGAATGCGGTGAACAACACGCTGGGCCAGGTGTTCATCTCGTTCGGCACCGCGCTCGTGGTATCCATGACCGCGCTGTCCCCGATGTTCGCGCCGTCTGCCAGTGCAGCCGAGCAGCTGTATCTGGGCGAGCACATCGGCTTCATCTGCATCAGCGCCATCATCTTCCTCGTGATGCTGAGCGTCATCTTCCTGGCACGCGACCGTGCCACCGATGTCGTGGCCTCCCATGAGGCCCAGCGCGAGCAGGAAGCCGCCGCCCGTGCCGCGGGCGAGGCGGGCACGGTGCGCGTTCGCCACGTCATGGACAAGAATCCGCTGGCCATCCCGCAAAACGCATCCATCCGCGAGGCGATCGCGCTCTTCGCCGGTACCGAGACGAGCGGTATTCCCGTGGTCGACGAGGGAAACAGCGTCGTGGGTTTCGTGTCGGATGGCGACGTGATGAAGTACATCGGCCGCAACGATTCTTCCTTCGTTACGCCCATGTCGTCGCTCTACCGTGTGGCCGACGACAACGATCTCATGGGGCGTCTGAACACGCTGCTCGGCATGAATGTGTCGCAAATTGCGACGATGGGCAAGGTGCTCACCGTGGATGTGGATACCCCCATCGATGAGGCGTGCCACATGCTGGCGAACAGGCGCATCAAGAAGCTGCCCGTCGTTGACAACGGCAAGCTCGTGGG
>JAUNEQ010000096.1:0-3177 GCA_030525445.1 Coriobacteriia bacterium | reverse complement strand
GCGCTTTCCCGCCGCAACGTCATCCACGCGATCTCGGAAAACGCCCCGCGCTAAAGCGCGCGTAACAAATGCCCGGTGACAAATGCCCGGGTCATTTGTCAACATCCGGTTGGCCTAGTGACAAATGCCCGGGTCATTTGTCAACATCCGGCGCTGCACATTTAGGCTCTCCGTGTACGTACTGCGACGTTCGGCTGAGGAGCAGGCCCCTATGGTAAGATTCGTTGGATGCATTAAACGAACCCGAAAAGGAGCAACCCGTGCAAGCTAAGCGTTTCGCACTCACCATCCTCATCGTAATCATCACCGCGCTCGGAGCGTTTTCGCTCGTTGGCTGCGGTGGAGACGAACAGCCCGCTCAGAGCCAGGAGACCACGGCGTCCCAGGCTGCCGAAAGCTCTGCTTCCGAAGACAGCAGCGCAGCTGACGACGACGAGCAGGACAACTGCTACGGCGACGACCTTCCCGCGGTGAAGAAGTAATCTCCATGGGCATCGATTTCGTTGCCGCCATTGACGGCCAGGCCAGCCGCGTCCCTGAAAAGAAGGCATTCTGCAATAGCCGCGGCGAAAGCATCACCTATACCGAGCTGAAGCGCGCCTCCGATGCGCTTGCATGCTGGATTACCGCCAACCCCCGCATTCCCGCCCGCGTTCCGCTGGTGGTGTACGGGCACAAGGCGCCGGTCATGCTCGTGTGCTTCCTCGCCTGCGCGAAGAGCGGCCATGCCTATGCGCCGGTTGATGTCGTGTTCCCGCGCGATCGCATCGCGAGCATCGTCGACCAGCTGGGCGAAACGGCCGTGCTTGACACGCTGGGGACCATCCCCGAGCTGCTTGGCGACGACCTCGCCGTTCCGTGCTTTGCGCCGGCGGAGATTGCTGCAGCCTGCGAGGATGGCGCGGATGCCACGCCGGTTCCCGTGAGCGGCGACGATACTTTCTACATCATCTTCACGTCGGGGAGCACCGGCACGCCGAAGGGCGTGGAGGTGAGCTCCCAGTCGCTGAACAACTTCTCAACCTGGCTCAGCAACAGCGAGTACGCGGTGGCGGAAGACCGCATCTGGTTCAACCGCTCGCCGTTCACGTTCGACGTGAGCATCACCGACATGGGCGCCGGCCTCACGCGCGGCGACACGATGTTCGCGCTGGAGGACGAGGCCGAAAAGAGCCTGGCGCTCGCGTTCGAGGCCTTCCAAACCAGCGGCGTCACCGATTGGGTGTCCACGCCGTCGTTCGTTGACCAGTGCCTGGCCGACGAGAAGTTTTGCGCGGACCTGCTGCCCGACCTCAAGCGCATGCTGCTTGCGGGCGAGGTTCTGCGTCCCGAAACGGTGCGCCTTGCGCAACGGCGCTTCCCCGGGTTGCGCGTGTTCAACGGCTACGGCCCGACGGAATCGACCAACCTGGTCACGCTGTGCGAGATCCTGCCGAGCATGCTCGAGCAAGATCGTTCGCTGCCCATTGGCTACGCGAAGGAGGGTACGCGCCTGCTCGTGCTGAACCCCGAGACGCTCGAAGAGGTGCCAGATGGCGAGCACGGCGAGCTCTTCGCCATCGGCAATACCGTTGCGAAGGGCTACTGGCGCCGCGACGACCTCACCCAGGCGATGTTCCACGCCTGCCCGGAGTCGCTCACCCGGGGCGAAGCGAGCTATCGCACCGGCGACGAGGTGACGCGCGATGCGGACGGCCTGTATTACTACCACGGCCGCTACGACCTGCAGATCAAACTGCATGGGTACCGCATCGAGCTCGGCGACATCGAAGCGACGCTGTGCGCGTTGCCCGAGGTGCACATGGCATGCGTGCTCCCGGCGTGGCGTGATGGTTCCATCTCGCACCTGGTGGCGCTCATCGTGCCGTCCGACCTGCAGGCGCCCCGCGGCTTCGCCCTCACGAAGGAGCTGAAGCGCGCGATGCGCGAGGTCGTGCCCACCTACATGGTGCCGCGCACGTTCAAGTACGTCGACTCGTTCCCCCTGAACCCCAGCGGCAAGGCCGACCGCAAGGCCCTCGCTGCGCTCATCGCGGAATAGCCCATGGGTTTCTACACCGAGCCGGCATTCTTCCTGCTGCTTGTACCCATAGTGGGCGTTGCGGTGGTGTTGGGCGTGCTTGAAAAGCCGCTCGCACGGTATGGATGCGCGGCGTCGGTGGTCATGTTGCTGCTGCTGTTCAGCCGCTCGCTTCCGAGCCTCGCGTTCTTCGCGGGCTATCTCGTGCTGTCGTTCGGGCTGGCGCGTTATGTGACGCACCTGTTCCAAGAAGAACGTCCCGGGCGCATCGCGCGTTACCGCGTGGCGCTGGCGCTGCAGATCGCCCCGCTGGCGGTCTACAAGGTGGGCGTGCTGTTCGAACCCGATTTCCTGGGCTTCATCGGCATTTCCTACATCACGTTCAAGGCGGTGCAGGTGCTCATCGAGACCCGTGACGGCCTCATCAAGCACATGGGCGCCTTCGAGTACCTGTATTTCCTCATCTTCTTCCCCTCGTTCACGTCGGGCCCCATCCTGCGCAGCCGCAAGTTCGTGGAAGACCTCAACGCGCGCCGCACACGCGATGATTACCTGCATCTGCTCTACCGTGGCGCGGGCTGGTTCATCCTGGGCGCGCTGTACAAGTTCGTGGGCGCGAGCCTGGGGGAGTGGGCCATGTGGTTCCTGCCCAGCGTCATCGGCACGAGCACGATGGGCGCCGCCATCGGGGCGAACATCGTGTACGCCCTGGGCTACACGCTCTACCTGTTCTTCGACTTCGCCGGTTACTCGCATATGGCGGTGGGCCTGGGGTTTGCCCTGGGCGTGGAGGTGCCGCGTAACTTCAAGGCGCCGTTCCTCGCCGTGGACATCAAGGACTTCTGGAACCGGTGGCATATCACGCTGTCCACGTGGCTACGCGACTTCGTATTCATGCGCTTCACGTCGGCGGCATTTCAGCATAAGTGGTTCCAGTCGCCGGTCACCGCAGCGTGCATCGGCTTTTTCATCAACTTCACGCTCATGGGCTTGTGGCACGGTCTCACCTTCGATTACCTGGTGTACGGCATGTACCACGGCTGCCTGCTGGCGAGCTGCGAGCTGATGCAGCGCAAGTGGAAGTTCTACAAGAAGCATAAGCGCGACAAATGGTTCCGCGCCTGTACGTGGGCGGTTACCATGGTTGCCGTGATATT
>JAUNEQ010000011.1 GCA_030525445.1 Coriobacteriia bacterium | reverse complement strand
ATCGGGTGATGGCGCAGTTTGGTAGCGCACTTGACTGGGGGTCAAGGGGTCGCAGGTTCAAATCCTGTTCACCCGACCATTAAAAAGGAAACCGGCTGCTATGCAGCCGGTTTTTTTAGTTCTGTTCTGCACGACCAAAGGGGGGGTCATGGAGAATCGACTGAAGGAGATGCTTGCCGAAAGGGGACTGACGGTCTCGGAATTCGCCCGCCAAACAGGCATTATTCAGCCAACGCTTCATCGAATCGTAAACAATCACGTCAATCTTTCTTCGATTACCGCCGTGAACTTCTTGCGCATCGCGCATGGCTTGGGGCTGTCAGCCGAAGAGCTCTACTTCGGGGACACCTCATACGATGAGCGCAAGAATCGCATCGATCGCGTATACGCAACCACGAATAACGCCGGTCGCGATGCGATGCTGGCCAACGCCGTCGGCGTCGAAGCGTCATTCGCTCAGGAGAACGACACCATCCTGCCGCCAATCGGCACGAAGATCGTCTAGAAACAGATATGTAGAACTTGCTTGCCGGCACCCGCCGGCAAGCGTCTTTTGTTACGAATTGTTTCAACCTTCGGGGTGACCGGTTCGTTTTTTCGTTTGAAAGGCTCGCTCGTTCATTCTGAGTTCCGTTGGGCGAACAATGTTCCCGCTTAAAATTTAGGCAATGCGTCACTTTCCACAGAACGTAAAATGAATGAAGCTATTCGCATGAATAGGCTTGTTGTGTTGTTCGTTTGGGAGAAAGGGGACAGGCGTGGAATTGATGGGATTCCTCCTGCTCTTCCCGCTCGCCGTGGCGGTAATCCTGGCCATAGTGCGCAATGGCGCTGCTCGCAGAGTCATTGTCTATGCCGGCGCTGCGGTGATCGCGGTCGCATCGATTGTATTCGTGGGAATGCATATCGGTTCGACGGGTGAGTATTACGAGTTCGAATCGGAGATAGTCAACATCGTCTGCACGGTGGCCGATTTCGTCATCGCATTCATCGTCGCCTTCTTGGCATGGCGTTACAAGAAGTGGATGGCGCTCACCTTGGCCATTGTCCAGGCTGCTCTTGCCGCGGTGTTCGTGGCCGGCGGCTGGGAAGCGATGTATCCCGTGGCCGAAGGCCTCTACATCGATTCGCTCACTTTGATGATGGCGGCCATCATCGGCGTCGTCGGCTCCGGCATCGGCGTCTATGCACTTGGCTACATGGATGACCACCATGATGCGCATCCCGCCATCAAGGACCGTCGTCCTCGCTTCTTCGGCCTGTTCTTCCTCTTCCTTTCCGCCATGTTCCTCATCGTGTTCTCCAACAACATGATTTGGATGTTCACCGGTTGGGAAATCACCACGGTCTGCTCGTTCCTGCTCATCGGCTATGACCAGAACCAGATCTCGGTTACGAACGCATTCCGCCAGATCGTCATGAACATGCTCGGCGGCATCTCGTTCTGCTGCGCGCTCATCTATTGCGGCGTCGAACTCCAGACGTTCAGCTTCATCGAGTTCATCAACATCGGCGTCGCGGCGCCGCTCATGGTCACCGTTCCGCTCGTGTGCCTCTCGCTTTCCGGCATCACCAAGGCCGCGCAAATGCCGTTCCACACCTGGCTGCTCGGCGCCATGGTCGCCCCGACTCCCACTTCCGCACTGCTCCACAGCTCTACGATGGTCAAGGCAGGCGTCTTCGTCCTGCTCAAGATGGCACCCATCTATGCCGTCAGCTTCATCCCGAGCTTGATGGTCGTCCTCATCGGCGGCATCACGTTCTGCCTGTGCTCCTTCCTCGCGATTTCGCAATCCAACGCGAAGCGTGTTCTCGCATACTCCACGATTGCCAACCTCGGCCTCATCGTGGCGTGCGCGGGCGTCGGCACCCCCGAGGCTGTCTGGGCCGGCATGTTCCTGATTCTCTTCCATGCTGTTGCGAAGTCCCTGCTCTTCATGTGCGTCGGCACTGCAGAGCACCACATCGGCTCCCGCGACATCGAATCCATGGACGGCCTGTTCCAGACCATGCCGCGTCTGGCTCGCTACATGATGCTCGGTATCATGATCATGTTCATCGCCCCGTTCGGCATGCTCATCGCGAAGTGGGGCACGCTCGTCTCATTCCTCGAGGCACCTACGCCGCACGTTGTCCTTATCCTGCTGTTGGCTTTCGGTTCCGGCGCGACGTTCCTGTTCTGGGCTAAATGGCTCGGCAAGCTTTCCGGAATCGCCGGCAACCCCGATGACGTCGAGACGACGGTCCATTCCAGCGAATGGATCGGCACGAGCCTCATGGTGGTCCTGTGCGTGATCTGCTGCGTCGCGATGCCGTTCATCTCCGACATCATCGTCCGCCCGTACATCGAGGGCGTCTGGGGCCAGTACTTCACGGTGCTGGGGTCCGACAACCTCTGGATCGCGAGCATCTGCACGATCTTCGTCGTCGCCGTCCTCTTCGGCGCCCTCGGCCGCACTTCCAACAAGAAGCACGTGGGCGTGTACATGGCCGGCATCTCCTACGACAACGACCAGCGTAAGTTCAGGAACTCCATGTCCGGCGTCACCACGGCGAGCAGCCGTAACTGGTACATGGAAACGCTCTTCGGCGAACAGGCCATCGACCCCATGGGCACGGTCATCTGCATCGGCATCATCGTCGCGGCCTTCATCATCGGCATTCTCAGTTGGCAGGGCGTCATGATCCCTGGCATCCCGGGACTTATGTAGAAAGGAGGCCAGCATGAACGCAATCATCACCAACCCGATTTTCCTCGTTGTCGTCGGAACCATCGGCTTCGCCATTTGCGCTCCGATCGTCGGTTGCCTGCTCGCAGGCCTCGAACGCAAGATTTCCGCTCGGATGCAGGGCCGCGTCGGACCCTCGATCCTGCAGCCGTACTACGATGTCCGCAAGCTCATCGAAAAGGATGACGTGTCGGTGAATGGTGCAGACGGCATCTACGTGTCCTGCGCCCTCATCTTCACGTTCCTCGCCGGCGGCATCTTCTATTCCGGACAGAACTTGCTCCTGTGCATCTTCATCATCACGCTCGCCGTGCTGTTCTTCATCATCGCCGCGTATTCCACGCGCAGCCCGTATGCCGAAATCGGCGCGCATCGTGAGACGATGCAGGTCATGGCCTATGAGCCCATGGTCCTCCTGATGGCCGTCGGCTTCTACATGGCCACCGGGACCTTCAACGTCGGCGGCGTGTTCTTCCTGAACACCCCGATGGCGCTCCCGCTCATCGGCATCCTCATCGGCCTGGTCTTCATCCTCACGATCAAGCTGCGCAAGTCGCCGTTCGACCTTTCCTATTCGCACCATGCGCACCAGGAAATCGTCAAGGGCATCACCACCGAGATGAGCGGCAAGACCCTCGCGCAGGTGGAGATCATGCACTGGTGCGAGACGGTGCTGTTCCTGGGCTGGACAGGCATGTTCTTCGTCTGGGGTGGCCCGGCTTTCCTGCTCGTCGGCATCGTCGCGGCGCTCGTCATCTGGTTCTTCGAGATCTGGATCGACAACAACTTCGCCCGCGTGAAGTGGAAGTCCATGCTCAAGTGGGCATGGCTGGTCGCCCTCATCGCCGGTGGCCTGAACATCGTCGTCCTCGCATTCATCTAGCATCGGAAGGAGATACGCAATGCCTTTCGCATCTAAATCGCCTTGGGTCATCCATTACGATGCAAGCAGCTGCAACGGCTGCGACATCGAGGTTCTGGCGGCCCTCTGCCCGGGTTATGACGTCGAGCGTTTCGGCATCATCAACACCGGCAACCCCAAACATGCAGACATCTTCCTGGTGACGGGCAGCGTCAACGAGCGCAACATCAAGGTCGTCCAGGAGATCTACAATCAGATGCTCGAGCCCAAAGTCGTCATCGCCTGCGGCGTCTGCGCCTGCACGGGCGGCATCTTCCATGACTGCTACAACGTCATCGGCGGTGTCGATAAGGCGATTCCCGTCGACGTGTACGCACCGGGCTGCGCGGTACGTCCGGAAGCGATCATCGACGCCGTCGTTCAGGGTATCGGCATCCTCGACGAGAAGTCGAAGGCCCTCAACGCGAAGAAGAAGGGAGCCTAACCATGCCGCTCCAGACCAAATTCATTGATTACACCATCGATGACATCACCCGCGTGAAGGAAGAGAAGCTCGCAGATGGGTGGCGTGCCGTCCAGATCCTGTGCACGAATTGCGATGATGGCCTCGAGATCGTCTACACCTACACCAAGGGCGACGTCATGGAGAACTACATCGTCCACGGCGTCACGAAAGACGACGTCATCCCCAGCATTTCCGATGCTTTCATCGGCATGTTCGTGTTCGAGAACGAGGCGCATGATCTATTCGGCGCGAACATCCAGGGAATCGCGATCGATTTCGGCGGCAAGTTCTACGACTTGGCCATGCCGGAACCGATGACCGTGATCTCCGCCGAGAAGCAAGCCGCGAAAGAGAAGGCCGCGAAGGTCGCCGCCGCCAAGGCTGCCGCAGAGGCAAAGCGCGCTGCCGCCACCGACGCCGCCAAGGACGAGAAGCCTTCCATCGAAGAACAGCGTGCCGCCTTCGAGGCGAAAATCGCAAATCTCGACCCCGAGAAAGCCGCCAAGATGAGGGCTGCCTTCGAAGCCAAGCTCGCCAAGTTGGCGAAGGAAGGGGAGTAACATGGCAAAATCGACGATCATTCCCTTCGGACCGCAGCATCCGGTTCTCCCGGAACCGTTGCACCTCGACCTCGTCGTCGATGACGAGCGCGTGGTCGAAGCCGTTCCTCAGATCGGCTTCATCCACCGTGGCCTCGAGAAGCTCACCGAGACGCGCGACTACAACCAGTTCATCTATGTCGCCGAGCGTATCTGCGGCATTTGCGCCTTCGGCCATTCCATGGGCTACGCCGAGACCATCGAGAAGCTCATGGAGGTCCAGATTCCGGAACGCGCTGAATACATCCGCGTCATCCTTCACGAGCTCTCCCGCGTGCATTCCCACATCCTGTGGATGGGCCTCGCCGCTGATGCCTTTGGCTACGAGAGCCTGTTCATGCACTGCTGGCGTCTGCGTGAGCGCGTCCTCGACGTGTTCGAGATGACCACGGGCGGCCGCGTGATCTTCTCCGATGTGTGCGTGGGCGGCGTCAACCGCGATCTCACGCCCGAGATGCAGAAGAAGATGCTCGATGTCCTCAATGGCCTCAAGGACGAGTACGCCACGCTATGCAATGCGTTCCTGAATGACTCTTCCGTGAAGAGCCGCCTGGTTGGCGTCGGCTACATCAGCCAGGAATCCGCATTCGCGCAGGGCATGGTCGGCCCCTTCGCCCGCGCCTCCAACGTCAACAACGACGTCCGCTGCTATGGCAACGGCGCGTATGGCAAGCTTTCCGATTTCCAACCGATCCTCGACACCGACGGCGACTGCTACGCCCGCGTGAAGGTCCGCGCGCTCGAGGTGCTGCAATCCATCGACATCATCGAAGAGCTGCTCCGCACGATTCCGGATGGTGAGATCGCCATCAAGGTGAAGGGCTCACCGAAGCCCGGCGCGCAGGCGAGCAACACGCTCGAGCAGCCGCGCGGCGAATGCTACTACTACGCCAAGAGCAATGGCACAAAGTACCTGGAGCGCATGCGCATGCGCACCCCAACGAGCATGAACCTCGCCGGTATGACGACCGCGCTCGCCGGTTGTGAACTCGCCGACGTCAACATGATCGTTTTGACCATCGACCCCTGCATCAGCTGCACGGAAAGGTAGGCCGGTATGGGAAGCTTCAAACTCGGGGGAATGACGCTTAAGTCCCTCTTCTCCAAACCGGAGACCATCATGTATCCGGTGCAGGAACGCTACAAGCCAGAAGGCCTGAAGGGCCACATCGCAATTGATGTCGAGACCTGCATCCTCTGCGGCATCTGCCAGAAGACGTGCCCGACCGGATCGATCGTCGTTGACAAGGCCGGCGAGGAGTGGCGCATCGACCGTTTCAGCTGCGTGCAATGCGGCGCATGCTGGCGTGCCTGCCCGAAGGATTCTCTGACGATGGAGAATACCTATACGACTCCTTCGACTTCGAAATTCATCGACACCTTCGAAGTGCATCCCAAGAAGCCGGAGCGCAAGGCTGCCGCCGAGACCAGCGAGGCAGCTGCCGCACCCAAAAAGCCCGTCATGAGCATCGAGGAGCAGCGCGCCGCCATGGAGGCGAAGATCGCCAACATGGATCCGGAAAAGGCCGCCAAGGTGCGCGCCAACTTCGAAGCGAAGATCGCCAAGCTGCAGGCAAGCGAGTAAACCAGTAAGCCTTTCAGGGTAAGTCGTACCGGTTTTATGTGGAACCACCCCTCACTCTCGGCCTAAATGGCCTGATGGGAGTGAGGGGTGGTATATTTAATTGGAATGTATTGAGCGAAAACGCGACGGCTACCCGAAAGGATTCACCGCATGCGACAAGCCCATAGAGCGCCCGCGAATAACGTCAACGCAGCTCTCAAAATCTGTTTCACCGTCCTCATCTCATTGCTCGCGTTGCTTGCTTTCAGCAGCATCGCCTTTGCCGAAACAAGCGAAGACCCCGATAATGCAGTCGACACGGCAATCGCTTTGCAAGATGAAAGCGATGATGCTCCCGCAATCGACGAGGAAGAAGCAGCTCCGGCAGATGCCGCCGCGCAACCCGACGCCGTGGAAGAAACGGTTGCTGAGGAGACGAAGCTCGATGGGGGAGAAGCAAGCGCCGACGAGACACCGGACCTGGACGACGAATCTGAGAGTGTTTCCGAAACCGCCCCTGCACAAGAAGCCGATGACGTCCCGGACGTGACCGCCAAAGACGCAGCTGACGGCGCAGCTGAAACAGTAGAGGTGACGACACCAGCTGCACCCGCTGCGCCTGCGAAGAAGGCAACAGCCGCGAAGGAGATCACGAGCATCACCGTACCGAACGCGGTCTACACCGGTTCCGCGTTGAAGCCCGATGCAGTCGTGAAGAGCGGCTCGACCACCCTGGTGAAGGGGCAAGACTACAAACTCACGTATAAGAACAACGTGGAAGAGGGCACCGCAACGGTTATCGCGAAGGGCATCGGAGACTACTCCGGATCCTTCACGCAGACCTTCACCATCTTCGGAAAGGCAACGTATAAGCGCGGTGCCTCGAAGATGCCACTCTATTCGTATTCCCTCTGGACACTTAAGAACGCGAAACTCAAGGTAATTGCCGGCAATTCGGTGAAGGTGAAGGGCAAGAAGGTCACCGCCCTCAGGAAGGGCCGTTCCACGATCGCAGTCTTGGATATGGTGGGCAACGTCGTTGCCACCAAAGCGGTGAAGGTATATGCCATGTCGGGCAATTTCAAGCTCAGGCTAGCAAGCAGCTCCGACCTTTACCTGCAAATCGAGAACGGGTCTAAGATCAACGGCGGAAACGCCATCATCGCCACCAAGGCGAGCGTCTCTTACCAAAAATTCAAGCTGAAGGCGTGGTCCGATAAGACCTATGCCATCATCTCCTCGAATTCAGGCAAATACGTGCAGGTGGAGAAGGGGTCCACCGAGAACAAGGCAAACGTCAAGCAATGGAAGAAATCCGGCTTGCCGAGCCAGCATTGGAAGATCAAGGTCGATGCCAAGAACCGCCTGATCTTCATCAACAAGAACTCCGGCAAGACGCTCTCCATCATCAAGACGACCCAGGCAGATGGCGCGAACGTCCTGCAATACCAGGAAAACGGCCGCCTGAATCAGAAATGGGTGCTCTCTGGCGGCAAGCGCGACTATACCGTCACCACCACCACGCCTGCGGGCAGCAAAAACGGATCCGAAGCCGGCCTGGCGATCGCCATGCTCGCAGCGAGCATCTCGTATTCGCATGTCGTGTACCAAGGCGAAGGAACCGGCACCAAGTACTACATGAAGCTTTGCAAAGCACTTCGGTCGAATGGCTATTACGCGAAGAACTCCAAGCAGATGCAGTGCAACGTTCCCATCGCGGTATCCGTGCGCGCATCTGGCGTCGACAAGAAGTTCCCCACAACCAATAAGGAAATCTACCAGTACATGCTGAAGTCTTCGAAATGGAAGTGCTTGGGGAATTACACCAAGAATGAGTCGATGTTGCAGCCTGGCGACATCCTCATCCGCATCGTCGGCGTCACGAAGTATGACGGAGGAAGCAAGACGGCAGCCACAAACCATGCGTGCATCTACGTAGGCAAGAAGATAGTCGACAGCGTCTACCGTACCAAGCTCAAGGGAACAGACGCCGATAAGGGCAAGCCGGTGTCCGGCGCCGTCTTCGTAAGCGCCCATACGTCGCTGAAGAACAAAGCCAAGCGCAGCGCCGCCTGCCTCGAAAAGGCAAGCCAGGCTTATGCGGATTCCCGCATGATCGTCTTCAGGTATGCGGGGTAAATGCAGATGGCATACGCACATGGTGCCCTTGCCGGGCGAACAGGGAGGGCAACTGGCGCTTCCAACCGAAGGACGCTCTTAGCTTCAATAGCGCTTGCAATCGCGACATTGTTTGCAGCGATATTGCTTGCGGGCCCCACCTATGCGCTTGCGAACGAGAACGTTGATGCGCCATCAAATGGCGCCGCGGCTTCGCCTGCGATCGTGGCCCAAAGCGATGACGTTGCGCAATCCATTCATGACGACGTGGATGCAATGACCTCGCAAGACGCAGACAATGCGTCCGTTTCCCCAATTGAATCTTCCGGCGATGAACTCGACGATCTCGGCTCTGTTTCCTCCGAGTCTTCAGATGACGAATCATCGGAAGACGATTCAGCCGACGAGACCGAAACTGCCCCGGTGAACGGTGGGGAAGACACCCCTGACCCTGAACCGGCATCGAATGACGATTCTGGGGAACCAGGCGCGATCGAGCCCTCCCTTGAGAGTGATCCGGCGATTGCACCTGAAGGCGCGGATAACGCCCTTGAAGACGTTGCAATCAACGGAGACGAGAGCGCCGATACCGCGAATGCACATGGGGGAGGGGAACCCGAAACGCTTATCGCTGCGATAAGCGACGACCCAATCGCCGCACCGACGCAGCAAGCCGCGAAGGCATCCCCGCGTAAGATCACATCCGTGAAGTCCGAAAACGCCGTCTTCACGGGAAAGGCGCTCACCCCGAAACTCGTCGTGAAATCCGGTTCCCAGGCCCTCAAGCTGGGGCGGGACTACACGGTCACGTACAAGAGGAACGTGAAAGCAGGCAAGGCGACGGTCATCGTCAAGGGCATCGGCGCATACACCGGCGTGAAGAAGACGAAGTTTCGCATCTTCAAGAAACCCGAGCTCACGCTCGGCGCGACGAAAATGCCCGTGAATGCCCTGAGCACGTGGATCATCAAGTACGCGAAGATGAAGCTCATTTCCGGTAAATCGATCAAGGTGAAAGGCAAAGGCAAGAAGAAGACCGTTGTCGCCCTGAAAACCGGCAAATCGAAGCTTGCCATCTACAATCTCGTCGGAAAGAGGATCAAGCTCAAAACCGTCGAGGTCTACAAGTTCTATGGCGCGATCTACCTGAAGATCGGCACGAGCGCGGCGCTTTACCTTGACGCAACCGACAACGGACGCGTAAAGCTCTCCGCCAAGCGAAACATAGCATCGCAGCAGTTCCTCATGGAGCCCCAGGGGACGAGCGCCTACCGCATCACGAACTCCGGTACCGGCATGTCGCTTCGCGCTGCATACGAATCCGGTACGTACACGTCAAAGATCATTCAGGCGAAGCCATCGGGCGCGAAGGCGAATAAATGGCGGGTGTACGTCGATTCGAAGAATCGTTACTCGCTCGTTAACGTCGCAACCGGCAAGGCCATTGGCGTCGCAGAGGGTAACGACAAGGCCGATGTGAAGCCGAGCCTCAAGAAAGCGTCTCTCGTAGATGCGAGGCTCTTCAAGCCCAAAGCGCTTCCCGTCAAATGCGTCACCGGCGCAACCGCCATGCCGCTTTCGTCGACTTCCGAGTGGAACATCGTGAACTGTAAGGTCATCTTCCGATCTGGCAAGGATGTCGCGAAACTCAAGGACAACACCATGACCGCGCTCAAGAAGGGCAAGGCCTCCATCCGCATCGTCAACACCATGGGCAAGATACTTGCCGAACAGGAGCTTCGCGTCTACAAGCTTTCCGGTGAATACTACCTGAGCAGTTCCGTCTCGCCGGGACGCGTCGTGGACATCGATGCATGGCTCACCGAAAACGGCGGCAACATCATCCTCTGGGATTCTACGGGATTGGTGAACCAGAAATACAATTTCAACCGTAAATCCGACGGCACCTATCGCATCAAGTCGGTCTATTCGGGCAATTATCTGCAAGTATCGGAAAATGCTGAGACGCCGAACAACGTCGAGCAATGGCAGGGCACTTCGAATGACCGGCAGAGGTGGTATATCACGGTCGACTCTTCGAACCTGCTCACTTTCGTAAACAAGGCAACGGGCCAGGCGATGGCGCTTGAAGGCGCGTCCACCAAACGCGGCACGAGCATCGTCTGCGAAGACGTCTCGAATGCAGGATCGCAGAAATTCTACGCCGTCGACCTCAACCAGAAGGTGATGAAGGGCAAGTACGATGTCCTTTCGGTCTATGCGTGCCGCTATTCATATTCCCAGCCGCTTTTCTATCAGTACAAGAAGTCCAACATGGGTACCGCCGTTTACAAGAGCGTGTGCGGTGCGATTTTCCCCGGATACGTCCAGATGTCGTGCGACCGAGGCGTTGCAACCGCTGCCCGTTGGTCGGGCGTCGACATCGATTACCCCGCTGGCACGCCGGCGCAGTACAAGTATCTGATGAAGTCGTCTGATTGGAAGTACCTGGGACACTGGAGCGGCAAGATATCCGACCTCAAACCTGGTGACGTGCTCATACGCGTCACATCGATGAAGGACAAGTATCCCAACACGAAGCAGAACCACACCTGCGTGTATGTGGGCAATGCAACGGCACTTGCCGTGTACAACAGCTACATCAGGGGCACCGATGGCGACTTGGGGGCGCCGACATCCGATGCTTGCTTCGTCAGCGCGCACCGTTCGCGCGACAACAAGAAGAACGCTTCTGCCGCCTGCATCGGCAACGCTTCCTTCGCGCATGCCGACAGCAGGATGGTCGTCTTCCGCTGCGTCAACGCGAATAACAGCATCAAGTACTCGTATCTCTCATAACCGCAGGTAAATCACGAGATGAATCGAGGCACTCGATTCATCTCGTCGATATGGGCATTCAGTGCTGTTGCGCATGGGTGTTCGTTCAGTTGATAAAATATAGCGGTTATGCAAACAACCATAGAAACACAGAATTCTGCACCATCTCTTGAGGCGAGCGACCGCATCTTCACGGCGGCCAATGTCATCACGTTTATTCGCCTCTGCATGATTCCCGTTTCGTTTGGGCTGCTGCTCGACGGCAAGGACATCGCGGCCGGCATCTGCTTCAGCCTCACCGCTGCCACGGACTTTCTTGACGGCATGGTCGCGCGCAAGACCAACACGGTCACGAAACTCGGCCAGTTCCTCGACCCGCTCGTCGATAGGCTTCTCATCATAGCCGCCGTGGTCGGCCTCCTCATCGTCGGCCGCATGCCCGTGTGGATCGTGGTGCTCATCATCATCCGCGATGTCTACCTCATCGCCGGCGCTGCTTACCTGATGAAGGGACATCATATCCGCATCCCCGTGAGCTATATCGGCAAGGTCGCCATGTGGTTCCTCTGCATAGGCTTCGGCGGCCTTATCCTGAACGTGCCCATCCTCATGGGCCTGGGCATCGTCGACGCCGCATTCCTTCCGGGCTTCAACGCGAACCCGTATTGCTTCTTCATCTGGTTCTTGTACATCGGCCTGTTGCTCTCGCTCACCGTGACCGTGGTGTACACGGTTCGCGGCAGCAAGGCATTGGCCGAGAGCAATCGCCGTGCGAAAGGTGCGGGAAATGACCGATAGCACCGGCAACCACCAGCAACCGAAGAGGCAGGCTCCGACGCGCCGCACCGATGCGCCGAAACGTCGACCGGGCACGGTTCCTGGCAGGAACAGGTCCACGGCTTCAACGAAACACCGCACGCCGCAAACCGCGGCGACGCGCGTATCCCAACGTCCATCCCATTCGGTTGCGTCTTTGCTTCGCATCCCGCTTCTCGTGGTAGGCGTCGCGTTGGTTGCGTTGCTCGCCGTCGGGGCGCTTGACGCCCTCGTGAACGGCGGGAAGATCTACAACGGCGTCCATATCGGCTCGATCGACGCATCCGGCATGACGGTTGAAGAGGCGGCTGCCTCCATCGAGGAGGTCTATGGCGAGGAGATCTTCTCGAAGGAAGTCGACATCTTCGCCGATGAGGCCACGATGAAGAAGGCCAAGGCGGGTCAGGAAATCGAAGACCTCCAGGACAACGAGTATGTCTCCGTCGACGAAGCCGCCCAGGCCCGCAAGGCATGGTCGACGAACGCGACGATGCTGCAGGCGCGCATCTATCCGGAGGAGATTGCGCAGGAAGCCTATGAGGTCGGCCGCGACGAGGGCGGCATCGGCGCCCGCATCACCGCGCAAACCTTCGGGTGGGACATCAACCCCAGCCTGCATATGAGCGATACGGCAATTGAGCGTCTGGCATCGAGCATCGACCGCTCCATGGGCGATCCGCATGTCGATTACGACATCGAGATCGTCGATGCAGTCGCCACAGTCACCGAAGGACACGCCGGCAAGGAAGTGAACCGCGACACGCTGCGCGACGAGATCGCTAGCCGCTTGCTCGGCGTCGTCGAGGACAACAGTTTCGTCGCTACCATCGAAGACGCGCCCATCCGCATCACGAAGGAAGCCGCGCAAGCACTTGCCGACCGCATCAACAAGGGCGTAGAGAACGGCGCGACCTTCACCTTCGACACGACCACCTGGGAAGCGGCGAGCTACGACCTTGCGTACCTGATCGTCACCGATGTTTCCCGCGCCGAGGATGGCTCATGGGTCCTCAACGCACGTTATGACGAAACTGAAGCGAAGAACGTGATCCTCGCGAACCTGCAATCCGCCTTCAACAAGCAGAACGTCAAGGTCGAGTTCCAAAAGGAGGGCGAGAACATCACCGTGAAGACCGATGCGACCGGCATGATGCCCGAGGTCGGCAAAGCGGTGAAGGCGCTCGAGCAGGCGACGCTGGAAACCATACCCGAAAGCACGCCGACGATCGCCGTCGAAGGTGCCCAGATTCCGGCATCCATGACGATAGATGAAGCCCTGGACTACGGCATCATCAGCACGATCTCGTCGTATGAAACGGAATACACGGCCGGTGCGACCAACAGGAACACGAACATCCACCTCGCAGCTGACCTCATCAACAACTCGATCGTTAAGGCGAATGGGGGCACGTGGTCATTCAATGGAACGGCTGGTGAATGCAACGAGGAAAAGGGCTTCAAGGGCGCAGGCGTCATCGTCGGCGGCGAGATAGTCGACGATATCGGGGGCGGCATCTGCCAGGTTGCCACCACGGTATTCAATGCGGTTTACGAGGCGGGTTTGCCCGTCGACGAGCGTTCCAACCATTCGCTTTACATCGCCAGTTACCCCGCCGGACGTGACGCAGCCATCAGCTGGCCCGACCCCGACCTCTCATGGCATAACGACACGAACAGCGACATCTTGCTCCAGACGTCTTATGACGAGGAAACCATTACGGTGACGCTGCTCGGCGTCGATCCGGGTTACACCGTCGAATCCGCTGAGGGAGAGTTCAAGGACGGCGAGAAGCACTCGGTGCGCACCGAATATGACGACACCCTCGCCGAAGGCGAAACACAGGTGAAACAAGCAGGTGTCGATGGTTCGACAATCGAGGTCATCCGTACCGTTCGCGATGCCAGCGGCAATATCGTGCGCAAGGATACCTTTAGTTCCGTGTATGATGCACAAGATGAGATTATCCTCGTTGGCCCCAACACCGATGTCGATTCGTCCTTGCTTTCCGAATCCGATGAAGATGAAGACGATGAATTCGATTCGGAAAGCGAGGGGGAATCTGAAGAAGATGCCGGGTACGAAGGGGACGACGAGTAAAACGCTTTTGAAAGGAGCGAGCTTTGTTCTATCAGGAGGAACTCGAAACCATGCCGCGTGAGGAGCTCGAGAAGCTCCAGCTCGAACGCGCGCAATGGTTGGTCAATTACGTCTACGAGCGTATCCCTTTGTACAAGACCATGTTTGACAAAGCAGGCGTGAAGCCCTCCGACCTGCAGTCGCTTGATGACCTCAAGAAATTCCCGTTCACCGTCAAACAGCATCTCCGCGACGCCTATCCCTTCGATATGTTCGCCGTCCCGATGGACGAGGTGGCCCGCGTGCACTGCTCTTCCGGCACGACCGGCACCGCAAGCGTCGTCGGCTACACAAAGCACGACCTCGACGAGTGGGGCGATTGCTTCGCGCGCTTCGTGCGCGCTGCCGATTGCGGTCCCGGCTCGGTCATGCAGGTCGCATATGGCTATGGCCTCTTCACCGGCGGTCTCGGCGCCCATGACGGCGGCGAGCATGCTGGCTGCGCCATGGTTCCCACCTCCACGGGCAACACCAAGCGCCAGGCGCGTCTGCTTCGCGACTTCGGCACCGAAGTCCTCGCGTGCACGCCTTCTTATGCGCTCGTCATTGCCGACACCGCGAAGAACCTCGGCATCACCAAGGATGACATCAAGCTCAAGGCCGCCATCCTCGGCGCCGAGCCCTGCTCCGAGGGCATGCGCAAGGAGATCGAGGAGAAGCTCGGGTGCCAGGTGTATGACATCTACGGCCTTTCCGAGGTCATGGGCCCCGGCGTCGCCTGCGAATGCGGCGAGCAGCATGGCCTGCATGTGAACGAGGACAAGTTCATCATCGAGATCGTCGACCCCGAGACCTTTGAGCCCGTCCCCGACGGACAGTGGGGCGAGGTCGTGTTCACCACGCTCACCAAACAATGCAGCCCGCTCGTGCGCTACCGCACCCGCGACATCTCGCGTATCCTCCCGGGCGAGTGCCCCTGCGGCCGCACCGGCAAGCGCATGGACCGCATCGCCGGTCGTACCGATGACATGCTCATCATCCGCGGCGTGAACGTGTTCCCGGTGCAGTTCGCCCAGGTCATCTCCGAATTCCCGGAGGTCACCTCGTACTACCAGATCATCCTCACCACCAAGGGCGCCCTCGACCACGTGGAACTCCACGTCGAGACCATCGCGGACTTCCCGTTTGACGAGATTCGCCGCCTGCAGGACCTTAAGAAGCGCATCCAGGCCGCTCTCAAGGAGAACCTGCAAGTCGCCGTGGACGTGAAGATCGTCGAGCCCATGACCATCGAGCGCGCAGAAGGCAAAGCGAAGCGCATCATCGACCTGAGGGGAGAAGCCAATGCTTAACCAACTCACCGTTTTCATGCAGAACACCGAGGGCCGTCTTGCCCAGATGTGCCGCGTCCTCGCGGATGCCAACATCAACATGCACTCGCTGTTCATCGCCGATACCGTCGATTTCGGCGTGGCACGCGTTTTCTGCGACACGCCACGTGCGGCGCGCAAAGCGCTCAATGCCGCCGGCTTCCGCGTGAGCGTCATCCCCGTCATCGGCGTGAAGGTCCCCAACCATCCGGGCGGTCTGGCCGACCTCGTCGAGCTCTTCGACAAGAACGGCATCAACATCGAGTACAACTACTGCTTCACCATCAGCGACAACCAGGCCATCGACATCATCAAAGCCGATGACACGGGCGTCGAGGAGATTCTCGTGAACGCCGGCTTCGAACTGGTGAAGAAGGAGGAGATCTACCAACGTGATTAACCGCATAGCTCCATCATGCGGCATTCTACGATACGCAAGCCTTCTGGCTTGCGTATCGTTGTGCTGTGCCATTTCGCTTTTCGCCTTGAGCACGCCCGCTCAGGCCGATGTGCGCAATTCCGACCGCATCACCGAATCGTCCATCGAGGAACGTGGTCTCACGACCGCGCTGTGCCCGAACATCGAGGCGAATTACGCAATCCTCGTCGATGCGAACGGCAAAGTCTATTTCGAACGTGACGCCCATGCTCCTGTGAAAATCGCATCGATCACCAAGGTGATGACCGCGCTCGTGGCGATGGATTATGACCCGAGCATGAAGATGACCATCACGGTGAGCGAGGAAGCCGCGGCTATTGGCGAGTCTTCCGCATCGCTCGTCGAGGGCGACACGATGGACATGAAGAACGCCCTCACCGCGATGATGGTCGCGTCGGGCAATGACGCCGCGGAAAGCATCGCGACGAGCGTGGGCAAGGCCATGCTCAAGGACGAGGGCCATCCCGGAGCCTCTGACAAGAAGAGCGTCGAGCGATTCGTGCAGGCAATGAACGACAAGGCTGCAGAACTGGGACTCGAGGATTCGGTGTTCGCGAACCCGCACGGCCTGGACGACGGAGAATATGCAGGCGACCACCACAGCACGGCAGCCGACGTCGCAGCCGAGGTCAAGGTGGCCATGGAGAACGACACCTTCCGTTCCATCGTCGGGAGCGAGGAGGCGACGGTCAAGCTGAAGCGTGACGGTGAGACGGTGAAGGTGGATCTCACCAGCACCGACGAGCTCCTGAGCGCCTATGAGGGAACGGTCGGCGTGAAGACCGGATTCACCGACGAGGCGGGCGGATGCTTTGCCGGCGCCAACGATTATGAGGGCGGCGAATACTACGCGATCGTCCTCGATTCACCCGATGAGTACCAGCGCTTCCTCGACACGCAGGACCTGTGGAACTGGTGCTATAAGTACCTGCAGGACTACAAGCTCGCCAATTCCCCGGAGACCATCGAGGTGCAGATGGGGGAGACCACGGGAACATATCCCGTGATTGCGCGCGTGGCGCATCTCGATTGGATCGACAAATCGGTCACCGCCACCATCAGCGACCCCGAAGCGACCATCAACGTCTTCGCGCTCGAGGGCAACATCTCGCAGGAATGTGAATTCTACGATGTCCACGGCACGATCCACGCCGGCGACGTCATCGGCCGAGTCGTTTTCAAGCAACGCAACAATGAAGTCGCTTCCACCGACCTCATTGCCGCCGAAAACGTCGATGCGCCAAACCCGTTTGAGGCGATTGGCATCTGGTGGGAGCGCCTCTGGGGCAACGATGCCGTCGCGAAGAGCGAGGTCGTGAACACAACCCCCCTGCTCATCGATAAGACTCAAACAGTTACGCAAGGAAACTGATATTCTGTGTAGTCGGAGTTTGCAATTCGAGGAGGTACGTTTCATGGATAAGACATGCCCGGTCTGTAACGGAGCCGTTTCTCCGCTCGATTCAGCATGCCCCGCATGCGGTTTCAAGCTCCATGGCGCCACCCAAGAATTCGCGCCAGTCGACCTCGTGCAGGACGGCCACGCAACCGGCGGCATTCCGCAGCAACGCAAGACGGCAAAGCTCGTCGTGCTCAAGGGACCGCAGGTTGGCGTGAGCATCACGCTCGCCGAGGGCGAAGGCCCCCTCATGGTGGGACGGAGCCCGAAATGCGGCGTGTTCTTGAACGACATGACCGTCTCACGTCGTCATGCAATGCTCGAACCGACACCATCTGGCTGGAAGATCAGCGATCAGAACAGCTTCAATGGCGTCTGGATCAACAACAAGAACATCCAGAGCGCCGTTCTGAAGAACGGAGACATCATTCAGATCGGCGCATTCTGCTTGCGCGTTGACTATTAACTCCGCGCAAGCCACCGGTACCGAAAAGGGGAGAGGAGACCACATGGCATTCATGTCGGGAAATGAAGCCATAGCCCAGGGTGCCTGGGAGGCGGGTGCCCATATCGGCGTCGCTTATCCGGGAACACCTTCCACCGAAACCATGGAGGAATTCGCGAAGAAGCCTGACGTCTATGCGGAATGGGCGCCGAATGAGAAAGTCGCGGTCGAAGTCGCGGTTGGCTCCTGTGCAGCCGGCGCCCGCGTGCTCGCGACGATGAAACACGTCGGCGTGAACGTCGCCGCCGACCCGCTGTTCACCGTTTCCTACACCGGCGTGAACGGCGGCATGCTCGTGCTCGCAGCCGACGATCCGGGCATGTTCTCATCTCAGAACGAGCAGGATTCGCGCTTCTATGCGCACTCTGCGGCTATTCCCATGTTCGAGCCTTCGAACTCCGCTGAAGCCTACCGTTTCGCCCATGACGCCTACGAGCTCTCCGAGCGTTTCGATACGCCGTTCATGATGCGCACCACGGTTCGCACGAGCCATGCGAAGACGGTCATCGAAACCGGCGAGCGCGTGCCGGTCGACGTGAAGCCCTACGAGAAGGACCCGGCGAAATGGGTCATGATGCCCGCATTCGCCAAGCCGCGTCGCGTCGTTTTGGCCGCGCGCACCGAGGCCCTGAAGGAATGGGTCGAGGATTGCCCGTACAACACCGTCGAGATGCGCGATGCCGAAATCGGCATCGTATGCTCCGGTGCTGCGTATGAGTATGTGCGCGACGCCATGCCCAACGCGAGCACCTTCAAGCTCGGCGTCGTTTGGCCGCTGCCGCAAAAGGCCCTCGCCGATTTCGCAAGCAAGGTCGATGCCGTCTACGTCATCGACGAGGCGAGCGATTACCTCTCGTCGCATGTGAAGGCGCTGGGCATCGCGGTGGCCGATTTCGTGAACCCGCTGCCCACCTGCGGCGAGGTTTCCCCGTTGGCCATCTCCCACGCATTCGGCAAAGAGCTGCCGCCGCACGAGGCCATGCCCAACGACGTGCCCGGCCGTCCGCCTGCGCTGTGCCCCGGCTGCCCGCATCGCCCGGTGTTCAAGGAGCTCTCGCGCATGCGCGCCATCGTCACGGGTGACATCGGGTGCTATACGCTCGGCGCGCTTCCGCCGCTTTCCGCGATGGACACGACCGTCGACATGGGCGCTTCGATTTCGATGGCGCATGGCTTCGAGCTGGCCATGGCAGGCACCGAGCATCGTCCCATCGTCGGCGTCATCGGCGACTCCACATTCGGCCACTCCGGCCTCTCCTCGCTGCTGGGCACCGCCTATAACCGCGGCACGGGCACCATTTGCATCCTCGACAACCGCACGACGGCCATGACCGGCCAGCAGGGCAATCCCTTCAACGGCGTGACGCTGCAGAATCGCGTGAGCCGCGAGATGAACATCGAGCGCATCGTGGGCGCCCTTGGCATCGAGGACATCCAGACCGTGAACCCGCATGATGTCGATGCCGTCCGCACCGCGTTGAAAGCCGCGACTTCCAACGACGACCTGAGCGTCATCGTCTTCCGCGCCCCGTGCGTGCTGCTCGACAAGAAGAACCGCAAGCCCGCGTGCGAGGTCGGCCATGAATGCACTGCCTGCGGCTCCTGCATCCGCATCGGCTGCCCGGCGCTTTCGCGCGACGAGGGCAACGGATGCGCGCTCATCGACCCCGACCTGTGCATTGGATGCGGCGATTGCGCGCAGTACTGCCGATTCGACGCCATCCACGTACCTGCACCGAAAGGAGAAGCACATGCCTAGCATCACGATGGGGGAGGCCAAGACCCTGCTTTTGTGCGGCGTCGGCGGCCAGGGCACGATTCTCGCTTCCGACCTGCTCAGCCGTACGATCCAAGCTGCCGGGCTCGATGTGAAGATGAGCGAGATCCACGGCATGTCGCAACGCGGCGGCGCCGTCACAACGGTCGTCCGCTTTGGCAACGAAGTCCATTCCATGGTGTGCGACGAGGGATCCGCAGATTACATCCTCTCGTTCGAGACCACCGAAGCCCTCCGCAACATCCCGTTCCTGAAGCAGGGCGGCACGCTGCTCGTCAACGACGAGTCGATGAAGCCGCAACCGGTGCTCACCGGTCGCGCCCAGATGCCAGAACGCGTCCAGGAACGTCTCATCGGCTATGGCGCGAAGATGGTCCCGGCTTCCAAACTCGCCCGTGAGGCGGGTTCTCCGAAGTCCGCAAACGTCGTCCTCCTCGGCGCGCTCGCAGCCTCCTTGCCGTTCTCGGAACAGAGCTGGGAAGAGGTCATCGCGTCGAAGGTGCCGCCGAAGACGATCGAGTCGAACATCCGCGCCTTCCACCTGGGCCTCGACTGCGCCCGGGCATAACATATGGCCAACACGCAATCACGGCCGGCAACCGATACGGTTGTCGGCCGTTTGGCACCCACCCCAAGCGCCGGCATCCATGTCGGCAATATCTTTTCCTGCCTCGTGGCCTGGTTAGCCGCCCGTGCTGCCGGGGGCCGCGTCTTGCTGCGCATCGAGGATGTCGACAAGCCCCGGTGCAAGCAAGAATTCATCGACGGCATCCTGCGCGATCTCGATACCCTTGGACTCACCTGGGATAACGCCGATATCATGTATCAAAGCATGCGCTCAGGGGCCTATGATGCGGCATTCGAGAAACTGCAGGGCCTCGGTGTGCTCTATCCTTGCTTCTGCTCGCGCGCGGACCTCCATGTCGCTTCGGCGCCGCATGTGGGGGAGCATTACGTATACGCGGGCACATGCCGAGAATTGAGCGCAGATGAGATAGCGCAACGAATGCAGCGCAGATCGCCGGCATATCGCCTGAGGGTTCCCGATGATGTCGTTCGCATCGCCGATGAAATCCAGGGCGCGTATTCGCAAAACCTGGCGGGGGAGTGCGGTGATTACGTCCTGCGCCGCTCCGATGGCATCTATTCGTATCAGCTCGCCGTGGTCGTCGACGACCTGGAACAGGGCGTGAACCAAGTGGTCCGCGGACTCGATTTGCTCGAATGCGCACCGCAGCAGTCGTACCTGCGCGGCCTCATCAGCCCGGACGCCAAGGAAATCGAATATGCGCACATCCCCATGATCGTCGACTCCAACGGACGTCGCCTGGCGAAACGAGACCGGGACATGAGCCTGCCTGCGATTCTGGAGCATTTTAAGACCGTGGAAGCATTCATAGGCTATCTTGCCTACACAACCGGCCTGCAGCCCGTCAACGAGCCCACAAGCGCCGAGGATTTAGCGAAAAGCTTCTCGTATGACCTGCTTAAGCGGAAGACGCGCATCGTCTGGCGCCTCCCAGATTCCCAGTAACCGCCGAAAGCGGCCATATCCATATGCATAAAACACGGAAGGACGCCTATGCAGCGTCCTTCCTTCATCGTTATGTTCTGCGACAACTACACGCCGACGATGACGATGCCCGAGAGCATGATGGCCGCGCCGTAGGCGAGACCCAAACAGACGTTTGCCGTGGTGATCGCCGACATGCCGGCTTGGCGCGTCGCAGGAATGAACGGATTGCGGAACAGGCCCATGAGCGGGGGATACGCGGCAACGAGGAACAGCAGCCCGAGAGATCCGGTGGGATAGAAGATCACGACATTGAGGACGATGAGCAGGATCCATGCGAGGATGAGCGCCTTGTAGACCACGATGGAATCCTTGCGGCCAAGCGAGACGGAAAGCGTCGCACGGCCAACCTTGCGGTCCTTCTCGATGTCGCAGGTGTTGTTCGTGAACATGATGAGCCCGATGCCGATGATGAGCGGCAGTGATTTCACCAGGATGATAAGCGAGAACTCGCCGGAAAGCGCCATGTAGCTCGCCAGGGTGATGAGGCCGCCCATGACGACGCCGCTCACGATTTCGCCGACGGGCAGGTAGGAAAGCGGCTTGGGGCCACCGGAATACAGATACAGGCACGCAACGCCGATGAGGGCGATGATTAGGGGAGTCCAGCCGACCTGGACGATAACGTAAATGCCGAGCAAGAAGGCGAGGACGACGAACACCACCGCGAGGTTGCGCACGCCATAGGGCTCGACATCGTTGTAGACGAGAACCGCATCGGTGGGGTCGTCCTGGTTTTCCTTGGTGTCGGCGCCCTTCACGAAGTCCTGGTAGTCATTGAACGTGTTCACCGCGGATTGCATCAGGATGCTGATGAACAGGAGTATGACGACCATAAGCGACGACAGCATGCCGTCATCGGCGGCGGTGAGGCACATCGCCAGGAACACGGGCATGATGGAAGCAGACCAGGTATGCGGGGCAGCAAGCTCGAGCATGAGCTTCGGCGTGAGACCGCCGAAAAGCCCGCGGGAAGATTTCGCCTCTTCGCCAACCGCATCGAAAACCGAAGGCTTTCCTGAGCTCTTGCGCCCGGTGCGCTTGACGGCGCTGAGCATTCCCTGGGCAGAGTTCTTGCCCTTATCGGCCCTTGCCTGCGCCTTGTTCTTCGGGGTCTTCGCCTTTGGACGCGCTTTTACCGCCGGAGCATCTTCCGTGCGCTCTTGAGCATCAACAGGAGTATCTGGCATGTCGTGTCCTCCGTCTCGAAATGAATTCAGAATATTTTACTGCATAACACTTCGTTATGACCACCATTGCCGAACAGGGGATATTAGCCTCACAATAGGTTTACATAAGATGTATTATCATGTTTCGAAACGTACGTAACGAACACCTCGCGCATTGCCTTGACGGTAGCCCCCATCGTGTGCCATGGGTCCGACAAAACCGTCGACAAGCATCGTGATCGAATCATTCGAATCATCGCAATGGTTCGCGCGCTTGCAATCCGGATCTCTTTATCCGGACTCGACAATCGGCGCCGCCAGACGCTCTTTAGCATTTCCAGGCGAATGAGAACGATACATGCGCATAATTCGCCATGCCGAGAACCCTGTGACGCCGATTACACACCTATATATAGCGTCTGACCTGGGAATACGCATTCTAAGCTGTTTTAAGGCCCGGTTTTGGTCATTTATGAGTAAATACTCGCGGAAATCGGCATTCTTGCCGCGTCTTTCCTGACGTGGCTAGGAATTGCTCACTCCGCTGCTTCCAAAGCCACCGGCTCCGCGCTCGGTGTCATCGAGGTCGTCGACGACGTTGAAGGCGACGTTTTCGACCTTCATGATGACGAGTTGCGCGATGCGGTCGCCGGCAGCGATTTCGATGGCATCATGGGCGTCGAGGTTGATGGCGATCACGCCGAGCTCTCCGCGATAGTTGCTGTCGATGAGCCCGGGCGCATTCACCAACGACAGACCCTTCTTGAGCGCCGTGCCGGAACGCGGCAAGACGAACCCGGCATAACCTTCGGGAATCGCCACGGCCAAGCCCGTATGGATGAGCGTGCGCTCGAACGGCTCGAGCGTGCAATCGTCCAACGCGTGCAAGTCGACGCCTGCGTCCCCGCGGTACGCGTTTTTCGGAACGATTGCGCGCTCGTCCAGCTTTTTCAACGGCATGAACATCTGTTCGTATTTTGCCATTAGCGGTAATCCTCCAGCGCCTGCTTGAACTCCTCGATGCTCTTGAAGTCCTTGTACACGCTCGCGAAGCGGATATAGGCAACATCGTCGAGGCCGGCCAAGCGCTCAAGCGCCATGTCGCCCAGGCGCTTCGAGGCGATCTGGTTGGTGTTGCTCGCCCTCAGCTCCGATTCGATGTCATCGATGAGCGCATTGATTTGGTCCGAGGTGATTGGACGCTTCGCGCATGCCGTGAGCATGCCGCGGAAAAGCTTATGGCGGTTATAGACCTCGGAGGAACCATCGCTTTTCGTGACGGTGAGCGGAGACTCGCCCAAACGCTCATACGTGGTGAAACGACGTCCGCACGAAAGGCATTCGCGACGGCGCCTGATGGTCATCCCGTCATCAGACGGACGGGAATCGACTACTTTCGAGTCGAGATAACTGCAGTTCGGACAACGCATATCCGCACGCTCCTTAAGAGTCTTGCTACATTTAGGTTTCTTTTGACCCTTTGGTGCGCATCTTAACATGGAACCACTAGATATAGTAGTACGATTACGCAGGAATATTTAAATTTCGGGAATTTGGAAGGCAGGGGCAAAACATGAGCACTGCTGAATTGAAAGTCGCGCTCGCCCAGATGGAAGTCATCGCGGGACAGCCTGAGACCAACCTCGCCACAATCGAATCCTTTGTCGTGAGGGCGAAAGACGCCGGCGCGAACCTCGTCGTCTTCCCCGAGCTCTGCCTGGGAGGCCGCTACTTGGGCAACCGTTGGCAGAACGCGGAATTCGTGAACTACGTCGCAAGCTTCGACGAGCGCGTCTGCACGCTGTCCGATGGCATCGGCATCATCTTCGGCAACAACGTGCCCATCCCTGCCAGCGGCATCGACCTGCCTTCTCCCGAAGCCGATGCGTACCTGAGCGATGTGCGTTTCTGCGTGGACGGCGAATGGATCGACCCCGAGCATGACTGCGACTGCGATGACGATTGCGACTGCGATGGCGACTGCCACTGCGAGGATGGCTGCGATTGCGGTTGCGGCGGGAGCCCGGTCTACCATCTGGCGCTCGAGGGCATCGATGCGCATATCGCCATCTGCATCGGCGACCTCTCGGGTTCCGGGGAACTGGTCTCCCCCACCATGTTCGATATCGCATCGGATTTCGCCGGCGATTGCGACCTCATCGTCGACCTCGCGGCAAGCCCCTGGGTCGCGCACCCGCTTGCCCAAACGCTCGATGAAGAGCAGTTGGACGGACTGGAGGACACCGCCTTGCCGCCGATCGTCCGCGTGAACTGCATCGGCATGCAGAACACGGACAAGGCGGTCCTCGCTTTCGACGGCAATTCCACCATCTACTTGAACGGTCGCGCGAGCGCCTCGTGCCGTGACGATTTCCAGGAAGACCTCCTCATCGCATCTTTCGATTTCGATGAGGACACCGTCGCATTCATGGATGAAGGACGTCCGCGCTACGGCAACGTCGACGAAAAGGTCCTCGACGGCATCGTGAGCGCACTGCGGCGGTTCGACGCGCAGGTCTTCCCGTTCCACCCAAACTGGGTCATCGGGCTTTCGGGCGGCCTCGACAGCAGCGTGACCGCCGCCCTCATGGCCCTGGCATTCGAGTCCACTGACCGCATTGTGGGTTACAACCTCGCGACACGCTACAACAGCGATGCCACGAAGATGAACGCCTACGAACTCGCTCAGGCATTGGGCATCAGGCTCGTGAACGGCTCCATCGAAGGCATCGTGAAAGCCACGAACGAAGTCGTCTCGCTCTACGGTTACCCGGAAGGTGCAACCGACGGCCTCGTTTTGGAGAACATCCAGGCACGCCTGCGTGGGCATATGCTCTCGACCTTTGCGGCAATCGAGGGCGGCGTCATCATGAACAATGGCAACAAGGTGGAGGCGACCCTGGGATATGCCACGTTGTATGGCGATGCCGTGGGCGCCATCTCGCCCATCGGCGATGTCACCAAGGTGCGTCTCTTCAACCTCGCCCACCTCATCAATGCGCGCTTCGGCAAGACCGTGATCCCCTTGAACCTCTTGCCAGAAGAAACCGCCGACGGCTATAACTGGGAGACGATGCCCTCGGCCGAACTCAAGGATGCCCAGAAGGACCCGATGAAGTGGTTCTACCATGACTGGCTCATCGAAAGCATGGTGGACAATCCCCAGTTCAGCGTCGAAGCGTTCATGCAGGCCTATCTTGAAGACAAGCTTGCCTCAAGCCCGGTCGCCAAGTGGATCCGCTTCTATGGCCTCGACGACCCGAATGCGTTCGTCGAAGACCTTGAATGGGTGATCCGCCAGACGGCCAATTCCGTCTTCAAACGCATCCAGATGCCGCCGACCATCATGGTCGTGCGCGATACCCGCGGTTTCGAGTACCGCGAGAATCAGGTGAAGTTCGAGCAAACGGCGTGCTACCGGGAACTGCGCGCTGCCATCCTCGCAATGTAGCAATCGTTTCGCATCGCCAACGAATGAGTGCCCACCTCCCTTGGGGAGATGGGCACTTTTCCGAGATGCCGATTATTCGCCTCTCTATGTTAAACCCCATCGCTGACATAGGATGAATGCGACCCCCGGTGTCATCCTGAGCGGAGCCGCGAAGCGGCGGAACCGAATGATCCCCCCGGCGCTTACCGCAGGCGGGGTTGCAGCCATTCCACACCGGCGGGAAGTTCCTCGACTGCGCGCGCTGCGCCTGTTCTGCTCGGGACAACGCCGACGGTGACGTCGCCAAGCGCGTGCATGTCGACGGTTTAACAGAGAGATTCGTTACGCTCCAACGAAGACCATGACAGCCGAGAGCGCCATGCAAACGGTTGCAGAAGTAAAGACTTGCTTGTAGGTGGCCTTTCCCGTTTCACGCCCCGCGGTGGTGCCGTTCTTGAGCTGGTACCAGAACGGATGATTCGCAACCGTGTGCACCGCTTGCTCCCACATATTCGAAACCGTGCGAGAAACGCTCTGATGGGGCGTGTAAGAACGGCGCACCGCGTCCTGCAAACCAATGTGCCCGGAACGACGATTCACGTGCGAAACCTGCTGACGAGATTCATGGCGAGACATAGAACGCTGTCCGGCGGCTTGACGCTGCGCAAGCCTCACGCGCGCTTCGTAGCTCCTGCGGGCCACCTCGTAATCGATGAGCGCGCTTTCCCCGCGCTGGTATTCTTTGCAAGCCATAGCAGCCGTGCCCTGGATTTCGTAGCGCCGAATCTCGTTCATTTGAATTCCTCGCTTGCATAGAACCGATGTTCGTGTTTATAATAATGCGAACAAAGGTTCCCCGTCAATAGTATTTCGTACATTTGTTCGGAGGTTTTAGATGGCAGACCTGACAAAGAAACAGCGTGTGGTCTTGGAGGCAATTGCCAAGGCCATCGATGAGAAGGGCTACGTTCCTGCCGTGCGAGAGATCTGCACCGCTATCGGCCTCTCCTCCCCCTCCACCGTTCAGGTGCACCTGAACAGCTTGGAGGAACGTGGCTTCATCCATCGCGATGCGTTGAAATCCCGGTCGATCACGCTCACCGATAAAGGCCGCGAAGAGCTCGGCATCACCGAGCCGGTTGAGGCGCCGCCCACTCCGGCTCCCGCGCCGACCGATTTCAACCTCATAACCCTCCCGCTTGTGGGCCAAGTGGCGGCTGGCGTTCCCATCCTCGCGGAAGAGAACATCGAAGACACGATCACGCTCCCTGTGGACATCGTCGGCGATTCCGCATCGTTCCTGCTTTCCGTCCATGGCGAGTCGATGATCGAAGCCGGCATCAATGATGGCGACTATCTCGTCGTCCGCGAGCAAAGCGTCGCGAATAACGGAGATATCGTCGTCGCCCTCATCGATGACGGAGCGACGGTGAAACGCTTCTACCGCGAAGCCGATCACATCCGCCTGCAACCCGAAAACTCCTCGATGGAGCCCATCATCACGCGCGACTGCGCAATCGTAGGCAAGGTCGTCGCGCTGTTCCGTCGCGTGTACTAAGCCGCGCCATCTGTATTCCGAACTTTCAAGGTGCATCCTCATAATAGGGTGCACCTTCATTTATATTGTCCCTTATATCGGACAGCTATTCCACACCCACCCGAGCGGAGGCGCGAAGCGCCGGAGTCGAGGGACCTCATCCTGGTCATGGTTGGCTCAAACCATGACCAGGGTGAGGTCCCTCGACTCGCTTCGCTCGCTCGGGATGACAAAGGGGGCCGTTCTGGATGGAAGGTGAGACGCCAAACCACCCCGTCCCCAGGCGTCCCGCCTATAACAACCGTCCCCGGATTTTCCGCACCATCGCATCGACCGCATTAAAAAAGCCAGCCCGAAGGCTGGC
>JAUNEQ010000269.1 GCA_030525445.1 Coriobacteriia bacterium | reverse complement strand
CAACGGCGACGCTCGCCGCCTATACGGCCGATATCGGGCTTGGCCGGTTCCTGTTCATGGGCATGAAGACCAACCACTACGAGGTGATGATTGGCGGTGCCCTGCTCGTGGTGGCGCTGACGTTGGTCTTGGACATCGCCCTGGCGCTTTGCCAGAAAGCAGTTGAGCGGAACGCCGGCCAAGCCGTCCCTTCTTAGGAAAACGTCTGCCATCATCCGCAGCGGAACCTACCTCGCTACACAAACAGGTCGTCGAGTGTGATGATGTTCGCGAATGCCCACCTATACTGGTTTTGTCCAAGACCGAAGGTGGTTATGAGCGTTGGCTGCACTGACATCTTGCGCGGGAGCTTCTCCGCAAGCTGCTGCTGCCGGCCGAGCAAGACCTGATAGTAGCTCTTGTCCACCGCGAATTCACCGCTATAGAACTTGCATTCGCAGGCATTTACCACGTTGTCGCCCCGCTGGAGGAGCAAATCGATCTGAGCCCCACCACGCTCTCCATCACGCACCTGCCAGGCAGAACAGGTTGTGCGCACGCCGCTGACGCCGAGTGCGGCCTTGATCTGCTCGACGTGGTTGAAGCATAGGTTCTCGAAGGCAAGTCCGCGCCATGTGACCACGGGCTGCGCATCGATGCGCTCCTGCCAGTAGCGATCGCTCAAGCCTCTTGCCCCATCGACGAAGTGCAGGTAGAAGAGGCAGAAGGGGTCGATGAGCCGATAATGCTCTTCTCGAGCTCCATAGCCGAATGGCACGTAGCGTTCGACGAAATCACTTGCGATGAGGGCCTTGAGGTTGCGGGAGAAGCGACCGCCGTCGCTTATCCCAAGTCCGTCTGCAATCTCGGCACGCTTGTAGCCCCTTCGTCTCGTGTAAAGGAAGCGGACTATAGCCTTTTCCGCCTCAGGATTGGTGAAGACGGAATCGAAGAGCCTGTCGAACTCGTTGCGGAGCTTTGCCCCTCGCGCGAAGACAATCGTGTCGATGTTCTGCGCCAGGCTACTCGAGCCCTCGAGATACCCCAGATAGTAGGGGATACCTCCGAAAACCATGTAGGCCTGAGCGATGTCGTATCTCGATAGGTTCACGTGCCTGCTATCAAGGAGTTGCTCACATTCCCGTAAGTTGAAGGGGGCGAGCTTGATCTCGTATGTCAGTCGGTTGTAGAGCCCGCCATGGTTGTTGACCAGGCGGTCGAGTACCCAGGACGTTGCGCTGCCGCAGACGATGACCATGAGGTTTCTCCGGTGGCAGCCCCATCCGTTCCAGAACGCCTCGAACGCCCCGAGAAAACCCGAGCGGGGGGTGTCGAGCCAGGGGAGCTCGTCGAGAAAGACGACCTGCCGTTTTCCGTTATCAATCTTCTGCAGATGCTTTTCTAGCAGGAAGAATGCCTCGAGCCAGCTTTCTGGCCTTCTGGGCACCTCTGCGCCTTGCAACTCGAGCGACTGTGCGAAGTGCTCGAGCTGGACGCGAAGTGAGGTGCCGGTCATTCCATCTGCGGGAGAGAGGCCCGCGTGCCGGAAGGTGATGTGCCCGGAGAACGTTTCGTCGACCAGGTAGGTCTTGCCGACGCGCCTGCGTCCGTAGATTGCGACGAGTTCGGCTTCCCCACTTTCGAAGAGCCGGTTCAGTTCCCGCACCTCGTGTTCTCGGCCTACTAGCATTTCGTCTTCCTTCCATTAAAGCGGCGGTGAAATAACAAAAATGTGTTTAGGCGCCGTGTTAGATTGTTGTCCGTACTATTACATCTCAGTTATTAGCTGTCAATGGTATGAACTGGCCATCAGTGGTTTTTGAATGCAATGCAAGCAAGCGGATTGATGCAATATAAACGGCGATGTTAGCGAATTCTTAACGTTCGTCGCCACATAAAACAGCCGCTGCCATGCGTTTGTATCGGGTTGCGCGGGGTGGATGGCTCGCGTTATGGCGATTATGCCTTTCCGAATCCGAATCCGAAT
>JAUNEQ010000268.1 GCA_030525445.1 Coriobacteriia bacterium | reverse complement strand
CCAACGAAGGAACATCCAACGAAAGGACGGGCATCATGGAGGCCAACAAGATCAAGGGCGAGGCGAAGTCGGTCGTACTGGACAACGGCGCGGAGCTCACGTACTGCGAGCTGGGCGAGGGCAACCAGGAGGTGCTGGTTTCCGGCGCGTTCTACTTCCACACCTTCATGCCCGTGCTGGAGCACCTGGCGCAGCGCTACCACGTGTACGGCGTGGTGATGCGCTTCGACGGCCCGGCCGACGAGCTCGAGCCCGACGGCAGCATCCACTGGGGCCGCCAATGGGGCAAGGACGTCTACGACTTCACGCAGAAGATGGGGCTGGAGAAGTTCCATTACGTGGGCAAATGCCACGGCACCATCCCCGGTTGGTACCTGGTGAAGAACCATCCCGAGGTGCTCGACACGTTTGCGAGCTTCTACCTGGCGCCGCACATCAAGGGGCAAACCGCGAACTCCTGGTTCGAGCTGATGGGCCAGGGGCTCGAGAAGATGATGTCCGTGGCCATGCGCAAGCCCGAGGGCCTGAAGGCGAAGATGGAGGAGATGGCCGCCATCGGCGACAGCGCGCAGAGCCCCGCGGTGCCCAAGTACGCGTCCGCGCCCGAGAAGATCTGGGATTCCGTGGAGGAGTGCGACGAGGCGCTGAAGAGCCTGACCGTGCCCGTGGGGTATTGCTTCGGCACCATCGACCCGCTGCTGCAGGACTACTGGGATTCCAACCTGTACGCCATCATGAACACGAAGGGCGCGCGCACCGTGATCCTGGAGGGGGAGTGCCACCTGATGGAGCTCGACTGCCCCGACCGCGTGGCCGCCGAGGTGTTCGCCTTCATCGACGAGAGCCGCAAGGGGTACTAGCGCCCAGGGGCCCGATTAAGGGCCCGGGTCGATTGCCGGCGGGCTTTGGACCGCGGTGTCTAACCGGTGCTTCGGCTATGTAAAGTCATGCGAGTCGGCTGTGCCCGCTGCTTGTGAGGCTCACCGGGCTGCCGTTTGATGTATCAATACGACCGGCTTATCGCCGGTCGTATTTTTGCACCCAGGCAACAAAGGCCCCGAGTCGATTGTCAACCGGCTATTTGGCTGCAAACGCTCGATGCGCTTATCGGCCGCCCACGATTCCTTCCATACGCTATAATGCAAGATGCATGCATATCGCATGAAAGGAGTTGTTATGCCTGCCTTGCAAGTGCGGGAACTGCCGCAGACCCTTTATGACGACCTTCAGCGCCGGGCGGCGCGCGAGCATCGGAGCATGGCGCAGCAGACCATCGTCGCGCTCGAGGAGCATCTGCGGCGGGATGCGTTTCGGGTTGCGCCGGTGAACTGTGCGCCTGAGTGGTCCGATGGCGACGAGCGTGAGCGCCAGGAGCGCGCCGCACGCAAGCGCGAGCTGATTGAGCGGATTCGCGCCCGGGCAGCCATGGCTGGCGGCGCCCAGGGCGAGGCCACGGATATTGCCCAGCTGGTTCGCGACATGCGCGAGGAGCGTACGAACCACCAGTTGGAGGTTTTGCAGGGTGGAGCGCAGGAAGGGGAGTCGCGATGATCGTGCTGGATTGCAGCGCCGCGTTCGCGATAGCCCAGGACACCCATGAAGGGCGGGCGCTTGCCGCGCTCGTCTGCAAGGGGGAGCGGGTGATCGCGCCCACGTTGCTCCAGGCCGAGGCCGCGAACGTCGCGTTTCGCCTCGTGCACCAGCTGGGTCGGCCGCAGGCGATTGTGATGGAAGAGCTGCGCGACGCCCTGAGCCTGGTCGACGAGTTCGTGAACGAGAGCGACATGGTGGTTGAGGCGGCCTCGGAAGCCGCGCGGCTTGGTCATTCCGCGTACGATCTGTTCTACCTCGTGCTCGCGCGCCGCCGGGGGGCGACGCTGCTTACGTTGGACCGCAAGCTAATGAAGTTGTGCGCAGCGAACGGCGTTGCATGCGTGGAGGAGGTTGTGGTTTAGGGAGCGAGGGATTTGCGG
>JAUNEQ010000267.1 GCA_030525445.1 Coriobacteriia bacterium | reverse complement strand
AAGAAGACCGGCGGCGTCACCATCAGCCACCTGCGCTTCGGCGACAGCCCCATCCGCAGCCCGTACTACGTGAACAAGGCCGACTTCGTCGCCTGCCACAACCCCTCGTACGTGACCAAGGGCTTCCGCATGGTGCAGGACGTCAAGCCCGGCGGCACGTTCATGATCAACTGCCAGTGGACGCCCGAAGAGCTCGAGCATCACCTGAACGCCGAGGCCAAGCGCTATATCGCGGCCAACAACATCCAGCTCTACACGATCAACGCCATCGACCTGGCCATCGAGATCGGCATGGGCAAGCGCACCAACACGATCCTGCAGTCCGCGTTCTTCGCCCTGGCGAAGGTCATGCCGCAGGAAGAGGCCATCCAGCTGATGAAGGATGCCGCGACGAAGTCCTACCTGAAGAAGGGCCAGGACGTCGTGGACATGAACCACAAGGCCATCGATGCGGGCGCGACCGCCTTCACGAAGATCGACGTGCCGGCCGAGTGGGCGAACGCCGTCGACGATGCGGCTGAAGAGGAGCTCGCCGGCGACGCCAAGCTCGTCGAGATGGTGAAGAACATCATGCAGCCGGTTGGCCGCATGGATGGTGACCGCCTGCCGGTGTCCGCTTTCGCCGACCACGTGGACGGCCAGTGGGAGCTCGGCGCTTCCGCGTTCGAGAAGCGCGCGCTTTCCGTCACCGTCGCGAAGTGGGATCCCGAGAAGTGCATCCAGTGCAACCAGTGCGCGTTTGTGTGCCCGCATGCCACCATCCGTCCGTTCGCGCTCACCGAGGAAGAGGCCGCGGCGGCGCCCGAGGGCATCATCCTGCTCGATGCCAAGGGCCCGAAGGTGAAGGGCATGAAGTACACGCTGGCCGTGAGCCCGATGGACTGCATGGGTTGCTCGGTCTGCGTGGGCACGTGCCCCACTGGCAGCCTGACGATGGTGCCCGCCGAGGGCGAGTGGGCCAAGCAGCCTATCTACGATTACTGCGTGTCCGAGGTGGCCGAGAAGACCGCCGCGTGTGGCACGAGCGTGAAGGACAGCCAGTTCAAGAAGCCGCTGCTCGAGTACAGCGGTTCGTGCGCGGGCTGTGCCGAGACCAGCTATGCGCGCATCGTCACGCAGCTCTTCGGCGAGCGCATGTACATTGCGAACGCCACCGGCTGCTCCTCCATTTGGGGCAACCCGGCAGCGACTTCGCCGTTCGCGAAGGCTCAGAATGGCCGCGGTCCGGCATGGTGCAACAGCCTGTTCGAGGATAACGCCGAGTTCGGCTTCGGCATGATGGAGGGCCACGAGGCCATCCGCCGCGAGCTTGCGGAAGAGACCGAGGCCCTGCTTGCCGCAGGCGTTCCCGAGGACGTGAAGGCCGCCGCCCAGGCATGGCTGGACACCCGCGCGGATGCCGCCGCCAACGACAAGGCGAGCGCCGACTATGCCGCCGCCCTTGAGGCCATCGCCGACAACCCGGCTGCCGCAGCTATCCTCGAGCGCAAGGACTACCTGTCCAAGAAGAGCTTCTGGATCTTCGGCGGCGACGGTTGGGCGTACGACATCGGCTACGGCGGACTCGACCACGTGCTCGCGAGCCACGAGGACGTGAACGTGCTCGTGTTCGACACCGAGGTTTACTCCAACACCGGTGGCCAGGCCTCCAAGGCTTCCAACATCGGCCAGGTGGCGCAGTTCGCCGCTGCCGGCAAGGAAGTCCAGAAGAAGAGCCTCGCCGAGATCGCGATGGCCTATGGCTACGTGTATGTGGCCCAGGTCGCGATGGGCGCGAAGCCCGCACAGTTCCTGAAGGCGCTCACCGAGGCCGAGGCGTATCCGGGCCCGTCGCTGGTGGTTGCGTACTCGCCGTGCGAGATGCACTCCATCAAGGGCGGCATGAAGAACGCCCAGGCCGAGATGAAGAAGGCCGTGGATTGCGGTTATTGGAACCTGTTCCGCTTCAACCCCGCCGCCGAGGAGGGCAAGAAGTTCACGC
>JAUNEQ010000266.1 GCA_030525445.1 Coriobacteriia bacterium | reverse complement strand
CCGTTCGCGCTCATGCGGTCGACGCCGCCGCCGAACACCGTGTCTTGGATGGTGGCATCGCTTGTCACCACGAGCACTTCCATCCCCCGCACGCGCCCTTCGTGCGCGAGCTTCTCGATGACCTTGTCGGCCGACGAGCCCGCCGGCGAGAAGATAATCTTCACGCGGCCCACGGTCTCGGGCGCGCCTTCGGAATAGGCGTTGCCGCCGCCATCGTAGACGATATAGGCCTCGTAGGTGCGCCCCGCGAAATCGATGACGTCGTTCACCAGCCGCTCACGCGCGGTGTTGAAGGAATCATCGGTGTAGTCGGGACTCGTGATGGCGCGATACCGGCTGCCCGAGCGCAGCACGTTGTAGCCATCGACGATGAGCATCCGCTTGCGGCGTTGCGCCATCGCTTAGTCCTGCTTCCAGTTCTGGCGCAGCCACTCGTACATGAGCGCGGTGCTCGCCTGGGCCACATTCAGGCTCGCGATCTCGCCCACCTGCGGAAGGGCCACGAGGAAGTCGCATTTCTTCAGCGTGCGATCGGCCAGGCCCTCGGCCTCGTTGCCCATCACGAGCACGATCTTGCCCTGCAGGTTGGTGTCCCACGGGCTCTGGTTGCCGTGCTCGCTCGCACCGGCGACCCAATATCCCTCGTCCTTCAGGCGGTCGAGCGTGGAACCCAGGTTGGCAACCTGCGCGATGGCGATGTTGGAAATGGCGCCGGCGCTGCTCTTGTAGGTGGCCGCCGTCACATGCGCGCTGCGCTTGTTCGGGATGACGATGCCCGTCGCGCCGACGATTTCGGCGGAACGCGCGATGGCGCCGAGGTTGCCGGAATCGGTGATGTGGTCGAGCACGACGACGAGCGAACGCCCGTTCTTCTCGAAATCACGCTGGCCGGCATCCACGATCTCGCCGATGCCCACATAGGGGAACGGGCGCGTGCGCGCCATGACGCCCTGGTGGCTGCCGCGTTCCGACTTCTCGTCGAGCTCCTTGTGCGGAACCTTCTTCACGGGGATATCGGCCTGACGGCACTTGCGCAGCACGGTCTCGACGAGACTATCCGACTTCAGGTTATCGGCCATCAGCACGATCTCGATAGGGGTCTTGCGCGTCAGCGCTTCGACCACCGGTCGTTTTCCCTCGATATATTCCGCCATGGGGCAACCTTTCGCTGTTTGCTTCACGTGCCCGAACATACTACCAGCGCCAGGCCAAAAGGCGAGAACCTCTACGAAACCCACGGACACGCCCTTGAACCAAAGGGGATAGTCCCCTTTGGTTCAAGGGCCACCGAAACCGGTATTGCGGTACAATGCCGCATTATGCTGATTGGAATTATCTCTGACATACATCGCTACCTTCCCGAAGCGGCGAAAACCGCCTTGAAGGGATGCGACGTCATCATCAACGCGGGCGACACCTGCAGCCCGGCTCTCATGACCGAACTCGAATGCATCGCCCCCACCGTGGCGGTGTACGGAAACTGCGACCGCTTCGTGGATTACGGCCCCACCGTGCACGACGTGGCGAAGCCCAGCTACGAAGGCGTGCGCTTCTACGTGACGCATCGCCCCGAAGACGTGCCGGCACCGGCGGACCTTCCCCGGGGCACGCGCGTCGTCATCCACGGGCATACGCATATGCCGCGCGAAGAGGAAATCGACGGCGTGCTGTATCTGAACCCGGGGTCGGTATCCGAACCCCGTCGCGGCAGCGAGCCGGGCGTCATGACCCTCGTGGTGGAAGAGCGCGAGGTGTTCGATGTGCAGCGCATCATCCTCACCCCATTCGGCCCCATGAGCGAAAGCGAAGCCAACCGGAAGAGTGCCAACCACTGGGATGACTTCGACGATTTCGACCCCGACGAGGCGAACGACCACACCCACATCGATTTCAGCGAAATCGGCTTCTAGCGAACACTACCCCATTGCCATCGCATGGGTGAAGCCCCCACTTTGTCATCCCGAGCGGAGGCGCGAAGCGCCGGAGTCGAGGGACCTCCTTCAGGTTG
>JAUNEQ010000095.1 GCA_030525445.1 Coriobacteriia bacterium | reverse complement strand
GGCCGCCGTATTTCTCGAAGAACTCGTCGAGCTTGGCCATGCGCTCGGGCGTGAGCGCCTTCACCTTGCCCGAGTCGAGGATGCGGCTGCCGAAGAAGCGCGCGATCCAGTAGTTCGAGGTGTTGCCCAGGATGGCCGCCGCGTAGAACACGAGCAGCGTGGCGACGATGTTGAGGCCGCCGCCGTCGGCGCTGAAGACGCCCGCTGCGAACAGCAAGCTGTCGCCCGGCAGGAAGGGAAACACGACGACGCCGGTCTCGATGAAGACGACCAGGAACAGGGGGCCATACACCAGGCCGGGGCCCAACGCGGCGATCCAGCCCGCGATGACGGTGCGGGGGTCGTGCAAGAATGCGACTATGAAATCGATGAACTTCATGTTTCTCCAGCGTGGCCTGCGATGACGCGTTTGTTCTGGGTGCGGTCTCTGCGCGGGCGCGGCGCCAGATGGTGCGCAGCGGCGCGTCCGCAGAATGCAAAATGCCCTTGGTAGACTTGGGCGCTCGTCAGTGACCCCTTATGGCTGCTACCTCCCGGTCCTGACCAGGTTCGGAGTATGTCGCCGCCCAAGTCCACCAAGGGCATTCGCTGTTTGCGCAGTATACCCCAGCACAACCCGCCGTGGCCGATTGCTACAATGGCTCCATGAGAAAGCAACAGGAAATAGACGAAGGCGCGGGAGGTGCCGCACGCCGATACCCGGCATCCAACGGGTATGCGACAACGCGCGAGGCGCAGGCGAAGAATGCCGCGCTCAACGGCGCCATGGGGCGTTCCACCAGCCAGCCCGAAACACGGCATGGCGGATACGACGACTACGATGCAGCACCGGCCTATCAGGAAAGCGCGTACGAGGCTCCGCGCAGGCGGCTCTCGGTGGGCAAGGCGTCGTGGATCGCCCGGCTTGCCGTGCTCATCGTGTTCGCGCTCAACGTCACCTGCGCGATCCAGTTCATCTTGTACCCGGTGGAATCCGCTGCCGCATACGGACTGCCCCGCACGCAGGAAGCAGGCGCCATGGCCGCAGGGCTGGGCGTCGCGTTCCTCATGTGGAACGTCACGTATCCGGCGGTGATTGTCAGCCCGTCGCGGTTCCGGGCGCTGTACGTGGTCGTGTTGTTCCAGCAGCTCGTGGGCTTGGTGGGCGAATCGTTCATCCTGTGGCGCCTCTATGGGACGGGGCTCGGAAGCGGGCTCATGGCAGCCGGCATCACCCGGTTCATCATCTTCGACGCGGCTGGCCTGGTGCTCATGCTGGTCGCATTCATCGTGCTCGCCGCCGCAATGCGCCGCCAGCGTCAAACACAGGGTGCGTATTAGGATAGTGCGCCCGCTAGATTCGTTGTTGCAGCATTTTTCAACTTTTAGCCACTCTCTCATCTCTCGAGTTGGCTAAAAGTTGCATTTTTGTGCACGCGTCCTTCTGGCTCGACGTTACTCCGCGGGTGACCCGGCGTTCAAGGAGTCATACGCAGCCGTGATATCGGCCACAGAATACAGGCTGCCGCACGCCACCACGATGGGGTTCACATACGTCGCCGCGCGGCTCCATCCATTGAGCCACGCGAAGGGGTCGGCCTTCGAATCGCGCACGAGGCGCGGGTCGGAAAGGTCGAACGCGATGCCCAGCGACGCCTCCACGGCAGCCGGGATCGATTTCGCCTCGCGAATCATCACCTCGTGCCGGGGGCGGGTCAGCGGATGCTCGCGCGCCATCTGGTCGTTTTGCTCCTGCAGCGCGTCTTGCGCGCATTGGGCCAGGTCCTCGGTGGGAAGCGCCCGCGGGTTCGGCGGCTCGATGCAGATGAACATGCGCGTGAAGGGGTATCCCACCAGCTGGCGCACCATGGCCGGGTAATCCTTGTCGGCGAGCACGCCCATGACGAAGATGACCGGGCGCTGCGGGAAGCGCTGCTCCAGCGAATCGATGAGCACCTGCACGCCCTGCGGGTTATGTCCGCCATCCACGATGAACGTGGGGTCGTTGCCCAGAATCTCAAATCGGCCGGGCCAATACGTGGTGGCAAGACCCACCTCCACCGCGGCGTCGGGAATCTCCCAGCCGCGCTCGCGCAGCACGCGCACGGCCTCGAGCGCCGTCGCGGCATTCTCCGTCTGGTAGCTGCCCAGCATCCCCAGCGTCAGGTGGTTCCAACCGCGATACCCGAAATCGTTCGGCGTACCCGCTATTTGGTCGGCGTCAACGCAGGTCAGCGGCGCTTGCTGCTCAACGGCGCGGGCGGCGATCACGCCCATGGCCTCGGGCGTTTGCACGGCGCTCACCACGGGAACGCCCGGCTTCACGATGCCCGCCTTCTCGCCCGCGATAGCCGCAATCGTGTCGCCCAGCATCGTGGTGTGGTCGAGCGCGATGGGGGTAATGACGCACACCTCGGGCGCAGCCAGCACGTTCGTGGAATCCAGACGTCCGCCCAGCCCCACCTCGACCACGCAGATGTCGCACTCCTCGCGCGCGAAGTACGTGAAGGCCACCGCCGTCATCAGCTCGAATTCCGTGGGATGGTCGGGCATGGCCTCGGCCACCTCACGCACGGCCAGCGTCACGTCCAGCAGGTCGTCGGCCGGGATGTTTTGCCCGTTCACGCGAATGCGATCGGCAAACTCAATGATGTACGGGCTGGTGAACAGCCCCACCTTGTAACCGGCCTCCTGCAGGATGCTCGCCAGGAACGCGCAGGTGGAACCCTTGCCGTTCGTGCCCGCCACATGCACCACGCGCAAGCGGTCCTGCGGATTCCCCAGCCCCGCAAGCAGCTCGCGCGTGCGATCGAGCCCCAGGCGCGAACTGCGCCACCGCGGCGTGTTGATGTACTCGACGGGGTCGAAATTCTCTGGCATGGGTTCCTCCGTTTCAAATTTCGTCGCTGCTATGGTAATACACTTACCAGGGGTGCGCGAAAGGGAGCTTTGCATGGCACGCAATTCGACACATGACATGCCGTTGGCGCTGGCCACGACGTTCATTCTGTTCATGCTGTTCTCGTGTGTGGGTTGGTGCTACGAAATCATCAACGACCTTGTGGTGCAGGGCGGGTTCCATCCGCGCGCCACGTTCGCAGGGCCGTGGTGCCCCATCTACGGCATCGGCGGGCTGCTCATCGTGTGGTGCTTCACACCGGCAAGCCGCTGGCTGGGCGAGCGCATGCCCAAGCTCGCGGAAGTGCTCGTGGTTGCCGTGGGCATCTTCCTGCTGGTGTCGGCCGTCGAGCTGGTGGCAAGCTACGCCTGCGAGGCGCTCATGGGCTTCATGCCCTGGGATTACTCCAGCTCGTGGGGCAATTTCCAAGGCCGCGTCGCACCCGAGTTCACGATGCGGTTCGTCATCGGCGGCCTCGTGTTCCTGTACCTGCTGGCACCCGCCGTGAAGGCGTGGGGTGCCCGGCATCGCGGGGCGGCGCTGCGGCTGGCAGGCGTGCTCCTGGCGCTTTTCGTGCTTGACGGCGCGCTCGAGCTCGCCGGCGTCTGGAATGGCGTAATCCCACGTGGCGAGGTGTATGTTCAGTAATCGCGCCCGCCCATGCACGGCGGTTGATGCCCTATAATTCTCGGGCAGACCATTCGGAAAAGGAGCGCAGTGGACAAGCAACGAGCAACCGGCATCGTCGAATCCCGGGTATTCCAGCTGTTCATCGCGGGCGTCATCTGCCTGAACGCTGTCACCATCGGCTTCGAGACGGCGCACCTCGCGCAGCCCATCATGGTTTTGCTCAGCGCCATCGACCTGTTGTGCCTGGCCATCTACGTCGTGGAAGCGTGGCTGAAACTGCACGCATACGGTTGGGACTACTTCCGCGATGGCTGGAACGTCTTCGACTTCGTCATCGTCGCTACGTCGCTCGTGATCCTCGTGCTCGACCTGCTCACGATCGGCTTCGCCTTCCCCCTGCAGGTGGCGCGAACGCTGCGGCTGTTCCGCGTCGTGCGGCTGTTCAAGCTGGTGTCGATGCTGCGCAAACTGCGCATCATCGTGGAATCCATCGGCCGTTCCATCCCCAGCGTGCTGTGGACGGGCGTGCTGCTGCTCATCGTGCTCTACGTCTTCGACGTCATGGGCGTGTTCGTGTTCGGGGCCGACTTCCCCGATTACTTCGGCAATCTGGGAGCCGGCCTCCTCACCCTGTTCCAAATCCTCACGCTCGAAGGCTGGCCCGACATCGCACGCCCCATCATCGAGGCGCACACCCTTGCGTGGCTGTATTTCGTCTCGTTCATCGTGCTCACGGCGTTCATCATCCTGAACATCATCGTGGCCATCATCCTCGACAGCATCGAGGAAAGCCGCCAGGCCGACCGCGTCGAGCCCGGATCGACGGATGTCCAGCTGGCGCAGGAACTGGCCGACCTCAAGGAGCAGATCGCCGTGGTCGAACGCCTGTTGGACAAAACGAACGAAGAAAAAAGAAGGTAGGGCGAAGGAATCCTGCGCCCCACCTCCCTATGCGCGTGAATCGCGCGTACTTACGCTGCGTGCTTACGCCGCCCAGGTGAACACCATGTCGTCGGCTGCATGCTCCTTCTCGTCGTTCCAGACGAGCGTGAGCGGGTTGCCGTCGGTGAACACGATCGTGCCCGTGCCATCCTCGTAGACAACCTCTTCGCTCTCTGCGTCGCCGTTTTCCTTGAGCACGAGGTTGGTCTTCTTGCACTTGTCATACGTCATGGTGAGCGTGTCCGCGTCGAACGTGCCCTCCATCTCCCACACGGTGCTTTCGGCAGCGCTGCTTCCCCAGGTCACCGTCGCCTTGGCGCCCTCGAGGTCCTGAGCCTCGATCATCACCTGCGCACGCTCGCAGGCATACGGCCCCACGAAGTTCATCAGGGGGTTCTGGCCGTCTTCAATCGTCGCCTCGGTCGCAGCCGAAGACGCCGAGTCCGCCGCGCTGCTGGACGCGTTATTGGCTTGCCCGCCACAAGCGGAAAGCGCGAGCACGCACATCGCTGCGACAAGGCACATCAAAAGGTTCTTCTTCATGTCCACTCCTTTGCTCCATGGCAGTAGCCATCTATCCCTTGGTAATACGATACCGCATCCAGAGCCCAGCCGTCTCACCGTCATCCTCAGCAGGAACCTATCACGGGGACGGCCCCCGATAGGGATGGGACAGAACGCCCCATCCCACAAGAAAAGGCGCCGGGGGTGCCGGCGCCTTTCGCGTTGCGTATGTCCGTTTGGCTAGTTGTCCAGACGACCCAGGTAACCCAGGATGGAGTGGGCGGCTTCCTTGCCGGTGCCCATGGCCTGGATGACGGTCGCGGCGCCCGTGGTGACGTCGCCACCGGCGAACACGCCGGGGATGTTGGTCTCGTGCGTGGACTTGTCGGTGCGGATGCGCCCGCGGTCGTCCACGGCCAGGCCAGGCGTGGATTCTTGCACCAGCTGGTTCGGGCGGTTGCCCACAGCCACGACCACCATGTCCACGTTCATCGGGAAGCGCGAACCGGGAATCTCGACCGGACGGCGGCGGCCCGAAAGGTCGGGGCTGCCGAGCTCCATCTTCACGCAGTCCAGGCGCGTCACCCAGCCGCGGTCGTCGGCCTTGATCTCCACCGGGTTCGTGAGGAAGCGGAACTTGATGCCCTCTTCCTCGGCATGGTGCACTTCCTCCGCGCGCGCGGGCAGCTCCTCGCGGCTGCGGCGGTAGACGATGGTCACGTCCGCGCCGAAACGACGGACGGTGCGCGCAGCGTCCATGGCCACGTTGCCGCCGCCGATGACCGCGCAGGTGCGGCCCATGAACAGCGGGGTCGCGTACTCGGGGAACTGGAATGCCTTCATGAGGTTCGTGCGCGTGAGCAGCTCGTTCGCCATCATCACGCCGTCGTACATCTCGTCCTTCAGACCCAGGTAGATGGGGGCGCCGGCGCCACTGGCAATGTAGACGGCGTCGAAGCCCATCTCGCCCATGAGCTCGGGGATGTCGTACAAGCGGCCGACAACGGAGTTCAGCTCGAACTTCACGCCGTGCGCCTCGAGCGTCGCGACCTCGCGGGCCACCAGGCTCTTCGGAAGGCGGAACTCGGGGATGCCGTAGGAAAGCACGCCGCCAACCTTGTGCAGCGCCTCGAAAACGGTGACCTCCACGCCTTCGCGCGCAAGCTCGTCAGCGCAGGTGAGGGCCGAAGGGCCGCTGCCGATGCAGGCGACCTTCTTGCCGCGCACGCGCGCCTTCGCGGCGTCGTAGTCGAAGTCGAAATCGTCTTCCACATGCGGGTCGTACAGGTCGGGGTCGTGATGGCCCTTTTCCTTGCGCGCCTTTTCGGCCACGTTCGCCATGAGCGCTGCGGTGCCGCGCTCGCCCGCGATGGGGGCGTTGTAGCTGCGGGTCATTTCCTCGGTCACGGGCTCGAGCTCGTCGGGATGGGCAAACGCCCAGTCCGCCACGAAGCGCTCGAGGTAGCCGATGCCCACCGGCTCGCCCTTCTTGCCCAGCACGCACTGCGACTCGCACTGCGTTTCCTGCGGGCACACGCGGCCGCAGATGGCCGGCAGCGCGTTGCGATGCTTGATGATGGAATACGCCTTGGCGAACTCGCCCGCCGCCACGGCCTCGATGAAGTGCGGAATGGGCACGCTCACCGGGCAGCCGCGCATGCAGCCCGGCTTCGGGCAGTCGAGGCAGCGTTTCGCCTCGTTGATGGCCATTTCCTCCGTGTACCCCAGCGCCACTTCGTTGAAGTTGGCGATGCGGCCCGGCGCCTTCTGCTCGGGCATCGGGGTCTTCGTGGGCTGGCGGTTGATCTGGTCCTTGCTGGGGCGATGGCGCCCGTCGGGGAGCACGCCGCGTTCTTTGGTCTCGCTCATCATGGTTCCTATCTGTTACGTCGTGCTAACCCAAGCGCATCGTGGCTTCGGGGTGCTGGCGGCGGTAGTTATTCAGTGCCTGCGTCTCGAACTGGCGGAACTGCACGCTGCGCTCCATGACGCTCGTGAAGTCCACCTGATGGCCGTCGAAGTCGGGGCCGTCGATGCATGCGTGCTTGTATTCGCCGCCCACCTTCACGCGGCAGCAGCCGCACATGCCGGTGCCGTCGATCATGACGGTGTTCATGGACACCAGGGTGCGCACGCCGTATTCCTTCGTGAGGCGGCACACGAAGTCCATCATGACGACGGGGCCGATGGCGATGACCAGGTCGTAGCGAATGCCGGAGTTCATGCGCTCGCGCAGCGCGTCGGTGACGAAGCCGCGACGGCCGTTGCTGCCGTCGTCGGTGACCACGATGAGGTTGGTGCAGGCGGCTTCGAGCTTGTCCTCCATGAAGATGAGGTCGGCAGTGCGGAAGCCCGCGATGAGGTCGACCTCGACGCCCATGTCGTGCAGCTCCTTGGCCTCGGGATACGCGATGGCGCAGCCCAGGCCGCCGCCGATGACGGCCACGCGCTTCGCACCCGCGAAATCCGTGGGCTTGCCCAGCGGCCCCACGAGGTCTTGCAGGGCGTCGCCCGGCTTGAGGTCGGCCAGCTGCAGCGTCGTGGCGCCAACCTTCTGGAACACCACCGTGATGGTGCCGGCCTCGGGGTCGGTCTCATTCACGGTGAGGGGAATGCGCTCGCCGGTCTCGTCGATGCGCAGGATGATGAACTGGCCCGGCTGATGCTTGCGCGCGATGGCCGGCGCTTCCACCACCATGCGCACCACTTCCGGGTTGAGCTCCTCTACTTCGATAATCGGAAACATGTCTCTCCTCCGATTGAATCCTGTTTCTCCTGAATGCCCGGTTTTGGGCACACCAAATCTATATAATACCCTTTTCTGATTTTGATGCGACTTTTCTTTCGGCAGAAGCGGGTGCGCTTTCGATTATCGGAAAGCGACGGTTTCGTTGGAAACCCGCCCCGGATGGGACAAGAGGGCCCGCAGCAAATGGGACAGGGGGCCAGGCTTAACGTCACGTTGGTTGATGTTGCCAACCAAC
>JAUNEQ010000265.1 GCA_030525445.1 Coriobacteriia bacterium | reverse complement strand
GCTAATGCCGGTTGCGTGAATCACGTCGCTGGCTGCGTCCCGGGCGGAAGTCGCCGTCGAAACCGTTCTGCGATGCGGCGCGTTTGCCCGTGCGCTCCTTCTTGCGCGCGGGTTTCGCAGCGCCTGCCTGCCTTTGATTGCGCTTGTTTTCCTTCGACGCGGTCCCACGGGTCTTCCGGGGGCGGATGGCGGCGCGCTTCCGGCCCTTTTCCTTGGCATCCGACTCGTGAGCGGGGGAGGATGCATCGTCTGCGTGCTTCGAGTGTCGCTCTGCCGCGGAAGCCATGAGCTCTTCGACGTTATCGGGCTTCGCCTTGACGCGTGTGCGACGCTTCTTCGGTGCGTTTTGCTTCACGCGCTTGGGGTCGGCAGCGGCCTGGGCTTCGTCAACAGAGGGCTTCGATTTGCGGCGCGGTCGACGGCTCTTGCCCTCGCCTACCCATTCGGTTGCAATGGCCTCACGCTTCTTAGCCTCGCGCTTCGTGCGGGCTTTCTCCTCGCGCACCACTTCGGCTATTTCGGGATCTTTGCGCGCGGCCTTGCGGTTCGCGCGGGCGACGAGCGCATCATCGCTTTCCTCAGAACCGTTCCACTCGATGCTCATATAGGGAATTTCATAGCCGATGAGCTTCTCGATTTCTCGGATCTCCTGCGCATTGTCGGGCGTGACGAACGAGACGGCGAAACCACGCTCGCCAGCGCGACCCGTACGGCCGATACGGTGAACGTAGTCCTCCGCCTGGGTGGGAAGGTCGAAGTTCACGACGTAATTCACCTTCGCGATGTCGATGCCGCGGGCGAGCACGTCGGTGGCGACGAGGATGTCGACTTCATCGGCGGCAAAGGCGTCGATGGCGCGTTTGCGCTGGTTCTGCGTGCGGTCGGAATGGATGGGCAGCACGTTGAAGCCGGCGCGCCTGAGCTTGCGAACACAGGCGTCCACACGGTAACGCGTGCGGGCGAACACGATGATGCGGCAGCCGCCCTTCTCGTTCAGAAGCGCATGGAGCAGGTTCTGCTTGCTGCGGTGGTCGACATCGATGCGGTACTGGTCGATGAGGTCCGCGGTTTCTCCCTTGTGGTCGACCTCCACATAGGTGGGGTCTGTCAGGAGGCTCGCCATGTTCTTCTCGATGCTCGCATCGATGGTGGCGCTGAAAAGCAGCGTCTGGCGTTTCTCGGGGCAGCCTTTCACGATCTTGCGGACGTCGGGCAAAAAGCCCATGTCCAGCATGCGGTCGGCCTCATCGAGCACGAGCGTTTCAACCTGGTCGAGGTTCGCCGCGCCCTGGTTCATGAGGTCGATGAGCCGTCCGGGGGTCGAGATGACGATGTCGCACCCCTTCTCGAGCCGCTGGATTTGGGGCTCATAGGAGACGCCGCCCACCAAGCAGGTCACGCGGTGCTTGGTGCGCTTCGCGATGGTTCGGCATACCTCGTCTATCTGCATGGCGAGCTCGCGGGTGGGGGTGACTACCAGCGCGAGGGGTCCGTTGCCGTATCCGGCATGGCCGAGTTTGTCGAGGATGGGAAGGCTGAATGCCGCGGTCTTGCCGGTGCCGGTTTTCGCGGCGGCGATGATGTCGTGCCCTTCCAAGACCAGGGGAATCGCGCGTTCCTGAACCGGGGTGGGCGTTTCGTAGCCCAGGGCGTCGACGGCGGCAAGCGCCTTGGCCCCCAGGCCGAGTGTGTCAAATGAGTTCATATCTGCTTTCTATTGGTTTGACTGCGCACGTAGCGCCGAATTCGAATGGAGGGATTCTAGCAGAGCGTTTACGCGATGGCGCCAAGCACGCCAAACGCACATCATGGGAACCTATCACGGGGATTGCCCCCGCGATAGGTTGAAATGTGCGTTTGGCGTGGTGACATAACATCCATGTATTGCTGGTGGATTTTTGCTATCATATTCCGCTGTGCGCCACGTAGACATGTGCGTGGGGCATGCATGCGCACGAGCGGGTGTGGCGGAATTGGCAGACGCGCCAGATTTAGGTTCTGGTGGGGAAAC
>JAUNEQ010000094.1 GCA_030525445.1 Coriobacteriia bacterium | reverse complement strand
CCGCACTGCGCCGAATCCTGCCAGGCGCAGACCCCAAGCGGCACGATTCAACGCTCTGTTCCCGCACAGCGCCGAATTCAGCCAAACGCGGCCTGGTGCTGGCGCGATTCAATGCCGTGCGGCCGCAGAGCGTCAAATTCAGCCAGAATGGCGCGTCATCTGGCACGATTCGCCGCTGTGTGGCCGCACTGCGCCGAATCCTGCCAGGCGCAGACCCCAAGCGGCACGATTCAACGCTCTGTTCCCGCACAGCGCCGAATTCAGCCAAACGCGGCCTGGTGCTGGCGCGATTCAATGCCGTGCGGCCGCAGAGCGTCAAATTCAGCCAGAATGGCGCGTCATCTGGCACGATTCGCCGCTGTGTGGCCGCACTGCGCCGAATCCTGCCAGGCGCAGACCCCAAGCGGCACGATTCAACGCTTTGTTCCCACATAGCGCCGAATCGAGCCACCTGGGGTTCTGGCTTAAGCAGCGGCCTTTGTCTGCGCGGCTTCTTCTTCGGCGACGGTGACGACGCTACTTATCACATTGACGATGTTCTGGACGCTGCCCAGGAACACCTCGAGGAAGAACGCCACGCAGAGCATCTCATTCGAGTTGAGGTACATGATGACGAAAAGCGCGCCCAGAAGGATACTTCCCGGCTGATTCGGCGCGCCGCATGACAGCACGAGCACCAGCATCGCGATCACCGCGATGTTCACCCAAGTGACATCCGTGCCGGTGAGATAGATGTAGCCCATCGCGATGAGCGTGATGAGGAAGCAGTTTCCGTCGAGGTTGATCTGCGCGAGCACCGGCAGGCTGTCGCGTAGCCGGTCGCGGTCCATCCCGAAATTCCTCACGCAATAGCGGATGTTGAACGGAACCGCATCGATGACCGATCCGATAGCGAGGTTCTCGCGCAGCAGGGGGATGAGGGTCTTGGCGAATTCTCGCACGTTGATGCCCTGCGCGCGCAACCGCAGCGCGTAGGTGGCGAGCAGGATAATCGTGCTCGCGAGCGCGAAGACCACGAACGTCAGCACGACGGCGAGTTGCTGAAAGCCCCCGTCGATGAGCTCGTCCAAGATCGCGAGGAAGCAGAAGACGGGAAGCGCTGCCATGACGGCGCTGAGCATACGGGAGAAGAGCTCGAAGCATGCATCGATCGCCTGCTTCAGGAAATCGAAGTGCTCGCCTGTAGAGCAAAGCGCATACGTGACAAGCAGGGCAACCACCATGAGTGGGACGGGCGAGACCGCCTCGAACGGCGCGACGATGCTCGCCGGAACCATGGATACGATAAACGATGCGAACGATTCGTCTGTGATGCCGATGTGCCTCACATCATAGGCGTACAGCTCGGGGAACATCCAGACGAACAGCAGGCTCAACGCAATCGCGAGCGCGATGGCGAACGCGGATGTGATGAGGGCCTTCGCCTGCAGGCGCCGCGCACCCGATTCCCACTCGGCGACGATGAACGTGTTCGAGGCGTTTTTCAGCAGCGAGAACAAGGTGACCGGGGCGCCTACCATGAGCATCGCGTTCGCGAATACCTGCTCGACGGGGAAGATGTATTCGCTTAGCAGGGCCGTCCGGTCTTCGGGGCTCACGAACAGGCATAGCAACATGTAGGCGAGCACGGCGAGCAGGATGCCCACGCCGCACGTGAGGAAATAGCCACGCGGGCTCTTCTTCATGGAGATGCGGATGGTGTTGTATCCGGAATGGTAGCGGTAGGTGAGCCTGTCGGCATAAGCCTCCAGGATGCGCAGTTCCGGCGACATGAGGTAATCGTCTTCCACCGGCGCGAAACGCTTGCCGGCGTATCCGATTTTCAGGCTGATGCCGCCCAGCCGGTTGTCGCGAACAATGCTCATCGTGGTGCCGGGATCCACGCCCTGCTCGAGCACCGTGTTGAACACGGCCTCGAAAACGAGCATCGTCTCATGTGCGATTTCAGGACTCAGAAAGCGCAGCTTGAGCGCTTCTTCCACATATGACTGCGCTGCCGAAAACCCCTCGGCGGCAACAGGTATCTCGATTCCTTGTCGTACGTTATTTCCCATGCGGTCAACTATAACGCAACGGATGCCCCCCGTGCAGTTCTCGGGATGCCCCACTCCCAAAGGATTCCCGCCTCGCGATGGTGTCGGGATGGCATGCGGCGAAGCGGCGTATAGCGAGAAAGAGAGTTTCCTATTCGACGAGAAAGAGGCGCCGATATGACGATCGAGGAGCTGTACGGAAAGGTTCTTGCCGATGATGGGCTGAAGGAGTCGCTAGCCTAGGCCGCCAAGGCGGGCAATGTGGCGGCGTGGGCGGCAGCTCATGGCGTCGAGGCTACCGAGGAGGAACTGTTTGCCTACGCCAAGGCAGCGATTGCACAAAGAAGAGAACTCTCCGATGAGGACCTGGGAAAGGTTGCAAGCGGCGGGTATGGAACCAGCGTGTTATCCTGCTTTTTCGCCATGTATTGCCGTATGGGTTCCGATTAGCCTGCATAAGGCGGATGTGGCGGAGCTAGTTGCAATTCAGACGCTCTACATGCACGAATGATATGGACGGAAAAGCCCCGTGAAATAGAGCCGTGCCCCGCATCGCCTATTGGTTGATGCGGGGCGCTCCTCGTATGAAGCGGGGTTTTCAATCTGGTCGATGGTGGTTCGAAGAGCGCGTGATAATGCTATTGGCATAGAAGCCTGATCACCATTGGCTTGCAATTCACATGGGAGGGTCGACGCCAGCATGAGAAAGCCGACGCAGATGGAAGCGTTTGACGCCCTATACACGATTGCAGCAGGTGACGGGCGCGGGGATGCCTTGTTCGGCGACAGCATTTTGCTGGCGCGGCCCGTGTATGAACGAACGCTCATCGGGAGCGGTTATCCTGTTGCTTACCTTGAGTTCCCCCTCTTGGGGGAACCGTGCTTTGACCTGTTGTCCGTGCACGGCTATGTGGAGCCGGGTTCGCGGTTTGCTCCCGGTTCGGGCTTTGGGTATCAGGGCATATTCGATTGGTTCCAAGGCATCTGTGTTCCCAGTGGGGCCGTGAGCTTCGGAATCGAGCTCGACACCTCGACGGGCGAGACTGAGCGCGCGGGCGTCTACCTGCAGCAGCGCAACCGTCATGAGCTGGTGGCTCCTTTCCTGGAGAGCGTGGGCGAGGCAGGGCGACTGCAGGCGTATCTCGACGTGCTCGCCCGCATGCCGGAAGGCTGGCCGCCCGCGTATATCGGGCTTTTCCCGGGACGCCCGGGCACGCCGATGCGCATCGGGGGATACATGCGGCACGACGAATTGGTCCGCTGCGCAGGCGACCCGCAGCACCTGGGGAATCGGTTTCGCCAGATTGGCTTCTTCGACTTTGACACATCCATGCTCTTGCGTTGCTCCGAGTTCATGCGGTTTACTCCATCGATTGATTTCCAGTTCGATATCATGCCCGATGGATCGCTGGGCGACACGTTCGGGTTGTCGCTTTCGTTCAACGAGACGAAGCCTCGAGAGTCGTGGGAATGCATGGAGCACGGTTATGGCGCGCAGCTCATGCACGCTCTGCAGGGATGGGGCCTTGCCGACGACCGGTGGAAGCTCATCGCGGGCGCAGCGTTTGGGCGGCATGTGGGCTACGAGCGTGAAGACGGGGCAGAAGGCCGGTTTTTCCTGTGCATTAGGTTCAACTACGCGAAGGTGAAATTCAAGGCGGGGGAACCGCAGCCCGCGAAGTTCTATCTCACCTGCGCTTCCGGCGAACTGGCGAGCTTACCGTAGAGGCTGCCTTACGACGCGGCCGGTTACTGCTTCCTGGAAAACGAAAGTGGCGTGCCGGCAATGCCGACCCGCCACTTCAGGCCTGCGAATATGTTGCTATTCGAGGTAGGCCGCGAAAGCGCGCTCTGCCCTCCGCTTTATTCCCACTCAATGATTCCCGCGCTTGCGGGAATTGCTTTCTCGTGATGTTTCATGTCGCCTCGTCTCACTCGTTGCGTCTCGTGCATGGTTGGTATTTACATTCTAGCCCAGTTGTTGGAACTCACTTGGAACTCACCTATGGGGAGCATTTTGACCGATATGGGGAGTATAGCCCCTGACCTGCGGTTTGCCGCTCCATCGTGATGGAGTGAGTTCCAGCCCGATTTCCTGTCCTTTCGACCGATACGGGGAGTATTGTTTTCCGACATGGGGAGTATTGCGGTTTACCTGCGGAAACGTTTTCTTCTCATATGAGGGTGAGTTCCAATTCACAAAACGCTTGAGTTAGAAGCTCGTTACTTCATGATTGCATTTCTAATTTCTTGGTAATCCCAGTAGTATTTCCGATCACCGATGTCGTAGCGCCATGCGGAGAGATGAATTCCCTCCCATCGAACCGCTTCGGGGCATAGCGACCGCTCTGGCTTGCTCATATTGTAGAGCACGACGATTCTGAGCCCGTTTTTGACGGCATACTCGCACTCGTATTCGATGAAGCTCTTGGTGCTTGCCGAATAGCCCCTATGGCACCAGCCCGTGTAGCTCGGACAATACTGGCAGCTGCCTTTTCGAAGCGAAGAGGTCTGCTTGCCTACTATGAGGACGAACGTCTTCGAGGCATCAAGGCGAGCATGCAGGGACTTCTTTATGCTGCAGGCCTTGCTTGTGTCCCGCGCCTGCGTGAGCTCGTGCGCGTCTGGGAACGAAAGGGACCAGTATTCGCCGGCATTCCACCTTTGCAACATACTGACCAAGTCGTTGTCGCCATCCCAGTCAGCCGCTATGTAGGTTCTTGTTCTGTAGACCATCAGTTCTCCTTTGCTGTGATCTCAAGTTTGTTTGCATCCCCCCTGTAAACGACAATCGTTACCTTGCCGTGCACAAGCGTTCTATTCGTCGTCACTGTGTTTACAATCAAATCCAGAGACTCCTGATGGGTGAGCCCTGCCCTAGACTCGCCTGTTCCGATCAGTGGGATGAAGATATCCAGTCCCTGGCCTTCCTTATCGTAAGTCTCAAGAAGGGCGCGCAGCGCAGAAAGGATGTCCTCGCGGGTGGCCCGAGCGTTGTTGTTCTTGTCGAGCCGCGCGATTGCGGTGAGGTAGAACACCGAGCGCGCGTTCGGAACGATTGCGACCGAGCCAATCGGGTATTCGACGCCGCCTTCTTGCACTGGCGCGACCGACCGTCTTCGCAGGCTGCTCCCGATCCTGTCGACAAGTTCGTCCGGCTCAACACCAGTGGCCTCCATGCGGACGAGCCACTGGCCGTGAAGCGTTTTCGGCGAGACCTTTGGAGCGGGTGATGACTCATAGCCCCATGTGATCTCGGTCGCGAAGGTCGTGTCGACGGGCACGACAACTATCTGCTTCATCTTGCGTGGTTTGCCGAAGCCGTGGGCGAGCAGGTCGCCGACCTCGATGCAGAGCGATCCCGTCCCGCTGTCCCAGATCGATTGCGCGGTCGATTCCCTGTTTTCATTCTTAACGGCCTCCAGAAGAGCAATCGCCATGAAGCGCTCTGGGTTATCGAGGGCGGCCGCCATTCTGAGCTTGGTCTCTCCGGAACCCGATGCGAGCTCGATGACTTCATTCGCAAACGGTTCGAAAAGAGATAGGTCGATGCAGTCTTCGACGAACGATCCGAATTCGTGCGTCACGGTGTCCTCTAAGCCAAAGCGTACCAGCGCCTTCCTCAGGCTGTTCGGCACGTCGCATTTACCGTTGATGACCAGGCTCGTTCTCGACTTGTCCAGCGAGAACTCCTTGCCGCCTCTCGCCCTGACCCTGCCCGCAATCACAAGCGGCTCGAGGAGTGCGTTGAGGAAGGCCTCGTCGGAGGTGGACGAATCAAGCGCATAGCGCTTCGCGGTCTTCGCGAGCGATGCGAGCGTGAGCATTGCGCGCCTCATTTCAACAACTTACATAAACCTTCAAAAACTTTAGCACAACTAGGCGATAACGACTACGCAGGCCCCCGCTCATACCTTGGAATCAAGCAAAAGCCACACGTCGCTTCTTGCCATCTCGGGAAATAACGGCTGCTAACAGGGGGTGATGGCGATATGGAGGCCGCCCGTGCAAGCCCTGCAAGCGCAGGCAAGAACATCAGGGCTTTCGTTCACCGACAAGTAGAAAGGCTTGCAAAACATGAGCAAACTCAAATCCGATATGAAGAGCTGCAAGGATGTCTTCAACGCATTCTTGGTCACGCTCGCGACTTACGCGGGGATCTTCGAGTTCCCAATAATCCAACCCACGGACCGCATCCCGAACCGCCTCATCCCCTTCTCGAAGGCGGTCGGCAGTAAGGACTTCGACCAATGGGTCCATTTCTACGAGTTCGACTACTTCTTCGAGAGGGTCTGGCGCGACCCGAGGCGCTACCTGCCCATTCTCAGGCGCTTCAACGGCGTCATCCTTCCCGACTTCTCGGTCTACCGCGACATGCCGCTCGTCATGCAGCTGTGGAACATCTACCGCAGCCGCGCGATCGGCTTCTGGCTGCAGGCCAACGGGGTCGAGGTCGTCGTCAACGTGCGCTGGGGAGACCGCCGCACCTACCGCGTCTGTTGCGACGGCGCACCAAAGGGCAGCGTCATCGCGATCGGCACAGTGGGCGCGATCCAGTCCGCCGAGGACAGGCGCTTCTTCGAGGAGGGGCTCGCCGTGGTCGTCAGGCTCCTCGATCCCAAGGCCATCGTCGTCTACGGCAGCGCGCCCGTGGAGGTTTTCGGCAGGTACCGCGAGGCAGGTATCGAGATCGTCCAGTTCGACAGCGAGACCTCCCGCGCGCACGGGGAGGTGGCGTGATGGGCACCGGCGAGCACGGCGGGTTCGGCTACACCTCTGGGTCGGGCAAAACGAAGATCTTCACGCGGGTTTGGTACGAGGGAACCGTCACCGTCGGAGGTGAGGTGCGCGACGTGAGCCGCAGGGTTTACCAGCGCAACGACATCGACTTCGGTTACTATGATTCCAAGACGAAAAGGACAAATCTGCAGCGTATGATGGACGGCGATGCTCCAATCGGAAACGATGGCAAGCCTGTCCAGTTGCATCACGTCTTGCAGCAAGAGAGCGGTCCGATGGCTGAGGTTCGGGAGGTTACCCACCGAGAGTACAAGCGGACCTTGCACGGGCTCGTGGGTAGAGGCAATAGCTTCAGGAACAACCCTGATCTCGTGAAACAGTACAACAACTTCCGGAGCGCCTATTGGAGGTGGCGCGCCCAGCAACACCTTAAAGGAGGGAAGTAATGAACGGCAGAATCAAAGACTTGATGACCCGGCTTGGGGACAAAGGCTCTTTTACCAAAGTCGCACCGACCCAGGAGATGCTTGCCGAAGTAGAGGAAAAGCTTGGGTTCATCGTCCCCGAGCAGTTCCTCGAGTACCTCAACACTTATAGCCACGGCGGAATTGGCTTCGAGATTCTTGGGGTCGGGTTTGATGGGAGCATCTCCTTTTTGGAAGAGACCCTCGAGTATCGTGAGGACGGTCTTCCCGACAACCTTCTCGTTATCGAGAACTGCGACGAATGGTTGTATTGCATCGACGTGAACACGGGCGAAGTTGTGTCCTGGTCCATCTATGAGGATCCTCGAGTCGAATATGCCTGCTTCGACGATTATCTGGTAGACCGTCTTAACGACGCAATCGAGAACCTGTAGGCTAAACCAGCCTAGAAAGGCTTATGCGGGCTTAAAGAACCCCTCTGTCAAGCACAACTCGACAGAGGGGTTTAGCATGCTAAGGTGGGGAAATGTGCACTTCGGGCGCCTTTTCGTCACTCCCATTCGACGGTCGCGATGGGCTTCGGGCTCAGCTCGTAGCACACGCGGCAGATGCCGGGAACCTCGGCCAGGATGCGGTCGGTGATCTTGCGCAGCAGCGCCCAGTCGAGCTCGGGGACCTCGGCGGTCATGACGTCGACGGTGTTGATGCAACGGATGATGCACGGCCACTCGAAGGCGCGCTTGCCGTCGCGCACGCCGGTAGCGCGGTAGTCGGGCACGACGCAGAAGTACTGCCAGATGTCCAGGCCGGCCGCGT
>JAUNEQ010000093.1:6100-8035 GCA_030525445.1 Coriobacteriia bacterium | reverse complement strand
TCAAGGAGCTCTACACGGAATCCGCCGAGCACATGATCGAGCGCTTGGGCTTCGGCCCCATCTGCCACGACCTCATCAGCATGTTCGCCCATGCCTGCACGGGCACGAAGATCCGCGACCTCACGGCGCTCGATTACCTGAACACCGTGCAGCCGCTGACCATGAATATCATCGGCATCCCGCCGCTAGAGCTACTCTTCGACCTCAAGCGATTCGACTTCGATTCCGAAGGCACCAAGCAGCGCCTGATGCAGGGCTCCGGTGACGTGCTCATCGACAATGTAGCCGAGGTTGCCAAGGGCGACGACGGCTGGCAGGTGAAGACCGAATCCGGCCAGGCCTTCGTGTGCGACAACCTGGTAATGGCCTCCCCGGCGACCGTGACGCGCGACCTGCTCGCTGGCATCGCCGAGGTGCCCGAGCTCGACGTGCGTGGCGCGAGCCAGCTCACCGGCTACCTGGTGAAGGGCAAGATCAAGACGAAGTACGCGCATCACCTGGTGCACCTGTTCGACGACACCATCCCCATCATCTACATCGCGAGCCGCGGGGCCGGCGAGTACGAGATCTTCACCGAGGTCGACTTCGAGGTGGGCAACCGTTTCGACGAGTACTTCGACCAGATCGAGGTCATCGGCAAGAAGTATTGGCCCGAGGCGCTGTACACTCAGGCGCATGAGGCGCTGCCGCAGAACCTCGCTCCCGGCCTCATCATGGCGGGCGACGTCAACGGCTTGGGTATGGAGCCGGCCTGCATTTCAGGCATCTATGCCGCGAACAAGATTCTTGGAAAGACCGTCGACTAGGGTAAAGTAGGGCTGCAAGCTTTTTCGAAAGGAGCTGACGATGGGAAAGAAACTACCTTGGGTTTTGGGAGCTGGCGCTGTGGCTGGTGGCCTTACCCTGCGCTGGGCTGTGCAGAAGTGGACCTGCTGCCAGATGACACCCGAGGACGAGGAAATCGTCAAGGGCATGCCGGGCAACGACTACATCAAGCCCGAGGAACTGAAGATGCATGCTGGTCGCGCCGTCACCATTGATGCGCCGCCGGAAAAGGTGTACCCGTACCTGAAGCAGCTGGGCTGCGATAAGGCCGGCTTCTATTCCTATGAGTACCTAGAGCGCCTGTGCGGTTACCACATCTACAACGACTACACCATCGAGGAGAAGTGGCAGCATCCGCAGGTTGGCGACTGGGTGCCGTATCGCCAGAATGGCGCCGGCACCGGCATCACCGACATGAAGGAAAACGAGTACTTCTGCATGGGCACCGACTCCCGCAAGCCTCCCACCGACAACCGCGGTATCACGTGGCATCCGAAGGGCTTCGAGTACATCGCCTGGACCTGGAACTTCTATACCGTTGCCGTCGATGGCGGCAAGAAGACCCGCCTGATTGCCGTGAACGACGTGGCGCACAACGACAACGTGCCGCCGTTCTGGTATGTCATCGCGCTGCTCATCTACGGCGCCACTGGCAACATCATGACCGGCAAGATGCTCGAGGTGCTGAAGGGCTGCGCTGAGGGCACCTACGCACCAGCCGAGCGCCAGAAGGCCAAGAACGCCCTGCGCGCCTGCCTGTACTACGTGGGCGACCCGAACTGGGGCAAGCAGTAGGCGGGGCTTCAAACGAAAACGATGCCGAGAAGGCGGCCTGCGGGTCGTCTTCTTGCATATTCGCCTGAAAAGGGGCGGATCGTTTCAAACCTCGGGCCCCGAAAGGGCAAATGAACACCGAAACCAAGGTTTGAGGTACATCAAATTCCGCAAGGCGAAGTAGTGGCGGTTTTGGCCCGACGTTATACCAGGTCAGAGACACGTATATCTTTGCTGAGAATAATGATTTGAGCCGGCTGCAAATTCGACGTACCTCAAACCTTGGTTTTGGGGCAAATAGGGTGTTTTTCAGCCGGTTCTCTGCCATCGATTCGC
>JAUNEQ010000093.1:0-6000 GCA_030525445.1 Coriobacteriia bacterium | reverse complement strand
GACCCCTGGCTGAAAACCGGCTGCGTGCTGGGCACGGAGCCGGTTCCCAGCCACCGCCCCCGCTTCCGTGGCGCAAAACCGGCTGCGTGCTGGGCGCAGAGCCGGTTCTCTGCCACTTTTGGTCGCAAAACCGGCTGCGTGTTTAGCACGGGGCCGGTTCTCTGCCATCGATTCGCGACCCCTGGCTGAAAACCGGCTGCGTGCTGGGCACGGAGCCGGTTCCCAGCCACCACCCCGCTTCCGTGGCACAAAACCGGCTGCGTGCTGGGCGCAGAGCCGGTTCTCTGCCACTTTTGGTTGCAAAACCGGCTGCGTGTCCTGTTTTACCGGGTGGGTTTGCGAAAAAGCTCTAAGTCCGGTCTTTGGAGGACCCCATCCGGGATTGGGGATTCTTGAAGCAAGGGGCCTCACGGGGATTGATTCGGCGCGGTAGAATCGTGCTGGCGACCGATGCGAAGGGGGAGACCTTATGGTGCAGCGACAGAGAATCGAGCATTCCATTCCGCCTACGTACGATGCAAACAGCAGGGTGCTGGTGTTGGGGACTATGCCGAGCCCGGCATCGCGTGAGCTGGGGTATAACTACGGGCATCCGAGAAACCGCTTTTGGAAGGTGCTGGCGAAGCTTGCTGACGAGCCGCTTCCGGCGACCAACGAACGCAAACGCGATTTCTGCCTGCGCCATCACATCGCGCTGTGGGATGTGCTTGCCGAATGCGAGATCGAGGGCGCATCGGATGCGAGCATCGCGAATGCGAAGCCGAACGACCTCACGCTCATAACGGCGACGGCGCCCATTGAGGCTGTGTTCTGCACGGGTGCGAAAGCCTACGAGCTCTACCAGCGCCTGTGCGCGGATGCGGTGGGCATTCCCGCGGTTCGGCTGCCATCCACGAGTCCGGCGAACGCCGCATGCAAGATGGACCGCTTGCTTAAGGAATATGCGGCCATATTCGAGCACACCCATGAGTTCGAACCGCCGACGCTCGACGTGCCGGATGTCGTCGCGCTCGAGCAGGCGATTGCCGCTGCGGGAACGCCGTTGTCGGAACTCATGGATCGCGCGGGCACGGCAGTGGCGCGTCGCGTGCAGCTGGTGCTCGACGAAGTGACGGGCAGCGGGTATCCCACGTGGGCGGATGATCGGGGAGGACGCACTCGCCGTGTGCAGCGAGCAGATGACGCGCTTGTCGCGATCCTTTGCGGAAACGGCAACAACGGCGGCGATGGCTGGGTGGCTGCGGCGCTGCTCGCACAGGCGGGGGTGCCGGTGTGCGTGTTCACCGCCAAGATGCCCGAATCGCTGAAAGCCCAGCCGGCCTGCGATGCCGCTATTGCGGCGATGGGCGTGCTGGAGGACTTGGGTGCGCGCGTGATGGAACCGCGCCTCGAACTGCTCGACGACGCCGGCGGCTGTGTGCACGCTCCCGTGGTTGTGCTCGACGATGGGACCGTCGAGGGCGGCGATGCGTTTGCGCGCCGCATCATCGGTCAGGCGCATATCGTGGTTGACGCCATCATGGGCACGGGGTTCTCCGGCACGCCGCGCGCCCCGTTCTCCCGCTGGATTGCCGCGTCGAACCGCTCGCGAGAGAACCACGCGTGCGTAGCCGTGGACGTGCCCACGGGCGTGAGCGCGCAAACGGGGGAATCGTCCGACCCGCATTTCCTCGCTGACGAAACGATCACGATGATGGCGCGAAAGCCCGGCCTCACCGCCTCGGAATGCGGTCGCGTACACGTGGCTCCCTTGTCGTACCTGGAACCCTTCATCGGCTAAGCGAGAGGCTTATCGCGGGGACGGCGTCCCGCCAATACGTCCGCAGCAGTAGTACTATACGGGTAGCGAAACAAAGAGCATCACAGCATGAAGGGAAAGGGATAGGCATGGTGGGGAAGCTTGCATCACGGATGATGGGCGTTCTCGCGGCGGCAATGCTCTGCTTGTGCGCCGCGGTTCCGATGGCGCTCGCAGAGGACCTGGTGGATATCTCGGGCGCGACGGTGACTGCCGCCGACGCGACCTACACGGGATCGGCACTTGAGCCGGCCGTCACGGTCAAGGTCGGCGAGGCCACATTGAAGGCGGGCACCGACTTCGATGTCGCCTATGCATCGAACACGAAGGCGGGCACCGCGAAAGTTTCCGTCACGGGCAAGGGCGCGTACACGGGCCAAGCCGCGGGCACGTTTACCATCAAGCCCGCGTCGGCCAAGGGCCTGAGCATCGTCAAACCCGACCCCGTCGTCTACAACGGCAAGGCGCGCACGCCATCGCCGGTGGTCATGTTCGGTGATGTGAAGCTCAAGAAGGGCCGCGACTACACGCTGTCTTACGAGTCGAACACGAACGCCGGCAAGGCAAAGGTCATCGTTACCGGCCAAGGGAATTTCACGGGCCAGAAGAGCGCGAAATTCACGATCCAGAAGGCGCTGGCGAGCAAGATGAAGGTCGCAAAGATCTCCAAGAAGACCTACACCGGCAAGGCCATCACGCCTTCCCCGAAGGTGACCTTCAAGGGCAAGAAGCTCAAGAAGGGCCGCGACTACACGATCATCTACAAGGCGAACAAGAACGTCGGCAAGGCGAAGGTCGTCATCAAGGGCATGGGCAACTTCAAGGGCAAGAATCGCGTGTACTTCACCATCCGCAAGGCCTCTGCGTCCAAGTTCGCCGTTGCGAAGATTCCCAGCAAGGTCTACACCGGCTCGTCGATCAAGCCTTCCCCGAAGGTGACTTTCAACGGCAAGAAGCTCAAGAAGGGCCGCGACTACACGTTGTCGTACGGCTCGAACAAGAACGCGGGCATTGCGAAGGTCTACGTGAAGGGCAAGGGCAACTTCACGGGCAAGAAGACCGCGGAGTTCACCATCAAGACGGTTTCCATCGACAAGGCGACGATCAAGCCGATCAACGACAAGGCATACACCGGCGACCTCGTGCGCCCCAACCCGAAGATCACGTACAAGGGCAAGCGGCTGAAGCTGGGCACCGACTACGAGCTGTCCTTCGATAACAACAACAAGGTGGGCAAGGCCAAGGTCACCATCAATGCCAAGGGCAACTTCACGGGAGCCAGAAGCGCCACGTTCAACATCGTGCCGCGCTCCATCGCCAACTCCAAGACCGAAGTGGGGGCCATGCAGCCGAAGCCGTATACCGGCAACCCCATCGAGCCCAGGCCGGTCGTGCGGGTGAAGGGCCACAAGCTGGTGCGCGATGTCGACTACACGCTGTCCTATGCGAACAACATCGCGATTGGCACCGGAACGGTGTACGTTACCGGCAAGGGCAACTACACGGGCACGGTTTCCGCGGAATTCCAGATTGTGGCGGGATAACGATTCCCTGTAAAAGGATGAGCGGATAACGGGCGGGATGCCATGAATCCGGAACGCGCCGCGCAGGCAATGCGGGGCTTCCGGGGGCAGGCATCCCGCTGCTTTTCCAGGCACTCTACGTTAAACCACCGTCGACACGGGATGAGCGCGACATCCGATGTCATCCTGAGCGCAGGCGCGAAGCGCCGGAGCCGAAGGATCCCCCTCGGCGCTTGCCGCAGGTGGGGCCGCGGCCACGCCACGCCCGCGGGAGGTCCCTCGGCTGCGCGGGCTGCGCCCGCTCCGCTCGGGATGACACCGATGGCGGACACCGGCCTCCGAGCGCGTATGCCAACGGTGGTTCAACATAGAGTCCGGGCGCGTATCCGGAGAAAACGGCGGGGATACCCGGTTTGTTGCGCCCATCTGTCCCCTGAAAGCCCGGAGCCGGTGGGATAAAATACCGGCATGAACATTGCATAATGCAGGCAAGGAGGCTTTGAATGGATGCAAGCGAGCTGAAGTACCTGGAACTGCTTTCCAAATCGTTTCCCACGGTGGCGAAGGCGTCTGCCGAAATCGTCAACTTGAATGCGATTCTGAACTTGCCGAAGGGGACCGAGATCTTCGCCTCGGACATCCATGGCGAATACGAGGCGTTCTCGCATCTGCTGCGCAACGGTTCGGGCAACGTGCGCACGAAGATCGAGGAGGCTTTCGGCGATTCCCTCGACGACGAGGAGAAGACGCACCTCGCGACCCTCATCTATTATCCCGAGCAGAAGATCGACCTCATGTTGTCGCAGGAAGAGGACGAGGCGGCCTGGTACGCCGATGTCCTGCCGAAGCTCGTGGCGGTGTGCCGCCGCGCTTCCGTGAAGTACACGCGGTCCAAGGTGCGCAAGGCGCTTCCCGCCGACTTCGGCTACATCATCGACGAGCTGCTCACCGAGAGCACGCATGACGAGGACAAGGACGCCTACTACCGGGCAATCCTGGATGCGGTCATCCGCACCGGCAGCGCCCGCCAGCTCGTCATCGAACTCTGCCTGCTCATCCATCGCCTCGCCATCGACCAGCTGCACATCGTCGGCGACATCTACGATCGCGGCCCGTATCCCGACCGCATCATGGACGCCCTCATCGGCTACCACAACGTGGACGTGCAGTGGGGCAACCACGACATCGTCTGGATGGGCGCGGCGGCCGGCCAGTGGGGCTGCATCACCCACGTCGTGCGCAATTCCGCCCGCTACGGCAATCTGTCCATCCTGGAAGATTCCTACGGCATCAACATCCTGCCGCTTGCCCGCTTCGCGATCGCGGCGTATGAGGGCGACCCATGCGTCGCGTTCGGGCTGAAGGGCAACCCGCAGCTGAGCAAAGAGGAAATCGACCTCAGCATCAAGATCCAGAAGGCCATGGCGGTCATCCAGTTCAAGGTGGAAGGCCAGCTCATCGACGAGAACCCCGATTTCGAGCTCGAGCACCGCAAGCTCTTGCACCTCATCGACTACGACAAGGGCACCATCAACATCAACGGCGTGGAATACGAGCTCATGGACAAGGTGCTGCCCACGATCGATCCCGCCGACCCGTATCGCCTGACGCCCGAAGAGGAAAGCGTCATGGCGCAGTTGGAGCAGAGCTTCCGCGGCAGCGAGAAGCTGCAGCGCCACATGCGCTTCTTCCTGGAGAAGGGCGGCCTGTACAAGGTGAGCAACGGCAGCCTGCTGCTGCATGCCTGCGTGCCTCTGAACCCCGATGGCTCGCTGAAGGAAGTGAACGTCTTCGGGAAGACCTACACCGGAATGGCGCTCTACGACGTGCTCGACCGCTATGTGCGCGCGGCGTTCTACAGCGCCGATGCCGCCGAGCGCAAGCGCGGCGCCGACCTCATGTGGTGGCTTTGGCAGGGCGAGGGCAGCCCGCTGTTCGCGAAGAGCAAGATGGCGACCTTCGAGCTGTACCTCGTTGCGGACAAGGCGGTGCGCAAGGAGGTGAAGAACTCGTTCTACGAGCTCATCGAGAACGAGGAGGTCATCGACGGCATCTTCAGGAGCTTCGGCATGGATCCGGCCACGTCGCGCATCGTGTGCGGGCATGTGCCGGTGAAGGTGAAGAACGGCGAGGATCCCGTGAAGTGCGGCGGCAAGGTGCTGTGCATCGACGGCGGGTTCTCGCGTGCCTACCAGACCACCACGGGCATCGCCGGGTTCACGCTCATCTCGAATTCGCGCGGTTTCTTCCTCGCGGCGCATGAGCCGCTCGAGTCGATGACCGCCGCGGTCGTGAAGGAGCTCGACATCCATTCGCAGATGCGCACGGTGGAACTCGTGAAGGGACGCACGCTCGTGGGGGATACCGACATCGGAGCCGACCTGAAGTGCCAGATCGCCGACCTCGAGCGGCTGGTGGAGGCTTACCGCAGGGGCTTGATTCCCGAAGCGTAAAGCATCATGAACGATGAAGCGGCGGTACCTGGTACCGCCGCTTCATTTTGAGGTAACTCTATGCCAAACCACCGTCGACACGGGATGCGCGCGGCCCCGTTGTCATCCTGAGCGCAGGCGCGAAGCGCCGGAGCCGAAGGATCCCCCTCGGCGCTTGCCGCAGGTGGGGCCGCGGCCACGCCACGCCAGCGGGAGGTCCCTCGGCTGCGCGGGCTAGGCCGCCTCC
>JAUNEQ010000264.1 GCA_030525445.1 Coriobacteriia bacterium | reverse complement strand
GGTAATAGAGAGAGGAGAGGCTTATGAGCTTGCTCGACAAGAGCATCAAGCGCCGTGATTTCCTCCGGGTGAGTGCGGGGGCCGCTGCGGCCGCTGCTGTGCTGGGCGGTACCGGCACGGCGTTTGCGGACGAGCAGGGCGCTGCCGCGCACGCGGGCTACGACGAAGTTGCCCACGACGCGGAAGTCATCAATGGCGCAGGTGAATGGGTTCCCATCCACTGCCACCAGAACTGCAACCAGATGTGCATGAACCGCGGCTATGTGGTCGATGGCGTCGTGGTTCGCCAGAAGACCGACGACTGGCACGAGGACAGCTTCGACTGCCCGCAGCAGCGCGGTTGCCTGCGCGGTCGTTCCCTGCGCCAGCAGGTCTACAACGCTGACCGCATCAAGTACCCGATGAAGCGCAAGAACTGGCAGCCCGGCGGCGGCGAGAACGCCCACGGCGAGCTCCGTGGCAAGGACGAGTGGGAGCGCATCACCTGGGATGAGGCGCTCACCTACGTCACCGACGAAATGAAGCGCGTCTACAAGGAGTACGGCAAGGAAGGCGTCATCTGCAACGGCTGGCGTTGGGCTCCCGGTTCGGCGATGTTCCGCAGCTTCGGCGGCGCCATCTACGACACCGAGACCGAATCCTTCGGCTGCTGGGCATTCCAGACCGAGGCACTTGGCCTGTACTCCTGGGGCGACCATCCCGACATCATGATGGCCCCCGACAAGTACGACCTGCCGAACGCCGAGACCATCGTCCTGTTCTGCTGCAACCCCGCGTGGTCGCAGCATTCCGCCATGTACTGGCTGCAGAACGCCAAGGCGAACGGCACGAACTTCGTGTACGTGGGACCTGACAAGAACGTGTCGGCGAGCATGCTCGGTGCGAAGTGGATCCAGGTCCGCCCCGGCACCGACACCGCGCTGCTGCTGGCCGTGATGTATGAGATGGTGCGCCTCGACGAGGAGAAGGGCGACATCATCGACTGGGACTTCCTGAAGGAATACACGGTTGGCTTCACCGCCGACAACATGCCCAAGATGGCCAAGACCAAGGAGAACTACCGCGACTACCTGCTGGGCAAGTACGACGACACGCCGAAGACCCCCGAGTGGGCGAGCGAGATCTGCGGCACGCCGGTGGAGGACATCACCTGGCTCGCCGAGACCATCGGCAAGCAGCATAAGGTCATGCTGCTGCACGGCATGGCGGCTTCCCGCAACCTGGGCGCGGAAAACCTCTCCCAGGCCTTCATGACGATGGGCGCCCTGGGCGGCCACTACGGCAAGTCCGGCCACGGCTGCGCGGCCATCTACACGTGGGACGCGGCCGACTCCGGTTACCGCATCATCGCGCACGCCGGCGGCGACTACGGCTACATCGACGCGCTTTCCGGCGGCTCCGAAAACGGCGAGAACAGCTTCATCGAGGGCAACTCCTGGTGGAGCTCGTTGAAGGAGGGCAAGTACATCTCCACCTCCGCGGCGACCTATGACGTGGGCTCCGATGCCTCCGAGTGGGAGACCGATACTGGCGGCGCCGACACCGAGACCGCGAACGGCCAGGTGGTGAAGGCCGCGACCAAGCTGCGCGCCAACACCCCGACCTACCACAAGTACAAGGAAATGCCGGTGAACCCGCGCCTGATGATCGCGACAATGTCGAACTTCATGCAGAGCCGCGGCAACCTGTCCACGGCCATCGAGGTCATGCGCCAGGCCGACACCTGCATCTCCTTCGAGATCAAGATGTCGCTCACCGCTTCCTTCGCCGACATCATCCTGCCCGTGTGCACGCACTTCGAGGGCAACGACGACGAGTCGTGGGGCGAGCTGTCCTGGCCTTCTCCCTTCGGCGATGGCAACGGCCAGAAGCAGCGCAAGGACGCGCTGCTCGCCTGGAAGCCGCTCATCAAGCCCATGTACGAGGCCCGCGAGGAGAAGCGCGTGTTCCGCGAGATCATGGAGCGTATGGGCGCGAACCCCGATGATGCGTACCCGAAGAGCAACTACGACCAGTGGCTCGGATACTTCCTGGGCATGCGCGAGCTTT
>JAUNEQ010000010.1:15908-28553 GCA_030525445.1 Coriobacteriia bacterium | reverse complement strand
CCGCCTCGGTGTCATCCCGAGCGGAGCGGGCGCAGCCCGCGCAGCCGAGGGACCTCCCGCTGGCGTGGAACGGCTGCACCCCTCCTGCGGCAAGCGCCGAGGGGGGATCCTTCGGCTCCGGCGCTTCGCGCCTGCGCTCAGGATGACACCGGGAGATCGCGCATCCCGTGTCGACGGTGGTTTAACGCAGTGCCAACACATGATCCAATCCATGGTTAAGCCATTCGTTGCCGTATAATGGCGTGGCAATCCATTTCCTGAGGAGGGATGTCAATGACCGTGGAAAACGTTTACGGTGACGAGAACTACAAGCGCATGAAGAAGCTTCTGAAGAAGCGCGTTCCCGAAAAGCGTTACGAGCATAGCAAGCGCGTTGCCGCGACCGCCGAGGAAATGGCGCTCGTGTATGGCGTGGACGAGGGCAAGGCCCGCATGGCCGGCCTGCTCCACGACTGGGACAAGGGCCTCTCGCTTGACGAGCAGCGTGCGCGCGTGGACGAGTTCGGCCTGGATATCGACCCGATCATCATCACCGATATGCCCTACCTGCTCCATGGTCCCACGGCTGCGGCTGCCCTGGGCGCCGAGTTCCCCGAGCTCGACCGCGATGTGCTCCAGGCTATCGCGCGCCATACGTCCGGATCGCGCAATATGACGCCGCTCGACATGATCGTCTACACGGCCGACCTCATCGAGCCCGGCCGCGACTACAAGCGCGTGAAGGCCATCCGCAAGGCGATGGGCAAGGTGAGCCTGCAGGAGCTGTACTTCCTCGCGTTCAAGAACATCTATGAGTTCCTCATCGGTCAGAACCGCATGATGCATCCTCAGACCGCATCGGTGTGGAACCACCTGGTGTACCAGATGCAGAGCAAGTCGACGAACCGCGCCGTCGCCGCGTTCGAGGCCGGCAGCCAGCTCGAGGCCCAGCCCACCGATTGGATCGCCGCCGAGCGCGCGATGCCCGAAGACTAGCCCGGCTCCCTTACGGAAAGCAAAAAGCCCTGGATGCGCGGCATCCAGGGCTTTTCTTGCTTCGCGGGAAGGGCCGCTTACGCCTCGGGGGCTTCCTTGCCCATGAGCTTGGCGATGCGGTCGGAATACTCCACGTCCGTGATGCCGGCTTCCTTCAGGTCGATGATGGGGGCGTCGTTCCACAGGGTCTCCAGGCGGTAGTAGTCGCGCGCTTCCGGCTGGAACACGTGCACGATGAAATCGCCGTAGTCGAGCAGCGCCCAGGTGCCTTCGTCAAGGCCTTCGGAATGGAAGGGCTTCGCGTTGCCTTCCTTGCGCACCTTTTCCTCCACCTTTTCGATGATGGCATCGACTTGGCGGTTGTTTTGCGCCGTTGCGATGACGAAATAATCGGTGGCGGTCATGAGCCCGCCAACCTCTTGCACCATGATGTCGGTGGCCTTCATCTCGTCAGCCGCTTTGGCGGCAAGAAGCGCGCATTCGCGCGGATCGTGATTACGTCGGTTGGGCATGAAATCTCCCTTGGGTCAAAGTTGTTTTGGTGCATATTATCCGATGCCCTGGCCCATGCGGGGCGGGGCGTGCCGAATGCAGATGGTTTCCACGCGCGTGCGACGTGCTGGCTGCTCGGGGGCGCGTTATCGCAGCGGCCACATCGGGCTCACGAGGAATGCCAGCAGGATGCCTGCCGGGACGGAAATCAGGAGTTGCTTCGGGTTCCGGTAGAGGGCGGCAACTGCCGCGATGAACACGAGGGTGTAGAGGATTCCCCTGCCATCGAAGTAGAGCACGCCCATCGAGAAGCAGCAGAGCGAGAACACCGCGATGATGCCGATGTCCAGGATGATGGCCACTGGGCCATTCCCGCGCGCATACCAGCAGACCATGGCCAGGAACGGCGATGCCAGCGTGAGCCCGTACCAGATCATCATATATGAAGCGGGGTCGAACCCGCTGACCTGCAGCGTGTACCAGTGGTAGGCAGCGCACATGCCGGCGAAGAAGGCGAATACGTTTACCGCAGCCCGCAGGGCGGATGCGCTGAAGACCGCGATGAGCATTGCCAAGAGAAGCCATATGGCGAAGTCGGAAAAGAAGTTGCCCAGGTCGAGCGCCTCGATGGGCGCATGCCACCACACGGTGCCGTCGAACGCAAGGTCGTCGAGCCATTTGGAGAAGGCGCCCAGGCATATTCCCAAGATGAGCATGCCGCAGGTTGCCAATGCGGCTTTCGCGAACGTGGTTTTCCGGGGAGCCCGGATTGCATCGAGTTGTTCTTTCATCGTCATCGTTATCCCCGTGGAGCCTTGTATCTGCCCGGGACTGGAGTCGCCCTTCCGCAATTGCTAGTTGTTCGTGCCGGACATGAAGCAGAGGGTGAAGCCTTCGTATTCGCAAAACATCATGTCGAACACGAAGAAGAAAGGCGCGAGTCCCATGGGGCCTTCGAGCTCGCCTTTCAGGTGCTTGACGTCGTCGAAGACCATCACGCGGCTCGGCAACCCGAAGAGCTCCTTTGCTTTCTTGGCGATTGCCTCCCAGCGGTGCTCGCCACTCACTTCCCTGAGCGCCTCTTCGAAACTTGCTTGCAAGGGTGTCAGCTTCGCATCCCTTCGCTTGATTTCGTAGAAGTCGTAGAACTCCTGCAGGTAGTCCGTTTTGAAAAAGGGGATGACCGCCACCTCGTATTCCATCGCGAGGTCATCGAGCGCATCGAATTCCGTGCGCCAATTCTTGGCAGCATCCATGGCGGCGCTCCTTACCGGTTAGCGGCTTTCCCGGGACAAGATGGCAACGGTCTCGCAATGGTAGGTCTGCGGGAACAGGTCGACCGGCGTGATGCGCACAGGCCGGTAACCCACTTCCGCGAAGCGGGCGATGTCGCGGCAGAGCGTCGCGGGGTCGCAGCTCACGTATGCGACGCGTGCGGGACCGGCGGCGGCGATGTCGGCGGGAACGGATTTCGCGAGGCCGGCGCGCGGCGGGTCCACCACGAGCGCGTCGAGGCCGCCCAACGTGGGCAATTCGCGGGCCGCATCTCCGCCGAGCACCTCGATGGGCAGCTGGTATTTGTCGGCGGACCGGCGCAGGTCGCGGACGGAGGACCCGGCGCTCTCGACGGCCACCACGTCGCATCCTGCGGCTGCGAGCGGCAGCGTGAACGATCCCACGCCCGAATAGAGGTCGGCCACGAAGTCGCCTTCCTCCAGTTCGAGCCCCTCCATCGCAAGCGCGATGAGCTTTTCGGCCTGGGCGGTATTCACCTGGAAGAAGCTCGGTGCGCTCACGCGATGGCGGAATCCGGAGAGTTCCTCTTCCCAAGAGCCAGCGCCGTGCAACACCTCGACCTTCTTCACCTTGCGCGCCTTGCCTTCTTCGGCGAGCACGCGCACGATGCTCGTGGGATGCAGGGCATCCATCACGACCTTCTCGATTTGGGCGCGTGGGGCCGGGCCGGGCGTCGTCCAAAGCGCGACTTCAAGGCTTTTCGTGCGCAGCGAGTGGCGCACGCCCACGCGGAAAACGCCGAGGTCGCTTCGGCTGTTCAGGAAACGCACCGCTCCGCGGAGCGCTTTCGGGGCTTTCGCGATCGCGTCGTGCGCGATGGGGCATTGGTCGGGCACGATGAGCTTGTTGCTTGCCATCTGGTGAAATCCCAGGTCGATGCGCCCAGCGCCATCGCGACCGACGGCAAGCTCCACCTTGTTGCGGTAGCCCGTACGGCGTTTCGAGGGCACGCATTCCGCGGTGAGGTTTTCTGCCGCGTCGGCGTCGATTCCCGCGATGCGCGTGAGATTCGAGACGAGGTTCACGCGCTTTGCGGTGAGCTGGGTCTCGTACGAGACTTGCGCCCACGGGCAACCGCCGCAGATGCCGGCGTACGGGCAGAAGGGTTGAACCCGGTCGGGGGAGGCTTCAACGACTTCCACGACCTTGCCGCGCGCATATGACTTGCCGTCACTCACGAGCTCGATGGCCAACGTGTCGCCGGGGACGGTGCCGTCGACGAAAACCGCTTTACCCGAAGCCAAACGGCCCACTCCGGCCGATCCGTACGACAAGGAGTTGATATGCACGATTTCGGACATGGGGCACCGCATTTCTCGACGATCGTTCAAAACAGCTCCATGTTAAACCACCTTGTTGACACGTGCGCGGTGCTCCACCCAATCCGTGCATGCCTTCAAAGAATGCTCGTACGGCGAGAATGGGTTCCCGCACGGGCCCATCGCATGCAAACGGCGCTTCCGGTAGCGTTTCGAGCCAAACCTCGACCCCAAACCCCCCGTATTTGAGGCAAAAACAAGGTTTTTGATCAATGGAAAATCGGATACCCAGACCAGAGAGTCCAAGCATTCGGCAGAGCCCCAGTTCAGACGATATTAGTCTCAAATAAGAATAGTAAGTATTTGAAGGCGTGAAAAACCCATTGATCAAAAACCTTGGTTTCGGTCTATATTCTGGCGTTTTCCTAGTGAGGTCTGGAATGCGGGGTTGTTCGGATACGAATTGCTAGACTTTATTGTAGGAGCGCGAGGGGGATGCGAGGGATAGATGGGAGGTAGTTATATGTATAGGCTGGTCATTGGCGGAGTATCCGCAATGCAGGTGTGGGATAGCGGAGCTTCTACCTATGCCCGAAGGAGTCTTGCCACGTCTTTACGAGAGCTGGCTGACACCGATGAACGATTGTCTCCGTTTACCAGGCTTCCCCAAGGGTGCACAGAACCCGTTGAGGTGCTCGTAGGAAGTTATTCTCATCGTCCGCGGAGTGTTCGTTGGCGTGGGCGTTTGCGTACCGCACCAATCCTTCCTGGGACCTTGTGGGATGTTGGGGATAATCGATTCCTGGTCTCGCCGGAGGAGTTTTTTCTGAAGACGGCCCCGAAGCTCTCTGTGGCCGAGGCGGTGCTCTTGGGCATGGAGCTTTGCGGGTGGTACTCGACGCTCATGAGCGTTCCGTATAGGGAATACCGCGACGAGTACATCCGTGAGAACCACATGCCGCTCGCAACGCAGGTTTGGCCGCCAGACGGCTGGGATTTGTCGTTGCGGCACCAGAGGGACCTGATGGAGTTGGGGTTCGTGAATCGCGCGCCCCTGACCAGCGCGAAGGGCATCCAATCACACGTGAGACGCAGCCTGTCGGAAAACAGCAATTCGCGGGCGTTGGTGGCGGCGCGCCTGCTGCGCGACGGCTCTCATTCGCCCATGGAATCGCGGCTCTATGCCCGCTACTGCTTGCCGCGCCGTCATGGGGGACTCAATTTGAATCCCGTGGAGCTGAATGCGAAAATCCAGCTGACAGACGAAATCGCCGAAGCGACCGGCAAGCGCGAGTATTCGGTCGACCTGTACTGGCCGAAGGGCAACATCGCGATAGAGTACGAGGGGTCGTTTGCGCACTCGGGGATCTCGGCAGAGGCGCGCGACCGGCTTAAGCGAAACATCTTGGAGGCGAAGGGCATTCGCATTATCTCAATCGACAAGGCCCAGTACGCCAACGAGGACATGCTGGAGTTCCATGGCGTCGAAATCGCGAAGAGCATGGGGATCAAACCCGAGACGCTCGCCCCCAATGCGCGGGAATCGAGGGCGCGTCATGCGCTCATCGATGCAGTGAACAGCTGGGATACCGACCTCTATCGCCCCTGAATTCGGCGGTGATTCCAACCAGCGGTTGTATGCGTTTATGTGCCTTGAACGTCGATTGAGGGCGACCGTGCCAATTACCGTATAATAACGGAGATTGATTACTCGAATGAAAGGACGCACGCATGCGCGAAGCGCTCTATACACCGCAATACCAGCCGAATGGCAAGGAAGTTGCCGTCATCGAGACGTCGAAGGGCACCGTCAAGGTGAAGCTCGCCGGCAAGGACGCCCCCATCCATGTGGGCAACTTCGTCGAGCTTTCCCAGAAGGGCTTTTACGACGGCCTGAAGTTCCACCGTTATGTCCCGGGTTTCGTCATCCAGGGCGGCGACCCCAACACCCGCACCGCGAGCAGCTCCGATGTGGCCCGCGCAGACGGCAGCCCGTTCAGCAAGTTCGGCATGGGCGGCCCCGGTTACCGCATCCGCGAGGAGTTCAGCACCAACCCGAACAACAAGCACCTCGACGGCACCCTGGCCATGGCCCGCAGCCAGGATCCGAATTCCGCGGGTAGCCAGTTCTACCTGTGCCTGGGTCCCCAGCCGTTCCTGGATTCGGGCTACACCGTGTTTGGCCAGACCATCAATGGCATCGAGGTCGTTCGCAACCTCCGTGCCGGCGACGAGATCGTCTCCATCACCATCGAGAACGCCTAGCACGACGCCACGCAAACCGCTTCCGAGCGAAGAGGAGAGGCAAGCTACATGAACACAGAGACTTTCAACAACGCGCACAACGCATACCGTCTCAAGGATTATCCGGCGGCGTTGCAGGCATTCACGCAGTGCCTGGAAGATCCCGACCAGAAGCCCGAGCCGGGTGAAATCGGCCTGCTGTATCACCGCATTGGCAACTGCCTGGTGAAGATCGGCGACTACAACGAGGCTATCCATGCGTTCGCGCAGGCCACGGCCGATCCGGTTTACGACGACATGGCCGCCGTGAACTACAACATGGGCATGGCCTACGCCATTCTGCACGACTACGAAGATGCCGTCCGCTACTTCGAGGTCGCCGTTTCCGACAACCACTACGCTTCGCCCTACAAGGCGTACATGGGCATGGGCAACGCGCTCCTGCGCCTGGGTAAATCGGCGGAAGCCGGCGCCGCGTTCCGTTCTGCCGCGCTGGACGAAAACAACCCAAGCCCCACGAAGGCGCTGCTCAACCTGGGCGTGTGCTTCATGGCCCTGGGTCGTCCGGCCGATGCCGTCACGAGCTACGAGAGCGCCCTCCAGTTCGATATGACCGACAAGGTCCGCAACCAGCTGTATGCGAACCTCGGCCAGGCGTACGTGGCCAGCCACGAGTACCAGAAGGCCGTGAGCGCATTCGAGCAGGCGCTCGCCGACAAGACCTACTTCCTCAACGACGCGGCAAGCGTCGACTACCAGCAGGCCATCGCGCAGGTCGCGACCGGCGCCACGGTGAAGGAAGAGGAGGCGGAAGCCGGCTCGGTCGATATTTCCGGCCTCGACGTTCCCGCGTCCGATGCCCCTGAGTTCCAGGAAGAGCCCAAGGAGGCTGCTGCGGAAGAGACCCCGGCAGCCGAACCGGCGCAGCAGCCGACCGAGGCGATTCCCGCTGTCTCGGCTGAAGCCCCGGTGACCGAGGAGCGCTTCTTCACCGCCACCGACGAGGAGCTTGAGCGCTGGAGCCGCGCGAACGCGAAGGAAGAGCGCAAGAAGCGCCATGTGGGCCGCAACATCTTCCTCACGCTGCTGCTGCTCATCATCATCGCGGCGGGCGCTGCGGTGTTCGCGTACACGCAGGGTTACGGTTGGCCCATGCAGGAGCAGGTGACGAAGCAGCTGTTCGCCGCCCCGGATGAGGCGACCGACCTGTTCGCGCCGACGATCTCGCAGTCGGACATCGACCAGATGACGAAGTTCGTCGTGCAGGCCGATGACGTGGCCATCGACGGCGTCGACCGTTCGATGGAAAGCTCCGCAGTCTATGCGACCGCGAAGACCACCGACGGCGGTGACGTGCAGTACAAGATCTCGTTCACGCGAGACCTCATCGGCTGGAAGATCACCGACGTTTCGCTGAACTTCGCGAGCAAGGACTAATCGCAGAAACCCGAAGGGGCAGACGCTGTTTGAGAAAACAAACGGCGTCTGCCCCTTTTTTTGGGCTTTGAACCTGTCATAATGAAGGTTAACCACGAAAGAAAGGATTTATCCAATGGCAATTCAGAAGACCTATACCATGATCAAGCCCGACGGCGTGCGCAACGGCCACATCGGCGAGATCGTCAACCGCTTTGAGCGCGCCGGCCTCAAGATCGAGGCCATGAAGCTCGATGTCGTCACCGACGAGCAGGCCAAGGCCAACTATGCCGAGCATGAGGGCAAGCCCTTCTATGCCGGCCTCATCGAGTACATCACCTCGGGCCCGGTCGTGAAGATGGTCGTTTCCGGCGAAGGCGCCGTGGCGAAGGTCCGCACCCTCATGGGCGCCACCAACCCCGCCGAAGCTGCCCCTGGCACCATCCGCGGCGACTTCGGCCTCATCATGGACGAGAACGTCATCCACGGCTCCGACTCTCCCGAGTCCGCTGAGCGCGAGATCGGCATCTTCTTCCCGGAGGCCTAACTCATCGTGCTTTTGTTGGCGCGGGGCCTTGTCCCCGCGCCGCTGCCGCTTTTTGGGGAAATACCGGTCAGGCGCGATTCGCCTATTACCCGAATGGCTTGACCAGTGTTTCCTCGTAGGGAATCGCCCCGGATTTGGCTGGATGGGGGCGAAGGAGAAAGGAGGCAGCATGCTCTATCGCGTCATTGACGCTTCAGAGGTTGATGCCCTTATCAGGGGGTTCATGGAAACCTATGAAGTTGTCGCGCCCGTCGAAAGCGACGGCTCCGTCGTGTTCGACGTCGTGCACGACCCATCGGAAGTGGTGCTGGACTACGAGCAGACCGTTTCATCGCCGAAGAAGTATCTCTTGCCGCCGCGTGAAACCCTCTTCACGTTCGACGTTGCCGAAAACGATGTCACGTCGTTCGAGGCCGACATCAAGCCGCGCGTGATTTTCGGCGTTCATTCCTGCGATATCAACGCGTTCAACCGCATGGACCTCGTGTTCCGCGATGGCCCGTATCCCGATCCGTATTATGTCGCCCGCCGCGAGAAGACCCTGGTCGTGGGCATATCCTGCATGCCGAGCAACACCTGCTTTTGCAACCTCATGGAGGCTGACGAGGCGCGTTACGGCTACGACCTGTTCCTCATCGACATCGGCGACGTGTTCATCGTGAGCATCAGCAACAGGGAAGCCGCCGAGGTCATGGAGCGGTGCTGCAACGTCCGTTTCGCCACGGACGAAGAGCGCGTTACCTTCCGAGAGATCACGCGCGCCCGCGCCCGCGGGTTCAATCCCGACAACCCCAATGTGCAGTCGGTGGCCATGCTCATGGACGCGTTCCTGTATGACGATTTCTGGGACGAGTTCGGCGGCAAGTGCCTGTCCTGTACGGCGTGTTCGGCCGTGTGCCCGAGCTGCTACTGCTTCGACATCTACGACGAGCTGAATCCCGACGGCAAGACGGGCGAGCGCATCCGCGTGTGGGATGCGTGCACCTCGCCCGATTTCGCGACCGTCGCCGGCGGGCACAACTTCCGCAAGAAGCCCAAGCTGCGCGTTCGCCATCGCATGTACCACAAGCTCAACGGGTTCCAGGCGAATTACGACCGTATGCTCTGCGTGGGCTGCGGACGCTGCGTCACGGCATGCAAGGCGAACATCAACCCGCTCGAGGTGCTGAGGTTCTTCAAGGAGAAGGAGGCGCATCATGCCGACGAGTAGGTTGACCAATGTGGAGCGTGAGGCATTGGCCCATGTGACCGTGGAGCCCCTGGGGCGCAACGACCACGCGATGACGGGCGCCGAACTCATGGCGGCGAACCCGTATCGCCCCTGGCCAGCGCGCATCACGGCCATCACGCAGCTCACCCCCAACGAAAAGCTCTTCGAGTTCCGCTTCATCGATGAGCGCATCCGCAACGCGTTTAGGCACAAGCCGGGCCAGTTCGTCGAGGTGTCGCTCTTCGGCGTGGGCGAGGCTCCCATCTCCATCACGAGCTCGCCCACCAAGGAAGGCTTCATCGAGCTGTGCGTGCGCAAAGCCGGCCGCTTCACGACGAAGCTGCACCAGATGCAGTGCGGTGACATCGTGGGCATCCGCGGGCCTTTTGGCCATGGGTTCCCCATCGATGACATGCGCGGCCACGACGTGCTGTTCGTGGCTGGCGGCCTGGGCATCGCCCCGCTTCGCTCGCTCATCAACAACGTCCACGACGAGCGCTCCGACTTCGGCAAGGTCACCATCATCTACGGATCTAAGACCCCGTCCGAGATGATGTTCCTCAACCAGTTCAGCATGTGGAAGCATCGCGACGACTTCGAGCTGCACCTGACCGTTGACAACCCCGACGAGACGTGGGACGGCGAGGTCGGCGTGGTGACGAAGCCGTTCGAGCAGCTCGAGATCAATCCTGCGAACACGTTCGGCACGGTATGCGGGCCTCCGGTGATGTATCGCTTCGTGGTGGACGCGATGCGCGCGAAGGGCATCGATTACGACCACATCTACATGAGCTTCGAGCGCCACATGAAATGCGGCATGGGCAAGTGCGGCCACTGCCAGATCGGCCACCAGTACTGCTGCATCGACGGTCCGGTGTTCAACTATTGGGAAGCCCTGAACATTCAGGGTTCGATGAGATAGGGGGTGCGATGATGGAAGAGAAGAAGAACCCCCGCGTGGTGGTGTTTGGCCTGGCGAGTTGCTTTGGCTGCCAGCTGCAGATAACGAACCAGGAAGACCACCTGATGGAAGTCGTCGGCCAGATTGACCTGCGGCATTGGCAGATGACGAGCTCTGAGCCATGCCCCGAGGAATACGATGTGGCCATCATCGAAGGCGCTGTCGTGAACGAAGAGGCAGTCGAGCTGGTGCGCGATATCCGATCCAAGGCCGCGGTTGTGATCGCCATCGGCGCATGCGCCACTACCGGCGGCATCCCCGGAATGGCTGCTGCCGACCATGATGCGAAGCAGGCCGAGCAGTATCCGGATGGCCTGCCGGCGGCAAGCGGTGTGCCGGTGACGCCCCGTGCTGTTTCCGCGGTGGTGGATGTCGACTACGAAGTCCGTTGCTGCCCCATCGATTTCTGGGAATTCGTGGACGTGCTCGAGGCTGCCCTGCTGGGAAGCAACCGCAGGCCGTTCTCGCGCACGATGTGCGGCGATTGCAAGCGCAACGAGACCACGTGCTTCTACAACAAGGGGCAGATTTGCCTGGGCCTCGTCACGACCGCCGGTTGCCATGCCCGTTGTGTGAACCTGGGGCGTCCGTGCAATGGCTGCCGTGGCATTTCCGCCGATGCGAGCTTGGAAGGCGCCCGTGGTGCCGTGGAGCGCTATGGCCTGTCCGTGGCCGATTTCGACAAGGCGCTCGAGATGTTCAATCAGACGAACCCGGCGTACATCGAGTACATCGCGGCGCATAAGGAGGGCTGACGCATGGCAATCACGAAGATCAACGTCGACCACATCGCCCGCATCGAGGGTCACGGCAATGTGCACCTGGTTATCAAGGACGGCGCGCTCGAGACCGTCGAGATGAACATCGTCGAAGCCGTTCGCCTGTTCGAGGCGATGGTCGTGGGCCGCAGCTTCCGCGAGTCGAGCTACATCTGCTCGCGCGTGTGCGGCATCTGCTCGCCGACGCACGTGGTAACGGACCTGCAGGCTATCGAGCGCATCTTCGACGTCGAGGTCTCCGAGCGCACGAAGCTGCTTCGCCAGCTGCTCATCTACGGCTCTTACCTGCAGAATCACGCCTCGCACCTGTTTGTGTTCGCGGTTCCCGATTTCATCGGGCAGCCGAGCGTGTTCCCGCTCGCGGACATCGACCCCACGCTGTTCAACCAGGCCCTGGGGCTGAAGCGGCTGGGTAACGATCTGTGCACGGTCGTGGGCGGCCGCTCCATCCATCCCATCACCGCCGTGGTGGGCGGTTTCACGAGCGAGCCCTCGCGCGATGAGTACCTGCGTCTGGCCGATGCCATGGAGGCGCAGATTCCGTTCGCCGAAGCCGTCGTGGACCTGTTCAACGGCTTTGCCGTCACCGAATTCCAGACCCGCGGCGACCTGCTTGCGACAGTGGAGCCGGGCGGGTATCCGGTGCAGTCGTCCAACACGCTGCGCTTCCTGCAGGCGGGCGAGGAGTTCGATTCGAACGATCGCGACGAGCATATCCAGGAATACAAGGTGGAGCATTCCGGTGCCTACTTCAGCCGCGTGAAGAGCTCCGGCCGCAACTACATGACCTCCGCGCTTACGCGCATCAACGCGAGCTGGGATAACCTGAGCAAGCGTGCGAAGATCGCCGCGGCGAAGGCCGGGCTGCGTCCGCCGGAGCTCAACCCCATGCGCAACAACGTGGCGCAGGCGGTCGAGCTCGTCGATGCGCTCGAGCATTGCGTCGGCTACTGCCGCGAGCTCGCCGAGACCTACGAGCCGGGCGCATCGCTGCCGGTGAAGTACGAGGTGAAGGCCGGCAAGGCCATCGGCGTCACCGAGGCGCCGCGCGGTGTGGCCTTCCATGGCATGGAACTCGATGCCGAGGGCCGCATCGTTCACGCTTCCATCATGACGCCGACGTGCCAGAACCTTGCCAACATCGAGGATGACATCCGCGTGCTGGCCGAGAAGCTTTTGGCCGAAGGCGTGTCGGAGGAGTTCATTCGACTCGAAGTGGAGAAGCTGGTGCGGGCGTACGATCCGTGCCTGTCTTGCTCGGTTCATTAATCGGTTCGCGGTGAAACCGTTGGGCGCGGTCGGCATGATGCCGGCCGCGCCTTTTTCGTTTCGATGGGTCTTGGAAGGCGAAAGCCCACGGTTACAAGACGGTGCTTGCGTAGCCCATGCTTCTCGTGGCAGGATTCGCCGCAGTGCGGCCGCACAGCATCGAATAGTGCCGCAAGCCTGCTCTGGATGGCAGAATT
>JAUNEQ010000010.1:0-15808 GCA_030525445.1 Coriobacteriia bacterium | reverse complement strand
AGTGCGGCCGCACAGCATCGAATAGTGCCGCAAGCCTGCTCTGGATGGCAGAATTCGCCGCTCTGTTCCCGCACATCGTCGAATCGCGCCAGGATTCGGCATAAGCTGGCAGGATTCAACGCTCTGTGGCCGCACAGCATCAAATCGTGCCACGGGGGCCAGGCATCTGGCACGATTCGCCGGAGTGCGGCCGCACGGCGCCGAATCCGGCTACGATGCCTTCCGCCCTACGTTGCAACGTTTTCGGCACCGTGAGCGAACCGTTAAAATGACAGTGTCAACATCATGTAGACGTGCAACTGGCTCCTCATCGCCGCGACTGATAGGTGGATCGCATGGCTGCTCTTGACGAGAGAATCGACGGAGGCAAGCCTTTCAATTGGGGGCGGGTTTCCGCCGAATATGCTGAATACCGGGATATATACCCACGCGAGTTCTATCAGAGAATCGCCGATAGGGGGCTGTGCGTTAAAGGGCAGCGCATACTCGATGTCGGGACGGGAACCGGCGTGTTGCCCAGGAACATGCATGCATATGGTGGGAAATGGATCGGAGCGGATATTTCCGAAGAGCAGATATCACAGGCTCGGCGCCTATCTGGGGGAATGGACATCGAGTATCGGGTGGTCTCTGCGGAAGAGCTGGACTTTCCCGTTGGTACGTTCGACGTTATCACCGCGTGCCAATGCTTCTGGTATTTCAGGCATGAACGGGTCGCTCCTTTGTTTCATAAGGCGCTCAAACCATCGGGAAAGCTGGTCGTCCTTTATATGGCGTGGTTGCCCTTCGAAGATGAGATTGCGGGAGCGAGCGAAAGCCTCGTGCTCAAATACCATCCGCAATGGAGTGGGGCAGGCGAGAGCATCCACCCCATTGATATCCCCGACTCGTATAGAGAGGGCTTCGAGCTTACCTATCATGAGGAGTATCGTCTGGGCATTCCGTTTACGAGGGGCTCGTGGCATGGTCGCATGAAGGCTTGCCGCGGGGTTGGGGCGTCGCTTTCTGCAGGCGAGCTGAAATCATGGGACCGCGAGCATCGCGAGCTCCTTCTCGAAATCGCCCCCGAACGATTCGACATCTTGCACTATGCCGCGTTCGCCGAACTCACACGAAGATGATGGGGCCCCATGAGGCTGGTCGGGCGATTCGGGCAACGCGTCAGGGCGCCGCGACGCTGATACGGTCATACTGCGAATGGCGACAGGCCCCGAGGGCAGTTGGAGTACAATGCGGGCAGTCAATCTGATGAAAGGTACAACATGGCTAAGACGATTCTGGTTACCGGTGGCACGGGGTTCATTGGGAGCCATACGTGCGTGGAGCTCATTGAACGCGGCTACGATGTGGCCGTGGTGGACAACCTGTCCAACTCGAAGGAGGAGTCTCTTAACCGCATCGAGCGGATCGCCGGGGTTCGGCCGCGCTTCTACGAGGTGGATATCCTTGACCGCGCGGGGCTTGAAGGGGTGTTTGCCGCAGAGCCGAATATCGCTTCGGTCATTCATTTCGCCGGCTTGAAAGCGGTGGGGGAGTCCGTTGCCAAACCCTGGGAGTACTACAACAACAACATCGCGGGCACGCTCGTGCTGGTGGACGTGATGCGCAAGCATGGCGTGAAATCCATCGTGTTTTCCAGTTCCGCCACGGTGTACGGCGACCCGGCGTTCGTGCCCATCACCGAAGATTGCCCGCGCGGCAACCCGACGAACCCTTATGGCAAGACCAAGCACATGCTCGAGGACATCCTCTCGGACATAGCTGCGGCCGACCCCGAGTGGAACGTGATGCTGCTGCGTTACTTCAACCCCATCGGCGCGCACAAGTCGGGGCTCATGGGCGAGGATCCGAAGGGCATTCCGAACAACCTCATGCCGTATGTCACGCAGGTGGCGGCGGGCAAGCTGCCCGAGCTCGGCGTGTTCGGCGACGACTACGACACCCCCGACGGTACCGGCGTGCGCGACTACATCCATGTGGTTGACCTCGCGCGCGGCCACGTGAAGTCGCTCGAGTACATGGAGGGCAAGAACGGCACGCACGTGTTCAACCTGGGCACGGGCGTGGGCTATTCCGTGCTCGACGTGGTGAAGGCGTTCATCGCCGCCACGGGCGTTGATGTGCCGTACCGCATCAAGCCGCGCCGTCCCGGCGATGTCGCGCAGTGCTATTCCTCGGCCGCCAAGGCCAAGGAGCTCATGGGTTGGGAAGCCGAATTCGGCATCGAGGAGATGTGCCGCGACGCCTGGAATTGGCAGTCAAACAACCCCGACGGCTATGGCGACTAACGGCCAAAGCAAACAACCGCAACGGAAACACCGGCACCAGGTGCCGGTGTTTCCGTTTGTTGACGCCGTTCATGCTGGGAGGTTCCGCCATTACGCAACGGGGCCGGGTGTGTCCTGTTTGTGGGGGAGGGTCAATCGCGTGCATTCACGTTTGGAATCTGGGGAAACGTATGGTATAAACGTATCCGCATGAAGCTTCGGCTTCAGGCGCTTCATAAACGAGTCGTAAGATATGTAGTAGTTGTGAAGGAAGTGGGCGTATACCCGCTTCTTTTGTTTGTAAGGCGAGGGAAAGGAGTGAAGGATGCTCAGCCGCAAGGAGCAACAACTGCTGGACGCCTTGGCTCCCACTGCCGAGGAAAAGGGCGTCGAGATCGTGACCGTCGATGTCGGAGGTGCGAAGAAATCGCCGACTATCAGGGTTTACATCGACACGGAAAACGGAGTGGGCTTCGATGAGCTCGCTGCGGCGCAGGGCTGGATCAACGAGATCATGGACCGCATCGACCCGTTCCCCGGCGCATACATGCTGGAGGTGTCGAGCCCGGGCATCGATCGCCCGTTGCGCACGCCCGAGCATTTCGAGCGCTTTGCCGGCGATACCGCCGTCATCGTCTTGCGCGGTCCATACGAGGGCCGTTCGAAATGGACGGGCAAGCTCAAGGGTTTCGAGGACGGCCACGTGCTGCTCGAGGTCGACGGCATTGTCGAGCGCCTTCCCTATGAGGACATCAAGAAGGCGAACATTAGGGGGATTTTGGATTTCAACGCGAAAGCGTCGAAGTAACGATAGCGCGAAAGCGCGAGAGAACCACAAGGTTGCCGGAAAACTGCCTGATGCCTTGTGCGAAAAGATGCAAGGCAGAAGGTTGTAAGGAAAGGACTGATACGTTATGGCATCCGAGCTGATTGACGCGTTGCAGGCTTTGGCCCATGAGCGCAAGATCGATGAGTTCTACCTCATCGAGCGCCTCGAGGCATCGCTGGCGAAGAGCTACGAGCGCATTCTCGACCTCGAGTTCGATGCACGTGTGATCATCGACCGCGAGACGGGTCGCATCTTCGTGTACGAGATGGTGCCGGTAGGCGAGCCTGACGAGGAGACGGGCGAGTACTCCGAATTCGAGGAGCGCGACGTCACGCCCAACAACGTGAGCCGCATCGCCGCCCAGAACGCCAAGAGCGTCATCTCCGCGCTCGTGCGCGAAGCGGGCCTCCAGAGCATCTACGAGGAGTTCTCCGACCGCATCGGCGACCTGGTGACGGGCACGGTGCTGCAGGTGACGCCCGACTTCACGATCATCAAGATCCGCGAGGGCGTCGAGGCGGAACTCCCGCACTACGACCAGAAGCGTTTCCCGGATGAGCGCAACGAGCGCCCGGCCGGTGAGCGTTACCGTCACAACCAGCGCATCAAGACGCTTATCATCGACGTGCGCGACCCCATGAGCGAGGAAGTGCGCGCCCGTGGCGAGCAGACCCGCCCCGCCATCGTGGTGAGCCGCACGCATCCCGACCTCATCCGCCGTCTGTTCGAGATCGAGGTTCCCGAGGTTTACGACGGCATGGTCGAGATCAAGTCCATCGCGCGCGAGCCCGGCGCCCGTTCGAAGGTGGCCGTCTACTCGCGCGAAGCGCACCTCGATCCGGTTGGCGCCTGCGTCGGCCCGAAGGGCAGCCGCGTGCGCATGGTCGTCGAGGAGCTCCACAACGAGCGCGTCGACGTCATCCAGTGGAACGAGAACCCCGCGATCTACGTGGGCGCTGCGCTTTCGCCCGCCAAGGTGAGCGGCGTCCAGATCGATGAGGCCAACCATTACGCCACCGTCATGGTGCCTGACGACCAGCTCTCGCTGGCCATCGGCAAGGAGGGCCAGAACGCCCGCCTCGCCGCGCGCCTCACCGGCTGGCACATCGACATCAAGTCGGCGAGTTTCAGCGTCGAGCAGCCCGAAGAGGACAACCTGCTCATCGATGACGTCGAGGAAGACGACGGCATCTGCGCCTACGCCACGCCGGAAGGCATCCGTTGCCGCAACCATGCCCGTCCGGGCAGCCGTTTCTGCGGCATCCATGCCGGCGAAGAGTAGGACGGAGTACCGACGATGACCTCCACGGCGGCACACAGCGAAGCGGCGAAGCCGAAGCGCCAGCGCACCTGCATCAGCTGCGGTGCGCAGGGTGACAAGGTGGGCCTGCTGCGCATCGTGCGCACGGCGGACGGCACCGCGCGTTTCGACGCGACGGGGCGCGTTCCCGGCCGTGGGGCGTATGTTTGCTCGGCTGAATGCTTCAAGGCGGCAGCCAAGGGCAAGCGTTTGAACCGCGCATTGAAGATGCCGGTGAGTGAAGAGGATTACGCACAGATCGCAAGCGAGCTCGAGCGCTTGTAGATCGGGTTCATGGGTAGATTAGGAGTGAGTATGCCCGGAATGCGTGTACATGATTTGGCGAAGGAATTCGGCCTGTCGAACAAGGAGATGCTCGACAAGCTGAAGGAAATGGGTATTGCTGCGAAGACCCATGCGACGCCGCTTTCCGATGAGAACGTGAAGGCGGTGCGCGCTGAGTTCGCACCGGCCGAGGCCGAGACGGCGGAGAAGGGCGATGCCGCCCCGACGCCTTCCGAGGTGGCCGCCAAGGAGGCCGCTGCGAAGCGCGCCGAGGAGGAAGCCGCCAACCGCGCTGCCGTCGAGGCAGAGCGTGCCAAGCGCGAAGCTGAGCGTGCCAAGCGCGAGGCGGAGCGTGCCGAAAAGGCTGCGGAAGAGGCCGAGGCCCCCGCGAAGCCCGAGCATCGTTCGATGTTCGCGAGCCTCGAGGACCAGATTGCAGCCGAGCGTGAGCGCCAGGCCCGCGAAGCCGCCCAGGCTCGTGCGAATGCCCGCGCAGCTGCTATCGCCCGCGACGTGGCGAAGAAGCGCGCGGTCGAGGAGGCCCTCGCCGCCCGCCATGGCAAGAAGGCCGCCCGTCCGGCAGCAGAGCCGGAAACGGCGCGTCAGCAGCCGAAGACCATCCCCACGCGTTCCTCCTCTTTCAGCGACCTCCTATCGCAAATCGAGCAGGAGAAGGAGCGCATCGACGAGGCGAAGAAGCAGGCTGCGGAAGCCAAGCGCGCCCCGAAGAGGCCCGCGAAGCGGGCCCGCGACTTCGAACCCGACGTACCCGAACTCGAGCAGGGTGCCGAATCGGGCGAGGACCGCTACGCGCAGATGGCGGTTCAGGCCGAAAAGCTCCAGCGTGACAAGGTGCTCGCCGAAGCGCGTGCCGCCGTTGCCGCTGCTTCCACCCACGAGGGCGAAGGCCGCCGCAAGAAGCGCAAGGAGAAGCGCGCACAGCAAGCGCGTGAAAAGGCCGTTGCCGAAGCAGAGCGCAAGGGCATCGACATCGACCTCGTGCTGGACGACTCCACCGTCGAGGTCATGCAGGGCTCCACGGTGGCCGAGTTCGCCGAGCTCCTGAACGTCGGCCCCAACGAGATCATCAAGCGCCTCTTCCTCTTGGGCAACCCGCTCACGCTCACCCAGTCGATGACCGACGAGCTCATCGAGCTCATTGCCGACGACATGGGCCGCAAGGTGCGCATCACGACGCCCGAAGAGGAATACCGCGTCGTCTACAACGACACGGACGACGATCTCATGCCACGTCCGCCCGTCGTCACCGTCATGGGCCACGTCGACCACGGCAAAACGAGCTTGCTCGACGCCATCCGCGAGACTGGCGTCGCGCTGCGCGAGGCCGGCGGCATCACTCAGCACATCGGCGCATCCGTCGTGTGGATCGACGACCGTCAGATCACCTTCATCGACACGCCGGGCCACGAGGCGTTCACCGCCATGCGTGCCCGCGGTGCGAGCATCACCGACATCGCGGTGCTCGTCGTTGCTGCCGACGACGGCGTCATGCCGCAGACCGTTGAATCCATCAACCACGCGAAGGCGGCGGGCGTGCCCATCGTCGTCGCAGTCAACAAGATCGACAAGCCCGGCGCCGACGCCACCCGCGTGCGCCAAGAACTCACGAAGTACGACATCATCCCCGAAGAGTGGGGTGGCCAGAACATGTTCGTCGACGTGTCCGCGAAGCAGCGCCTGAACATCGACGACCTGCTCGAGACCATCCTCCTGCAGGCGGACGTGCTCGAGCTCAAGGCGAACCCGAACGCCCTGGCGAGCGGCTACGTCGTCGAGGCGAACCTCGACAAGGGCCGTGGTCCGGTCGCGACGGTCCTCGTGAGCCGCGGCACCCTCAAGCCGGGCGACATCCTGCTCGCCGGCACCTCGTACGGCCGCGTCCGCGCCCTCGTCAACCCGCAGGGCGAGCGTGTCGATGCCGCGAAGCCGGCCGACCCGGTCGAGGTCCTCGGCCTCGATTCCGTCCCCACCGCCGGTGACGAGTTCCGCGTGTTCGAGGACGAGCGCGATGCCCGCAACCTGGCCAAGGACCGCCAGCTGCGCGAGCGCCTGAAGGCGCAGGAGACGAAGGCCCATATGAGCCTCGACGACCTGTTCGCGCGCATCGAGGAGGGCAAGACCACCGACCTCAACCTCATCGTGAAGGCCGACGTCCAAGGCTCCATCGAGGCCCTCGTGGATGCGTTCGGCAAGATGGACCAGTCCGAGGTCAAGATCAACGTCGTGCATGCAGCCGTCGGCGGCATCACCGAGACCGACGTCACGCTGGCCGCGGCGAGCGATGCCATCATCATCGGCTTCAACGTGCGTCCCACTGGCAAGTCCAAGCAGCTTGCCGAGAAGGAAAAAGTCGACATCCGCCTGTACCGCGTCATCTACCAGGCGCTCGAGGACATCAACGCCGCACGCGTCGGCCTGCTGTCCCCGGACATCGTGGAAGAGGACACCGGCTCTGCCGAGGTCCGCGAGACCTTCAACGTGCCGAAGGTGGGCACGATCGCGGGCTGCTATGTCATCGCCGGCGAGATCACGCGCGACGACCGCGTCCGCGTGGTGCGCGATGGCACCGTGGTCTACGAAGGCCGCATCGCGAGCTTGCGCCGCTTCAAGGACGACATGAAGTCCGTGAAGGAAGGCTATGAGTGCGGTATCGGCATCGATGGCTTCCAGGACGTCCACATCGGCGACGTCATTGAGGGCTATCAAATGGTGGAGCACGAGCGTACGGAATAGCACCGCTGAGAGGCGCCCAGGCACCCCGCCTTGCCGCTCCAAACTTCGCTCGCGTACGCCATACGCCACGCGAAGTTTTCACGGCAATTCAGGGCACCTGGACGCCTCTCAGCTACACACCATGGGCGACCTGAAACGTTGAGGTCTCACCTGTGGCGTAGTCTATCGATAGAAAGGCACCCAGAATTGAAACAGGGTTCTTCGAGTAGGAAGGTTAATGAGCAGGCGCGGCAGATTTTGGCCGATATCCTGCTCTTCGACGTTTCCGACCCGCGTTTGCGGGATGCAACCATCACGGGCTGCGAGGTGAGTTTCGACCGCAGCTACTGCAACGTGTTCTACACCACCAAGCCCGAGAGCTACAAGAAGACGGCCGAGGCATTCGACAAGGCCAAGGGGCGCATCCGCTCGCTCATGGCCAAGCGTCAGTCGTGGCGCGTCACGCCCGAGCTGCGTTTCATCCTGGACGAGACCATCGACCAGGCCGAACGCATCGACTGGGCGCTGAAGGCCGATGCGGCCCGAAACGCTTCCGCCGCCGATGACGGCGATGGCGAGGAGCCGCAAGATGCATGATTCACGGACTAACGCGACGGCCCAGCAGATGGCCGATGCGCTTTCCGCATGCGAAAGCTTCGTGATTTGCGGGCATGTGAACCCCGATGGCGATTGCCTGGGCTCCGCGCTCACGCTCATGCACGCTCTGCGCTCCCTTGGCAAGCGTGCCGATGTCCTGCTGGTGGAGGATTCTCCGCTCGAGCCGGGGCTGCTGTTCTTGCCGGGAATCGATGAGTTCGTTCCCGCAGAGCGCTATGCAGGGAATCCCCAAGCCTTCGTCTATGTGGACGTTTCCGTACGCGACCGCATCAAAGCGGCCGCGGCGATTGCCGACAGGGCTACGTGCCGGTTCGCGATCGACCATCATGCGGGCACCGATGATGTGGCCGAGCTCTGCCTCATCGACCCCGATGCTGCTTCCTGCACCATGCTCGTGTGGGATGTCGTCTGTGCCATGGGCGTGGAACCGTCCAGGGAGATGGCGCTTTGCGCCTACACCGGCCTCATGACCGACACCGGCCGATTCCAATACCAGAACACCGACGAGCAGGCATTCCTGCATGCGGCCGAGATGGTTGCCATGGGCGCCGACCCGTCCCTTGCCGGCCGCGAGTTCTTCCAGAACCGCTCGATGGCTTCGCTGAACCTCGAGCACCGGATGGTCTCGCGCATGGAGATCCTCATGGATGGCCAGGTCGCGTTCTCTTATATCACGCTTGCCGACTTCACCGAATGCGGCGCGGAGAACTCCGATGCCGAAGCGCTCATCGACACGCTCCGTTCGGTGCGCGGCGTGCGTGCGGCATGCATCCTGAAGGAGCGCAACGGATTCGTCCGCGGCAGCCTTCGCGCGAAAGACGATGACACCGATGTTGCCGCGATGGCGCGCGTGCTTGGCGGAGGCGGCCATAAGGCGGCGGCCGGTTTCACCTTGGAAGTCTCTTTGGAAGAGGCGATTTCCCAGGTGAAGGATGAGCTCGCGAGATTGTAGATACGCATGCGGAGGGGTGAATCTGGCCTGTCCTTCGTGGTGGGCATCGACAAGCCGAAGGGCATGACCTCGCACGACGTCGTTAACCGGTGCCGTCGCATATTCGGCGAGAAACGCATCGGCCACACCGGCACGCTCGACCCGATGGCGAGCGGTGCCATGGCGGTCTGCGTGGGTCCTGCCACGAAGCTTTCGAACTACCTCACCTTCCATGACAAGGCGTATATGGCGCGCATCGTGTTCGGCCAGGCAACCGATACCGACGATGCGGAAGGCGCGGTCATCCGCACCGCCGAAGTGCCCGAACAGCTTTCGGATATGGCATTCGCGCAAGCGGCGCTCTCGCGGATGGTCGGCGTTTCCAGCCAGATGCCGCCGGCGTATTCCGCCATCAAGGTCGATGGCGTGAAGTCGTACGAGGCGGCGCGCAAGGGCAAGGTCATCGATTTGCGTCCGCGCCAGATCGAGGTGTATCGCGCCGACTTGGCCTTTGCCGGTCGCGATGAGCAGGGCAAGCTGTTCTGGGATGTCCGCTTCGAGGTCTCCGCGGGGACGTATGTGCGTTCCATCGCGCGCGACCTGGGCGTGTCTTTGGGAACCTGCGCGCATCTGGGGGCGCTGCGCCGCCTGCGCAGCGGACGCCTTTCGGTGGGGGAGTGCGTGTCGCTCGAGGCGCTCGAAAGCGATGCCAACGCCGGCAGGATAGACCCCCTGCGGCTGTTGGGAACGCGCTACGCATCGGTCGACGATGCGGCGATTGCAAAAGCGGTCGCGAATGGCGCGGCGGTGAACCCCGCGGCATTGCGTCTGCTCGAGCGGTTCGAGCCAGAATCGCCGAACGAGCAGGATTCATCGTGCACGCCGTATGTGGCGCCTTCCGATGCGCCGCTCGCCGAGGGCGAGATTGTCGCGCTGCTACGCGAGAATCAGCTCGTGGCATTGTATGGATATGATTGCGGCTCGGGCATGCTCAAGTCGCGCTGTGGTTTTTCTCAAGGAGTTACCCGTGGCATTATTTAGGGCAGACGAAACATTCGATTGGAGCATCTTTGCCGGTTCGTCGTGCGCATTCGGCGTGTTCGACGGTCTGCATACCGGACACCAGTTCCTCATCGGTCAGGCCGTTCAGACGAACGACGTGCCCGGTGCCCGGAGCATCGTGATCACATTCGATATCGATCCCGACGAAGTGTTCCATCCCGATCGCCTGAAGAAGCTCTCGCGCAACGCCGACCGCCTAGATATGCTCGTGCATGCGGGTGCCGACGATGTCGTCGTGCTTCCGTTCACCCGCGAGTTCTTCGGCCAGGCCCCCGATGAGTTCCTCGCCAACACCTTCCCGCAGGGTGCTCCCGCGCATCTGCACATTGGGGAGGACTTCCGCTTCGGCGCGAAGGCGGCAGGCAATGTCGATACGCTGCGCGCGTGGGGCGAGCGCGTGGGATGCGAGATCCACGCCCATCACCTGGTGAGCGCCGACGGCATTCCCATCACGGCGACGCGCATCCGAAAGCTTTTGCTTGCCTGCAAGATCAAGGAAGCGAACCGCCTGCTCGGGCGTCCGTATTCCATCCGCGAGACCGTGCATAAGGGTCGCGGCGATGGTGCCGACTTCGGCTTTGCCACCGCGAACCTGCAGGTGCTCGAGCACGACCGTGTGCTGGGTGAGGGCGTGTATGCGGCTTACGCCACCATCGACGGCACGCGTTTCAAGGCGGCGGTTTCGGTGGGCGTTTCCCCTACGTTCGAGGCGACCTCCACGGCGAATATGGAAGTGCATATCCTGGACTTCTCGGGCGACCTCGTGGACAAACCCATCACCGTCGAGTTCATCGAGTTCCTGCGCCCCATGATCAAGTTTGATTCCACCGAGGAGCTCATCGCCACCGTCATGGGTAACATCCAGTGGGTGCGCGAGAACCTGTAGCAAGTCTGCAGATAATCGAAAGGGCCAGATGCTCCTGATTGTTTCAATGCAACCACGCAGAGTTATCGTGGTTGCATTGAGATGAGCAGGTACGTCTGGCCCTTGCGATTATTCGGGATAATCGGAAAGCCGGAGAATCATGTCTATGCGCCTGCCTATGTGCTAGTCTTTACGCAGAGAAGCTTCATATGTAGGGAGGGAAAATGGATACTGCATTGCTACGACGGCTACACCCGGTTGCAATGGTGTGCGCAGTTCTGATCGCGGTGTTTGCCTGCGCATTTGCTGCGAGCGCCCTTGCGCCAGCCACGGCTCATGCGGAAGGAAAAGTAAGCGTGTGGGTTCTCACGAAGGAAAAGTCATCTTGGGTGGGCGATAGCGATACCTATACCACCAAATATGCATACACCACGAATGGCTTGGTCAAGGTTATCAACTATTCGGGCGAAAAGACGACTTACACGTATGACAAGAAGAATCGCCTGAAGAGCAATGTCGCGAAATACGGGAAGACTACTTGGAAGACCACCTATAAGCTGGATGGCAAGGGCCGCGTCGTGAAGGCGACGACCAAGGGTTCGTCTTCTTCCGGCCAGACGTTTACATATAACGCCAAAGGACAACTGACGAAGCATAAGGGTTTCCTGGGCTGGACCAAGTACTCCTATAATTCGAAGGGCCAAGTCAAGAAGACGACGGAAGATAACGCGGAAACAGGCAAGAATACCTATTCCTATAAGTACGATGAGCAGGGCAATGTCGTGAAAAGATACAACGGCAAGCGCCTTGAGTATCATTACGTGAACACCTATAAGAACGGGAACATGGTGAAGTCCGTAGGTTATACGGGAAACTCCAACGAGAAGGAATTCACCGAAACGTATACCTATAAGCAGATCAAGGTTCCGAAGTCGCTGGCAAAGTATGTGAAAGCCCAGCAACGGATTCTCGTTTCGAGCAATTTGGATTACCTGGAAGCGGCGCATAAGTAGCCGATACAACGAATGCAACGCCGTTACCCGTTGGACGGACCGCTCCCTTAATAGGGCGGTCCGTCTTTTGCGTGCGCAGATGTGCGCATGCATTAAGCACTGGCACCTGATGCAGATACCTTGTCGTCTTGGTGGGTTCGCGTCCCATCTCTGTTCAAACTGGGTGTGCTTTTGTTGCCCCCTGCAGTCCCGCTATAATATCGGGAAGCACGAGGAGGAACCATGGCATCCAGTCTCAATTCAAAACGCATGTTCTTGATGATGTTCGCCGCATTTGGCCTGTTGGCGGCCATCGTGTTTGGCGTTCTGCTCGCAACGGGCGTGCGCGAGCCCACGCGCGAGCGCATCTTCCTCGTGGGGTCGCTCGTGGTGGTGTCCATCGTCTGCTTGGCGCTGTCGTTCATCTTCAAAGGCCAGACCGAAGAGCTGCAGGAGCAGATCGAGCAGGCCACGTACAAGCGCCTCGAGCGGGATGCGGAAGACATGGACGATGTGGCGCTTCCGCAGAACAAGCCGGCGGCCGAACCGGACCCCGATGATGTCCCGCTGCCCCAGAACGCGCCGTATCAAGGCAAGGCGCAATAGGCTATGGCGGGTTACAGCCAGGAAGATATCCAGCGCGTACGCGAGGCCAATGACCTCGTCGACGTCGTGGGCGAGCGCATTCCGCTGAAGCAGCGCGGGCGCGATTTCTGGTGCTGTTGCCCGTTCCATCAGGAGAAGACCCCTTCCTGCAAGATCGACCCGAACACCCAGCTGTGGCATTGTTTCGGTTGCGGCGAGGGCGGCGACCTCTTCGCCTTCGTGATGAAGCTCGATGAGATGGAGTTCCCCGACGCCGTGCGCTGGCTTGCCGAGCGCGGGCATGTCGAGATTGTCGAGCAGGGGGGACGCGGCCTGCCACGCGGCCAGAAGGCGCGGTTGCAGGAGATTTGCAAGGAGACCGCCTCCTTCTACCATATGCAGCTCATGCGCTCGAAAGATCCGGGCGCGGCATCGGCCCGTTCGTACCTGTCTGGTCGCGGGCTTGGCGGCGAGATACCGCGCACATGGATGCTGGGGTATGCGCCTGGCCGGGGTGCGCTCGTGTCGCATTTGCGGCAGAAAGGCTTCTCGTTCCAGGAGATGATCCTCGCCAATGTGGCGATGGGCCCGCGCGAAGGCCAGCGTGGCCCCACGCGCGACCGCTTCTACGAACGCGTGATGTTCCCCATCTTCGACGCGCGCGGGGAGTGCATCGCCTTTGGCGGCCGTGTCATCGGGCAGGGCGAGCCCAAGTACCTGAACTCGCAGGAGACCCCCATCTTCCATAAGTCGGAGGTGCTGTACGGCTTGGACAAGGCGAAATCGGCCATGACGGCCACGGGCACTGCCGTGGTGGTGGAAGGCTATACCGATGTGATCGCCTTGCACGAGGCGGGGGTGCGCAATGTGGTCGCCACGCTGGGCACCGCGCTCACGCGCCAGCATATCCGTGCGCTTTCCCGGTATGCCAGCAAGCGCATCGTGTACCTGTTCGACGGCGATGCGGCGGGCCAGCGCGCTGCCGACCGCGCCCTTCAGTTCATCGATTATTCGATGACGCCGGAATCGGGTAAATCGCGCGTGGAGCTGTTGGCGGTGGTGTTGCCTGACGACCTCGACCCCGCCGATTTCGTCTCGCAGCGCGGCGCGCAGGAGCTGCAAAGCCATCTTGATGCGGCGCAGCCGTTGCTTCAGTTCGGCATCGATCGCCGGCTCGAGCGCCATGACCTGGGAAGCGCCGAGGGGCGTTCCCGCGCCTTGGCCGATGCGCTTTCGGTGCTCGCGCCCATTAAGGATTCCTTGCTTGCGAAGGATTACGCCGTGCAGATCGCGGGCCGCGTGCGTGCCCGCGAAGAGGATGCCATGGCCCAGCTTGCGCGATTGGAGGCGCCGCGGGTCTACGAACCGCAGGCCGCCGCGCCAGCGCCGGCACCCGTCCAAGAAGAGCGCATGCGCTTGGCCGACTTGCCAGAGGCCGAACGCAACCGGATGCGCTGCGAGCGTGAGTTCTTGTCGCTGTGCGCGCAAAACCCGGACATCGCGATGGAACATGCGGGCGCCATGGCCCAACTGAAATGGCATAGCAACCTCTATGGCCAGGTCGCCGGCGTGTTGTTGCAGGTGCTGGGGGAAGACCCCAACGCCACGGCGGCGCTTCTGGTCACACGTGCGACGGAAGCGTATCCGCAGGCGGCGAGCATTCTCACCTCGGCGCAGTCCGATGCGCCCAACCCGCAAAAGCTCGCGCGCTTCCTCGCCGAAGAGCTTGCGATCGGCGACCAGGAAGAGGCCATCGAGGCGCTTCAGGGCCAGTTGAACGACCCATCCCTTTCCCCCGAGGAGTCCGACCTCTACTTCAACCTGGTCGTGTCCATGCAAGCCGAACTAAAGCAAATGCGCCAATCCCATAAGCCTATCTAATGGTTTTGTTTCGCCATCCCCATCCTGTTTTCCGCTTGAGGATCAATTAGTGTACATAAATTGCTCAGCACGCTTTAAAAGACCAGGTCGCAATTACGCAAATTGAAAATATGTACACTAAATTTCGGCTACATGCTCACGAAATAGCTTGAGACCTCACCGGGATCATCACTGACCTTGAAACCTTCGATGAAGCGCGCCGGTTCGATATTCCGTTCATGCTTTCCGGGAAGAAATGAAAGAATCATGCGGTATCGTTCATCGCTGAGCTGCCGTTTAGCGAGGTGTCGCCGCTGCACGCTCATATCGCCCTCGTCACGGTTTTCAATTGCATCCAAGATTTGGCCGACAACTGCGTCGAGGCCTCCTTTGGCGTAAAGGTCTTCCATTACGACGGGGAAGGCGAAATAGCCCCCACTCGCCAACTCCCGGTTTCGCCGGATGTCGTCGAGCGCCTTTTCACGCACCTCCAAAATGGTCTTTTGGAGTTCATTGCTGGGGTTTGGCGATTCGGGGTTCTCGGCGACGTCCATGGTGGCCTGCACGATGGACATGAGATCCAGATGTTCCAATCCATCGTAGTTAATGCCAATTGAGGTTCCGTCTACGAGAATGTCCGGCACGCGCGAACTGCGAGAGCCCGGCAAATCTTTGCTGCGCATCACCCGGAGGTTTAGCTTGAGGGGGCCAAGGCCGTAACCGAGGGAATCGACGGGAAGGCGCAACAACGAGGCGATGAGGGCTTCGGTGGGCGACCAAGCGTTGTCGCTTAGGAATGATGCGGAAACACGTGCGCGTTCGATGCCGCGTATCCCCTTGGCCTCATCGATGAATTTCCTGATTCGGGAAACGTTCGTTGCAGGTGCTACGCCGTAGGAGATACGACCGTTGTAGGGATCGGCAGGATCGCGGCTAAACGTGCCGCAGAGCTCGAGACCGAGCATGACATGTTCGATGGGATGCATGCATTCGGCCAGCTCGACGAAAAGCAACTCGGGGGAACTGACGGCGATGCCCTCTTCCGCCATGACGAAAGACCGTTCGGGAATGCCGTGGCCATATACGGTGGAAGCCATTCCTTTTGCGCGGACGCGTTTTGCGGCATCGGGGACCGCGATGAAAACATGTCCATCAGCTGCAAATCCGGGATACCGGGAAGCGATTCCTTTCAGAAGGCTTGGAGTCCAGCGTTTTTGCGGCCAGGGATTAGGCGAGATGAGGTTCGTTTTGGTGGACGAATCGCACCGCCAATCTCCGCTCCCTCTCAAGAAACGGATGATTGCCAAAGCATTATGTCTGCCAAAAGTCGCTTCCATGGCGAAAGATTACCACCTCCTGGTTGCCCATAAAGCAACTCAAACGAGGTTCACGAAATATTAGTGTACATATTTTTGAATAGGAAAATCATGACCTGGGCAAATAGAAGCATGGTTGGAAACTATGTACACTAATGGAAGGCG
>JAUNEQ010000092.1:2138-8124 GCA_030525445.1 Coriobacteriia bacterium | reverse complement strand
CCGGGTATCGGGCGATATCTGAATCTATAACCCCAGGTAGATGCGTTGCTGAAAATGGACTACTTCAGTGCCCTCTCGCAAAATCAAACAATACCGCAAATTTTGCGCATCCAAATCGCAAAAATCGCCGAAATCAAACATAACCGCAAAAAATTAACAGCGAAAACGTTCCTCTATGTTAAACCACCGTTGACGTGTGCGCCCGGGGCTGGTGTCCGCCATCGGTGTCATCCCGAGCGGAGCGGGCGCAGCCCGCGGAGCCGAGGGACCTCCCGCTGGTGCGGAGTGGTCGCAGCCCCGCCTGCGGCAAGCGCCGAGGGGGATCCTTCGGCTGCGCGCCTTCGGCGCTCCGCTCAGGATGACACCGGGGGTCGCGTATTCCGTGTCAACGGTGGTTTAACACAGAGAAACGTTCTCTGGACGAGCCGCTGCTTCGGGCGAAGGAAACCTGGCGGTGGAGCGGCACCCGGTAGCCCCGAGAAGGTGTCAAGCCACCATAACGAGAGAAGCCGCCAGTCGATGGACGGGCGGCTTCGAGCACATTGCCATATTGATGGCAGCTATTTCTTCTCGTTGACCTTCTTGCGTGCCGCGCTGAAGCGCTTGTAGGCGTCGCGCACGTCGCGGAAGTCGAAGTAAAGCGACGACACGAACAGCGCCACGATAAGCGTGATGGAGATGACGCCGCCCTGCAGGGCAGCTGCTTCGAGCATGCCCGCCGTCGAGTAGAAGATGGGAATCGTGAAGAGGATGACGATCCAGCTGCACCCGCCGAAGCGGCTCGAGAACAAGAGCATGTAGGTGATGACCGCCCAGGTGAGCATCGCATCGAAATAATTGCCGTTCAGCGCGAGCAGTCCGCACAGCACGAGCTTGATGGCGAGCATGATGAGCCCGATGCGCACGTCTTGTTCCGCGCGTGCCGCCTGCTGCTCGGGGGTGGGCGGCGTGTACACGAAGGGGTTGAACGGGTCGTAGCCTTGGGCTTGCTGCTGTTGGGCTGCCTGTTGCGCCCATTGGCGGAACATCTCGGGGTCGACTTCCACCCACTCGGGGCCGGAGCCCTGGCCGCCATAGTTCACGTAGGGGCTGCGATAGGGTGCCCCGCCGTATGAGCTCGTGTGGTAGCGCGGGCCATATTCGGGATCCCACTTGCCGGACTTCAGGACGTCGTTCGCCTCGTTGATCTTTTTCGTGCGCTCCTCGGCCGCCGCCTTTTGGGCGGGATCTTGGAAGCGGTCGGGATGGTTCTCGACGACTTTCTTGCGATGGGCCTTCTTCAGGTCCTCGTCGGTGAAGCCTTCTTGCAGGCCAAGTATGTTCAACGCTTCAGATTTCTTCATGCTGCATACTATAAAGGCTAATGGCATCCTGTGACGGCGAAAACACGGCATGCCGACAACTGGGCGAAACCAGACGGGAAAACCCGTGCGCGGCGCTACCTTTGCCAAGTCGTAAACCCTGCTAATGTTGATGATTCGTGGGAACGGGGATTTTGTTTCGCAGGTGGTGTATAGTAGCCCACACTACACCAGAAACGGAGCAGGGAGGACCGCTTGAAAAAGGCGTTGCTCATCATAGTGGCGATTGTCGCTTGCTGCGCCCTGCTCGCAAACGCCGATTACCTTATGGAATTCGTGAACACCGTGGCCACGGGCGCGGTCGTTCCCATCGTCATCGCGTGTATCCTCATGCTCCTGCGCCATCTCACGCAGGCCATGTCGTACAAGACGGCGTTTGATGCGGTCGACTTCAAGGAGACGACGCTCTGGCAAGATATTGTGCTTATTTTCTCGCTGGTGTTCATCAACACGTTCTGCCTGTTCAGCGGTGCAACTGGCGTGGCGTTCATCATCGATGACCTGCGGCGCAAGGGCGCGCCCATCGGCACGGCGACGAGCGGCGCTATCTTGTCGCAAATCGGCTACTTCGCGGCGGTGTTCGTCATCTGCATCATCGGCTTCATCACGATGGCCCTTTCCGGCCAGATGAACACGTTCTTCGTCATTGGCGGCGGCCTGCTCGCGCTGGTGCTGTTTGGCCTGTCCAGCCTGTTCATCTTGGGATATTTCAAACCCGATGTGCTGTACTGGATCTTCGACAAGATCGAGAAGGTCATCAACAAGGTCATCGGCCTGTTCAAGAAGTCGCTCGCTCCGGCGTGGGGTTCCTCGAATGCCGACTCCATGATCAAGAGTTCGCGCGTGCTCGCGCACAATCCCACCGGCACGATCGTGAGCGTGTCGTGGGCGTCGCTTTCCGCCATCCTCAACATGCTCTGTCTCGTGGCCATCGGCTTCGCGTTCGGCTACACGGAAGTGCCCGTGCTCGTGGCCGCCTTCGCGCTTGCCGCGGTTTCGGTCATCGTCTCGCCCACCCCGCAGGGCGTCGGCGTGGTCGAGGCGGCCATTGCTGCCATCATCACCGGCGCCGGCGGCGACCTTTCCACTGCCACCGCCATCGCGCTCGTCTATCGCGGCATCATGTTCTGGCTGCCGTTCTGCATCGGCGCGCTGCTGCTGGGCCAGACCGACTTCTTCAGCAGCAAGGACAAGAAGGCCGACCCCGAGCAGCAGAAGAAGGACGTCGCCTGGGTGTCCGGCACCTTCGTCGGCATCACGGGGCTTGTGAACATCGGGCTGAACTTCGTTCCGCAGCTGTTCGAGCCGTACGCCGCCGCCATCCAGTTCATCAACTTCGGCGACATTTTCTTCGGCCCCACCCTGGGTATCGTGGGCGTCTTGCTGCTTGTGCTCGCCGTGGGTTTGGTGATGCGTTTCCATACCGCATGGGGCCTGACTGTGGTGTTGCTCGTTCTGGTGGCCGCCGTGGAATTCCTGTTCTACGCGACGATCACCGTTGCCGCCGTCATGGTCGCCCTCATCATTTGGCTTGTGTGGCATCGTTACGCGTTCGACAAGCCCATCACGCAGGATGCGTTCCGCATCGAACCGCGCAGCCGCGAGGAGAAGGCCGCCTAGATGCCTCCCAGCGATTTCGAATCGGTGGTATCTGCCCTGGTGGATGGCCGCCCTGTGGTTCTTCCCACCGACACGCTCTACGGCATCGGAGTTTCTCCGCTGCATGCCGCCTCGCCGAGCGTTCTCTATGAGATCAAGGGCCGCCCGTCGAACAAGCCGGTCGCCTGGCTCGTTGCTTCGAAGCGCGACCTGGACATTTATGGTGCCGACGTGCCCGAATACGCTCGCAAGCTCGTCGAAGCGCACTGGCCGGGCGCGCTTACCGTCATCGTGAATGCGAGCGATGCCGTCCCCGGGGCCTTCCAATCCGAGTCGGGCACCATTGGATTGCGTATGCCCGACGATGAGCTGACGTGCGCAATTGCCCATGCCGTTGGATGTCCCCTGGCGGTGACCTCGGCAAACCTCTCCGGCAATCCCAACCCCCACCGTTTCCAGGACATAGACCCAGCTGTTCTCGCGCAGGTGGCGGCCGCCATAGACGATGAGCAAAAGAAAACCGGCATCGGCTCGACCGTGGTGGACTGCACCGGCACTTCCCCGAGGGTCCTCCGGCAGGGAACCGTCGCGATTTGACCTTGCAATTGGCCAACCGTGCCAAACCTCGCCCCGAAACACCCCCGATTTGGGGCAAAACCAAGGTTTTTGAGCAATCGGGTTTTCGTACCTTTCGATTGCGATGGTTCTGCCATCACGTATTCCCAGGTCAAATCTGCGGCTATCTTTCTGCAGGATAATCCCCGCACGAGGGAGCGAAAATCGACTGCTCAAAAACCTTGGTTTTGGGTCGAATTTGGCGGTTTTCCGCCCGGGGTTTGGCGAGAAACCCGGTTTCGCGTTCGCGCGTCGGCCAAGAAAGCCCCATGCCCACGCGCGGCCCCCAATCGATGGCGCTTGCGGCGCCCCATATCTCATCGCTGCGACAATGAGGCGCGCCACGGAGTGCTCCATGAGGCATAATTCGAAGTAACGCATATGCATCGCCGCCAAATGCCGGCAGAAGGAGAGTACCCATGCGGGAACACATCGTAGCGTTCGACCAAGGAACGACATCTTCACGCACCCTGCTCATCAACCGTCAAGGCCAGGTGGTGGATGTGGCGCAACGCCCGATTGAGCAGCACTTTCCGGAGCCCGGCTGGGTCGAGCACGACCCGCAGGAGATTCTGGCGACCCAGCTCTCCACCTTCACCGATGTGCTCGTCCGCAACGGCCTGAATCCGCATGACATCGACAGCATCGGCATCACGAACCAGCGCGAGACCACCGTGGTGTGGGATCGCCATACCGGTGACCCCGTTTGCAACGCCATCGTGTGGCAATGCCGACGGACGACGCCCATCATCGACGAGCTGTGCGCAAGCCCCGAGGTGCGCGAGCGCATCACCGCGACCACCGGGCTTGTTCCCGACGCCTACTTCAGCGCGAGCAAGGTGAAGTGGATTCTCGACAACGTGCCGGGCGCCCGCGAGCGGGCCGAAGCCGGTGACCTGCTGTTTGGCACGATCGATTGCTGGCTGGTGTGGAACCTCACGAACGGCGCGGTTCATGCCACCGACGTGACGAACGCGAGCCGCACGATGCTCTTCGACATCCACGAATGCCGTTGGGATCCGTGGCTGCTCGAGCTCTTCGGTGTGCCGGAATCGATGCTCCCCGAAGTTCGCCCCTCATCGGGCCTGTTCGGCACGACCGCGCACCCCGGCATCGCGGGCAACATCCCCATCTGCGGCGTGGCGGGCGACCAGCAGGCGGCGCTTTTCGGTCAATGCTGCTTCAATCCGGGGGAGGCGAAGAACACCTACGGCACTGGGTGCTTCCTGCTCATGAACACGGGCGAGAAGGCCGTGCGCTCGAAGAATGGTCTGGTCACAACCATTGCGGCTTCTGCTCCCGGCACCGATCACGTGGAATACGCGCTCGAAGGCAGCGTCTTCATGGCCGGTGCGCTCATCCAGTGGCTGCAGGAAGAGCTGGGAATCATCGAGAGCGCGAGCGAAGTGGAAGCGCTTGCCACAAGCGTGGAAGACACCGCCGGCGTCTACGTGGTTCCGGCGTTCACCGGTCTCGGCGCCCCGTACTGGGACGCCGAAGCCCGCGGGGCGATTTACGGCCTCACGCGCGGGGCGGGGAAGGCGCACATTGCACGCGCGTGCCTCGATGCGCTCGCGTACCAGATGAACGACCTCATCGACGGCATGGTCGACGACTCGGGCATTCCCATGACGCGCCTTGCCGTGGACGGCGGTGCGAGCCGCAACGGGTACCTCATGCAATTCCAGGCGGGCTTGTCGCGGCTCCAGATCGTGCGCCCGAAGAACACCGAGACCACGGCGATGGGCGCCGCATACCTTTCGGGGCTTTCCACCGGATTCTGGAAGGACGTCGCCGAAATTAGCGCGATGCGCGAAATCGCCGCGAGTTTTACCGGTAATATGCCCGATGCGGAACGTGAAACCTATTTGAAGGGGTGGCGCGACTGCATTCGGCGCACCCGCACGTCGTAAAATGGGCGGGTACGTCAATTTGCGTATTGTTTTGAAAGGAAGCGCACGAAAATGAGAATCAGCATCGGCAGCGATCACGCGGGTTTCGAGCAGAAGCAGCAGTTGGTTGAGTACCTGAAGAGCCTGGGCCACGAGGTGACCGACCGCGGCCCCGACACCGACGATCGCGTGGATTACCCCGACTATGCCATCAAGGTGGCCATGGACGTGAGCTTCAACCGCGATGATTTCGGCATCCTCGTGTGTGGCACCGGCATCGGCATGTCCATTTTCGCGAACAAGATCGTCCGTGTTCGCGCCGCCAACGTCACCATCCCCGAGTTCGCGGAACTGGCGCGTGCGCACAACGATGCGAACGTGCTGTGCCTTTCCGGCCGCTTCATCGACATCGATACGAACAAGGAGATCGTCGACAAGTTCCTCGCGACGGAGTTTGAGGGCGGCCGCCACGCCAAGCGCCTCGCTAAGCTTCTGCCCATCGAGCGCACCGGCGCGTAA
>JAUNEQ010000092.1:0-2038 GCA_030525445.1 Coriobacteriia bacterium | reverse complement strand
GCCGATGCCATCCGGCAGGAGCTGACGCGCCAGCGCGACAGCATCGAGCTCATCGCATCCGAGAATTTCACGTCTCCCTCGGTGATGGAGGCGGTTGGCAGCGTGCTTACCAACAAGTACGCCGAAGGCTATCCGGGCAAGCGATACTATGGCGGTTGCGAGAAGGTTGACATCGTGGAAGAGCTCGCCCGCGAGCGCGCGAAGCAGGTGTTCGGCTGCAAGTTCGCCAATGTCCAGCCGCATTCGGGCGCCAACGCGAATTCCTGCGCGTATCAGGCGCTCATCAAGCCCGGCGACGTGGTCATGGGCATGTCGTTGGAGCAAGGTGGCCACCTTACCCACGGGTCGCCGGTGAACTTCTCGGGCATGCTCTATGAATTCCATGCGTATCCGCTGAATCCCGAAACCGAGCTCATCGACTACGACGAGCTCGAGCGCATGGCGAAAGAGCTGAAGCCGGCGCTTATCGTGGGCGGCGCTTCCGCGTATCCGCGCATCATCGATTTCGAGCGCATGGCCAACATCGCCCACGAGGTGGGCGCCTACTACATGGTGGATATGGCGCATATCGCTGGCTTGGTGGCCGCGGGTGTCCACCCCAGCCCCTTCCCGTATGCGGACATCGTCACCTCCACGAGCCACAAGACGCTGCGCGGCCCCCGCGGTGGGTTCATCCTCACGAACGACGAGGAGATCGCCAAGAAGGTCGATAAGGCCGTATTCCCTGGTGGCCAGGGCGGTCCGCTCATGCACGTCATCGCCGGCAAGGCCGTTGCGTTTGGCGAGTGCCTCACGCCGGAGTACCACGAGTACGCGAAGAACGTGGTGAAGAATGCGGCGGCTCTTGGCCGGGGCATTTCCGAAGGCGGCCTGCGCCTGGTGTCGGGTGGCACCGACAACCATTTGTGCCTGGTGGACCTGTGCCCGGCCGACGTTACCGGCAAGGATGCCGAGAAGCTGCTCGAGCGCGTTGATATCACCGTGAACAAGAACACCATCCCCAACGAGCAGCGGTCTCCGTTCGTGACCAGCGGCATTCGCGTGGGCAGCGCGGCGGGAACCACCCGCGGCTTGAACGAGGACGAGTTCTACACAGTGGGTTCGTGCATTGCTCGCGCCGTGTTCGCCCGTGATGACGAAGCCAAGTTGGCGGCTGTGAAGGATGAGATCGACGCCATCCTGGCTGCGCACCCGCTGTACCCCGAGTATGAGGGCGCGCGGTACTAAACGCTTATCGTGAGTAATGAGCTTGTGGGCCGAAGGGTTTTCCCTTCGGCCCATTTGCATGTGCAGGGAAGCAAGCCGTGGATTCTTTCTATTGCCCCCGTTGCGAGCGCGGCCAAGTTGCCGGAAAATGAGCGGTGATAGACGAAACGGGAGGTGCTGACATGGCAATCACGCGTACGGGCGAGCGTCCCTCTTGGGATGAGTACTTCATGACCCTCGCCGATCAGGTGGCAAGTCGTACGACCTGCCTGCGCCGGGCCGTGGGTGCGGTTGTCGTGAAGGACCACCGCATCCTCACCACCGGATACAACGGCGTGCCCGTCGGGATGCGCCATTGCAATGAGGTGGGGTGCCTACGCGAGCAGCTGGGCGTTCCGTCTGGCCAGCGCCAAGAGATTTGCCGCGGTCTCCATGCGGAACAGAACGCCATCATCCAGGCGGCGAAGTACGGCATCAACATTTCGGGTGCAACTATATATATAAATACACAGCCGTGCGTGACCTGCGCGAAGATGCTCATCAATGCGGGCATCGTCGAGATTGTCTATTCCAACCCGTATCCCGATGAGCTCAGCCAGCAGATGCTCGCCGAAACCGACGTGAAGCTCCGCGTCTACCAGCCCGATTCACAGAAATAGCGCGCGCCCTTTCCCGCGTTGATGGGCTCGTCAGCTGGCGAGATTCGCCGCACTGTGCCAACACGCCGCGGAATCCTATCATCTCGCCGGTGCAACTGGCGCGATTCGCCGCTGTGCGGCCGCACAACGTCGAATTCAGCCACACCGTCCATGCCGCTGGCGCGATTCGCCGC
>JAUNEQ010000263.1 GCA_030525445.1 Coriobacteriia bacterium | reverse complement strand
TGGGGCTTAATGCTTCCTGCGTTTGGGGAAGAGTTCCACGGCGAGGGCGATGATGATGGGCAGCACGACGTCGTAATAGACCTCGAAGACATAGCCCTCGTGGAAGACATATTCGTCGAGGATGAAATCGAGCAGGTTCCAGAACACGAGGACGATGATGCAGGTGATGAGGATCTGCACGATGCGGTATTCGCCGAGCGTTTGCTTCGGTTGCTGGTTCCGCTGGTTCTTCGCGCTTTTCGATCTCCCCTTTGACACGCCGTTTCACGCTCCTCGTGTGTTGATGCCGCTTTTCGCTTGGTTGCTTGCCCTATGATATACGGGAATCATCGGAATCGGCTGTTCGTTTGGGCGAATATGCCGCAGCACGACCCCAGGGGGTGACGAGCATGGAATCGAAACGGGAACTGCGTGCCCGCATGCGCGCGCTTCGCGAATCCCTCGATGCCGCTACGCGCTCCCAAGCTGATGCCCGGGTGGCATGGCTCGTGACCGGCCATCCTGCCTACCTGCGCGCGGAAACCATCTTCACGTACGTGTCGGTGGGCACCGAGGTGGACACCCGCGCCATCATCCGCGACGCCTGGGTCCGGGGGAAGACCGTGGCCGCCCCGCGGGTCGTTCCCGGCACGCGCACCATGGAGTGGTATGCGATAACCGATTTCGAGAGCCTCGAGACGAGCCCCTTCGGTGTGGAAGAGCCGGTTGCGAACCCCGGATACCGCGTGGCCGTTTCCGGTGGGGAAGGGGCATCGGCCATCGCGCTCGTGCCCGGTTTCACCTTCGATTCGCAGGGATACCGCGTGGGATATGGCGGCGGCTTCTACGATGCGTTCCTCCCCACATTCGGCGGCTTCACGTTGGGACTCTGCCGCGAAGCGCAGATGAGTGCAACCGCCGTTCCGCGCGATGCCCACGATGTTCCCGTCAATGAGGTAATCGCTGGATAATCGCCTCGTCATGAGCTTATCCTTTCATGGTCATATATCGAATCCTGTCCATTGAGCAGTACTAATAACAATATAACAATATGGCAATAAGGTAGGAGACATCGACAAGAGAACGATGAGCCGGAGAACAGGGCGATTGTTTCGGGGGAGTCGCTCTGCGATATGTGAGGAGTGCTGAAATGCGGGAGAGGGGCTTGGTCGAGCGGCTTTGCGTGTACAGCAAGGCCATTAGCGAGCCGAACCGGATGAAGATGATCAAGATCCTGGGGTCGCATGAGCCGAACACCTTGAACGTGAGTGATATCGCCGGGATTCTGAAGCTCTCCCAGCCGGCCGCAACCAAGCATCTGAAGGTGATGGAGCAGGCGGGCTTCTTCCGGCGGGAGCGCAAGGGCACAAGCGTGTACTACTCGCTCGATGAGGAATCCATCCAGGAATACCACGACCTCATAGATTTCGCGTTCGCCCATTCGCACACGCCGTGCCCGAACGGGTTCGACTGCACGACGTGCCCCTTCGAAGACACCTGCGTATAGCGATTCGAGCGAACACGGGAAGCGGTTGGTCGATTCCAGGGGTAAAGCGAGGGCGGTGGCATACCGTCTGTTGAAGGAAGGGAACACGCATGGCAAACAAGGTCGAGACCATAATCGTCGGCGCGGGTGCCGCGGGCATGAACTGCGCGCTCGAGTTGCAGAAGGCAAACCGCGACTACCTGCTCATCAGCCCGAACATCGGCGGGCGCATCTGCAACGACGAGGAACGCCACATGAACTACGGCGCCGTGTTCTACTTCGGCACCTATAAGCATATGCTGGCTTCCGGGCTGCTCATCGAGGGCAAGGACGTGCTGCCGAACCTCGGCGCCGGCTGCTGCCACCACGACGACGGCACGCAGTACCCGCCCATCTCGGCGGTCACCGCCAAGGACATGCCGTCGCTGCTGAAGTACATGAAGTGGATGCGCGAGGAGTTCATCCCCCGCTACACCAAGTTCAAGGATGATTGTTGCGTCATGGAGGTGACGAAGGCTCTCGACCAAGACCCGATGATCAAGGAGCTCTACACGGAATCCGCCGAGCACATGATCGAGCGCTTGGGCTTCGG
>JAUNEQ010000091.1 GCA_030525445.1 Coriobacteriia bacterium | reverse complement strand
TTATGGCCAAGACGTGTGCGGAACTGTTCCGCGGGCTTCCCTGCACCATCATCGGAAACCCGGATGAAGAGGCGAGCGGACTCGCGTATAACAGCTCGGCGGTGAAGCCGGGGGACATCTTCTTTTGCATCGTGGGCACCAAGGTGGATGGCCATTCCTTCGCCCAGGACGCTATCGACCGCGGCGCGAAGATCCTCGTGGTGGAACGCAAGGTCTACCTTGCCGATGCGACCGATGTCACCGAAGTCATCGTGAGCGACTCCCGCAAGGCCATGGCCCGCATCGCATCGCGTTTCCACGACCTGCCGTCCGAATCGTTCGACCTGGTGGGCATCACGGGAACGAACGGCAAGACCACCACGACCTACCTCGTGGAGCACATCGCGAGCATCGCCGGCATGAAGACGGGCGTCATCGGCACCGTGGGCGTGCGCATCGGCGACGAACAGCGCAAGAGCGCGAACACGACGCCGGAATCCGTCGACCTGCAGGAGATCTTCGGCGAGATGCGCGATGAGGGCTGCGGCATGGTGGCCATGGAGGTGTCGTCCCACGCGCTCGACCTCGAGCGCACCTGGGGCTCGAAGTTCGCCGTCACGGCGTTTTCCAACCTCACGCAGGACCACCTGGACTACCATCGCACCTTCGAAGCCTATTTCGAGGCGAAGGCGCGCCTGTTCTCGAAGGATTATCCGGCCAAGCGCGTCATCAACATCGATGACGAATGGGGCCGCGAGCTGCTGCGCCGCTGCTCCGTGCGCGACGAGGACATCATCACCTGCGGCTTTGCGCGTGCTGCGCAGATCCACCCGGTGGAGGTCGAATACTTCACCACGCATACGCGCCTGCTCGTGGAAGTGCGCGGCACCCGGTATCAGCTCGATTATCCGCTCGTGGGCAAGTTCAACGTCTCGAACGTGATGCTCGCCCTGGGCATCGGCATCCAGCTGGGCATCAGCGCAGACGTGGTCGTGGACGCCCTGGACGATGCGCCGCAGATTCCGGGCCGCCTGCAGCGGGTGAACGTGGAAAACGACGGGGACGTTTCGGTGTTCGTGGACTACGCCCACACCCCCGATGCGCTCACGAAGGCGCTCGGCGCGGTGAAGGCGCTCACCGAAGGTCGCACCATCGTGGTGTTCGGCTGCGGCGGCGACCGCGATGCCGGCAAGCGTCCGCTCATGGGACGCGCTTCCCTCGAGGGCGATTTCGTGGTCGTGACGAGCGACAACCCGCGCACCGAGGACCCGAATGCCATCATCGAGGACATTCTTGCGGGCATGGCCGACGCCGATGAGACACGCTATGCGGTGGAGCCCGACCGCCGGGCAGCCATCGCGCTCGCCATCGAGAAGGCCGATGCGGGCGATTCCATCCTCATCGCGGGCAAGGGCCACGAGGATTACCAGCTCGTGGGCACCGAGGTGCTCTCCTTCGACGACGCGAAGGTGGCCGCGGAGGAGCTCAAGCGGGCGCGCAAATAGACAACTGACGATATTCAGATAAAGGAACTAGAAACGAAATGCATCTGAGCATCGAGGAAATTGCAGAATTCTGTGCCGGTGTCATCGAGGCGCCCGGTGCGCTGGACGCGATGGCGACCGGTGTCACCTGGGATTCGCGCGAGGTGAAAACCGGTGATCTCTACGTCGCCATCCCCGGCAACCGGGTGGATGGCCATGATTTCGCGACGGCGGCGTGCGACGCCGGCGCGGTCGCCGTACTCGTGTCCCACGACCTGGACGAAGCGGTCATGGAGAAGCTCCACTTCGCATCATGTGCCGTGGTGAAGGTCGCCGACACCGCGCAGGCGCTCGTCGACCTGGCCCGCGGATGGCGCGGGTGCATCGCGGGATCCGTGGTGGGCATCACCGGCAGCAGCGGCAAGACCACGACGAAGAACCTCGTGCGCGACGTGCTGGCGTCGGCGATGGACGTGACCGCCACGAAGGCGAACCAGAACAACGAGCTCGGCGTTCCGCGCACGGTGCTCGCAGCCGACGAGGACACCGATGCCGTGGTCGTGGAGATGGGCATGCGCGGCGAAGGCCAGATCGCAGCCCTGTGCTCGTTCGTGAGGCCCGACATGGGCTTGGTGACGAACGTGGGCACGAGCCATATCGAATTGCTGGGAAGCCGCGAGAACATCGCGCTCGCCAAGGGCGAGCTGCTCGATGCCCTGCCGGCCGGCGGCATCGCATTCCTGAATGCCGAAGATGACTACACGCACTTCCTGATGGAAGAGCTCCAGCTTGATGACCGTGGCGTGCGCACCGTGTTCTACGCGGGCAATGACGATTTCACCAACACGGGTGAGCTGGGCATCTTCCAAAACGCGGATCCGTTCGTGTGGGCCGATGCCGTTTCGTACGACGACGAGGGCCGTCCGACCTTCACCATCCATGCGCGCCATTTCGAGGAGATGGGGCTGCCCGAGGTAAATGGCGATATGGAGTGTACGCTGCAGCTGCGCGGCGCCCATAACGTGACGAACGCCTGCGCGGCCACCGCGGTTGGCCTGGCGATGGGCATGAGCTTGTCCCAGTGCTGTGCGGCGCTCGCGAAGGCGGAGCCCGAGCGCGGACGCCAGCAGGTGCTGCGCATCGAGCCCGGCATCACCGTCGTGGACGATTCCTACAACGCGAATCCCGATTCCATGAAGGCCGCGCTTACGATGTTCGCGTCCATGGACGTCCCGGGAAAGCGCATCGCGGTGCTCGGCGACATGGGCGAGCTCGGCGACTATTCCGAAAAAGGCCACGCCCAGGTGGGGAGCATCGCCGCGAAAAGCGGCCTCGATGCGCTCATCTGCGTGGGGACGAAGGCGCGTGGCATCGCGCAAGCCGCCCGCGAGGCGGGCTTCCCGGCCGATGCCATCACCGAGGTGAAGACGGCGCACGATGCCGTGCCGGTGGTGCGCGCCATGCTTGGGGAAGGCGATGCCGTGCTTGCGAAGGCATCGCATTCCATGGAACTGAACAGGGTCGTTGAGGGGTTGATGGCCTGATGCTCGATATCTACTCGCAATATCCTACATTCACGGTATTCCTGGGCTTGCTGTTGGCGGTCGTGCTGACGATGGCCCTCATGCCGCTCATGATCCGCGTCCTGCGCCAGCGCCACATTGGCCAGCAGGTGCGCGCCGATGGCCCCGACACCCATTTCGTGAAGCAGGGAACGCCCACGATGGGCGGCGTCGTGCTCATCCTGGCCGCGGCGGTCACCGTCTTGCTGCTGGCCAAGCCCACGCCCGAGATCTGGCTGCTGCTGGTGGCGACGCTTGCCACCGCCTTGTTGGGCTTCACCGACGACGCGGCGAAGGTCATCAAGCAGCGCTCCCTGGGCCTCACCCCGAAGGCGAAGCTGGTGGCGCAGTTCGGCATCGCGACGGCGTTCTGCCTCGTCGCGGTGAACGTGCTCGATGTGCCGCCGACCATCGACATCCCGTTCGTCTACACCTTCGACCTGGGCATCCTCACGACGGTCATTCCCGTGGGCGAGGGCGGCATCGCCATTCCGTGGCTGTATCTCATCTTCGTGAACTTGCTGATGGCGGGCATGAGCAATGCGACGAACCTCACCGACGGCCTCGACGGCCTCGCGGGCGGCACCGTGATGATGGCGATGCTCGTGATGGCCGCCATCGCCTACCGCATGGACATGCTCGGCTGCTCGGTGTTCGCCGCGGCCCTCGCCGGCGCATGCATCGGCTTCCTGTGGTTCAACGCATATCCCGCCGACATCTTCATGGGCGATACCGGCTCGCTCGCGCTGGGCACGGCGCTCTCGGGCCTTGCGGTGCTCACGAAGACCGAGGTCGTGGTGCTCATCGTCGGCGGGCTTTTCATCGCCGAGGCGCTTTCCGTCATCATCCAGGTGGCCCATTTCAAACGCACGGGCAAACGCGTGTTCCTGATGGCGCCCCTGCATCATCATTTCGAGCGCAAGGGCTGGTCGGAGGTGAAGGTCGTCATCCGCTTCTGGATCGTTTCCGGATTGCTGGCGGCGATCGGCTTCGCCATCTACTTCGCCGAATCGATGAGCGGAATCGTGTAGGAGCGTGTGATGGACGTGCGAGAGATGATTGCGGGCACGAAGCACGCGCCTGCTCATTTAGGTGACATTCTGGTTTTGGGCCTGGGCAAGAGCGGCCGCATCGCCGCCGATTATTGCCTGGGGCTTTTGGGTTCCCGCGTGTCGTCGCTTTCGGTGGCGGCGGGTCCCGACACCGAGGCGAACCGGGCCGAGGGCGATCGCCTGGCGGCAGCTGGCGCGCGGGTGGCGTACGGCGAGTCGGTAGACGATTCGCTCCTTCCGGAGTCGGGTTCGTTCGACCTGTGCATCGCGAGCCCGGGCATTTCGGAGTTCGGCACGTTCTACGGCCAAGCGGCCGCGGTGAGCGCCGAAGTGGTGAGCGAGGTCGAGTTCGCGTGGCGCGAGAGCGCGGCGGATTCGCGGTGGGTGGCCATCACCGGCACGAACGGCAAGACCACGACCACGGCGCTCACGGCGCACGTGTTGCAGGCATGCGGCATGCGCGCCGCGGCGGTTGGCAACATCGGCGATACCTGCCTTGCAGCCGTGCAGGCGGGCAAGACCGATGTCTACGTGGCCGAGGTGTCTTCGTACCAGCTGGCATCCACGCGCCTGTTCGCACCCGATGTCGCGGTGCTTTTGAACATCACGCCCGACCACCTGAAGTGGCACCAGGGCATGGATAACTACATCGCCGCGAAGGCGCGCGTCTACGCGAACCTGCCGGTGACGGGCGGCACCGTGGTGATGGATGCCGTGAACGACATCGTGCGCGCCCAGGTGGTTGCGCTGAAGGCGATCCCCGATGATGAGCGCGGCTTCAGCTACATCCCCATCGGCACCGCCGATGGGCTGCGCGAGGACATGCACGAGCGTTGCGGTTCGGCACATTCCGCGTTCATCGATGCGACCGGCATGCTCTGCGTGCGCTGGGGCGGCGATCTCGTGCGGCTCGTGCACGAAGACGAGCTGCAGATTCCCGGTGAGCATAACGCGAGCAACGCGCTGGCGGCTGCGTCCGCGGCGCTGGCCATCGGGGCCGATGCGGCGGGTGTGCGCGAGGGGCTGAAGAGCTTCGCGCCGCTCGCGCATCGCATCGAGCCGTGCGGCGAGGTCGATGGCGTTGCATGCTACAACGATTCGAAGGCGACGAACGTCGACGCGACCCTGAAGGCGCTTGCCGCGTTTGGCCAGAAGCGCCCCATCGTCCTGCTGGGCGGCGACGACAAGGGCACGGACCTTGCCGAGCTCGTCGCGGAAGTGCAGCGGCACTGCAAGGCCGCCGTGTGCTACGGCGAAGCCGGCCCGCGGTTCCTGCAGGCGTTCGAGGGCGCGACGGTGCCGGTGATCGCGGCATCGCATATGGCCGATGCGCTCGACGCGGCGTTCGAGGTCGCCGTGCCGGGGGACATCGTGCTCCTTTCCCCGGCCTGCGCGTCGTTCGACGAGTTCCGCAGCTTCGAGCACCGCGGAGATGTGTTCCGGGAAATGATTGCGGCCCGACGAAAACCGGCGGACGCATAACGGAAATCCAAGGCGAAGGAAATGCAGCATAAACGGAAGGAAACGCCTTTGGGAAAACGGGATAACACGCCAGCATCGGTCATGTGGCCGCGTATCGCGGTGGTGATGAGCGTTTTCTTGCTCGTGACCATCGGGTTGGTGATGGTGTACTCGGCTTCCGCGGTCGTGAACATCGATGCCGAGGTCGAAGCGCACGCCGATGCGCTCAAGCAGCTTCTTTACGCTGGGGTCGGGGTGGGCCTCTGCGCGTTCATCGCCTTCGTTGTTCCCTACCGGGCATGGCGCGGTTGGCTCACATGGGCGGTCCTCGCGTTTTCGGTGCTGCTGCTCGTGCTCACGGCGGCCATCGGCACGGTGGGCCTGGGCGCCCAGCGTTGGCTCACTTTGGGCGGCATCAGCCTGCAGCCTTCGGAAATCGCGAAGATCGGCGTGATCCTGGCCATCGCGAAGCTCGTGGCCGATTACCGTGAGGGCTCCATGGACTCGCGGACGTTCCTCATCGCGTTCGGCCTCATGAACCTGCTCATCGTCGCGCTCATCCTCGTGGCGCAGTCCGACCTCGGCACCACGGTCATCTGCTTTGTCGGCATGATCACGATCCTCTGGCTGGCCGAAGTGCCCAAGCGCTTCATCGGCATCTATGCCGCGGTCATCGGCGCCCTCGGCGCGCTGGCCCTCACGACGGGCTATCGCTTCGAGCGCCTCATGTCGTTCACCCATCCTTGGGATGATTACTACGGGTCGGGCTACCAGGTCATCCATTCCATGTATGCGTTCGCCCAGGGCGGCATCTTCGGCACGGGCCTCGGCAATTCCGCCGAGAAGTACCTGTACCTGCCCGAGGCGTCCACCGACTTCATCTTCTCGATCATCGGCGAGGAGATGGGGCTTATCGGCGCGCTCTTCGTCGTCGGCTTGTTCCTGGTGTTCCTGCTGGGCGGCCTACGCATGGCGCAAGAGGCGCCCGACTCCTTTGGCATGGTGCTGTGCGGCGCTTGTTCCGTCATCATCGTGTTCCAGGCGTTCTTGAACATCGGATGCGTCATCGGCGTCATGCCCATCACCGGCAAGCCGTTGCCGTTCGTGTCCGAAGGCGGTTCATCGCTCATCGCGTCGCTCGTGATGGTGGGCATCATGCTTTCGATCTCACGTGCGTCGGGGGAATCTCCCGTGTATGACGAGCGCCGCGCGCGTATTCGCCCGGTGCGTTACGATGAACCGCGTGGCGAGTACCGTGCGGTTCCGCGCGGCAGCGCGCGGGGCATCGCGCCCGCCGGGTATCTGGCGGGACGCAGGTCTCAGGGCGTACCCGCGCGCAGGAGCGCGCAGGGCGCGAGCTACCGCCCGCAAGCTGTCGGGCGGGCTTACCGTTACTCGAGGGGAGGGGGACGCTAATGCTGTTCGTCCTTTCCGGCGGTGGTACCGCCGGCCACATCAATCCCGCCATCGCCTTGGCCGAAGAGCTCACCCGCCGCGGCCATGAGGTGCGTTTTGCCGGCACGCCCCAGGGCATCGAGTCGCGCTTGGCGCCCGAAGCGGGCTTTTCGTTCGAGCCGTTCGAGGCTGCCGGCTTCAACCGCAGCCATCCCCTGTCGCTCGTGAAGGCGCTGCGGCTCATCGCCGCGAGCGAGAAGAAGGCCAAGCGCTGGTTTGGCGAGATCAAGCCCGATGCCGTCGTCGGCTTCGGCGGTTACGTGTGCATTCCCGTCTGCCGCGCCGCGGCGAAGATGGGCATCCCGATGATGCTGCATGAGCAGAATTCCGTCATGGGCGTGGCGAACCGCGAGCTCGCGAAGCGGGCGGCGAAGGTCGCGCTCACCTACGAGGTGGCGGGTTCCGCCGTTTCTGACAAGTCGAAGCTCGTGCTCACGGGCAATCCGGTGCGGTCGACGATCTTCGAATCCACGCGCGAGGAGGGCCGCGCGTACCTGGGCGTGCCCGACGATGAGCTCGTGCTGCTCGTGTTCGGCGGAAGCTTGGGCGCACGCCATCTGAACACGGCGGTCTGTGCGTTGAAGGACCGGCTGCTCGCGGTGCCCGGGCTCAACATCGTGCACGTGACCGGCCCGAAGGAACTCGAGACCGTGCAAGGGGCCCTGTCGCTCACCGAAGACGAGGCGCGCCGCTGGCAGGTGAAGGGCTACGAGAACCAGATGGGCAAGGTCATGGCGGCGTGCGATGCGACCGTCGCCCGTGCCGGTGCGACTTCCCTCGCCGAGATTTCCGCACGCCAGATTCCCGCGTTGCTCGTGCCGTTCCCCTATGCGACGGCCGACCACCAGACGATGAACGCGCGCAGCTATGTCGAGGCCGGCGCCGCGTACATGGTCGCCGATGCCGATGTCGAGACCGAGGAGTTTGCGGACAAGCTGTTCGCCCTCATCGGCGATGCCGCGCTGCGTGAATCGATGCACGAAGCCGCCGCTGGCTTCGAGACCGCAAACGCCGCGGCGAAGCTTGCCGACGTCGTGGTCGAGGCCGCCCGCTAATCGAGTTATCGGGACGCCCGGGCTCCGGGGGATTCCCGTCGCGGGTGGGACAAGCCGGCCCGCAGCATTTGGGACGCCCGGGCTCCGGAGGATTT
>JAUNEQ010000090.1:4462-8181 GCA_030525445.1 Coriobacteriia bacterium | reverse complement strand
GGTCCCTCGGCTCCGCGGGCTGCGCCCGCTCCGCTCGGGATGACACCGATGGCGGCTACCAGCCAAGAGCACACATGTCAACGGTGGTTTAACATAGAGCTGCACCGGTTCGCTATAATGGCGCGCATGCAAGAGTTGGAGATGACACCGGGGGTCAAGGCACGGATCACGCACGTGGTTTCGCGCATCCTCATCATTGCGCTCATCGCCCTGGTGGCGGAGGTGTTCGCCTTCAACGCGAATCACTTCCTTTCCGCGGGGAACGACCCCATTGATCTCACCTCGCAACTCGAAGGGCAGCTGCCGCAGGATGACGACGGGTCGTACCTGTTCACGGTGGCGGCGAAGACCGTTGTGCTCGACGGGCTGAACAAGGAGGTCGGCAACATCGTCGTCGACCTGTCGCCCAACCAGCCTGCCCAGGCGGTGCCGGTGCGCATATCCTTCACCGACAGCGCGCATGCGACGTACTTCGAGGACAACGACTACGCGGCCGGCGTGCCCGAGGTCATCGTGACCACGAACCTCCCACGCAGCCACTACATCAGCCTGCAGACATCCGGCATCACCGACAGCATCCGCCTGCAGCTTGCGGGGGAGGGCACGGTGTACCCCGTGAAGATCGACGCGGTCTACCTGAATGGCGTCTACCCGTTCGAATTCAATGGGTTGCGCTATTCGGTGTTCGCGGGCCTTCTGCTACTTGTGTATGCGCTGCGCCCGCGCTCGAGCATCTACAAGCGTCAGATCCTCGAGCGGCGCCCGCAGTCGAAGGCGCTCGTCATGGCGATCGTCTGCGTCGAGCTTGCGCTGCTGTCGTCGTTCATGTTCTATAGCTCCAACCAGGTGGGTGTGGCCACTTCGGGCTACAACCACGGCCAATGGGACGGGCATTCCATCGTGAACACCTTCGAGGTGGGCGGCGACAACGCCCAGCAGTACGCGGAACTCGCGCGCTCGTTCGCAAACGGCCAGCTCTACCTGGAGGAAGAGCCGCCCGCATGGCTCGTGCAGATGGAGGATCCCTACGACAAGGGCGCCCGCGACGAGATGATCAAGCGCACCGGCGAGACGATCCTGTGGGACACGGCCTATCACGATGGGCATTATTACGTGTATTTCGGCGTGGTGCCCTGCCTGCTGTTCTACCTGCCGTTCTACCTGGTCACCGGGCATGCATTCCCCACGGCCATCGGCGTGCTGCTGGCTGTCGTGGCCTTCGTCATCGGGCTCACGATGCTCATCTGGCGGTTTGCGACCCGGCATTTCCGGCGGGTGAGCCAGGGCGTGTTCCTGCTGTTGCAGATGCCGCTCATCTTCTGCAGCGGCGTGCTGTACCTGCTGAAATTCCCCACCTTCTATTCGCTGCCCATCGCATGCGGCCTGGCGTTTTCCGTCTGGGGCCTGTTCTGCTGGATGGTGGGGCGCTCGTCCAAGACGCCGTGCCGGTGGTACATCGCCGGTTCGCTGTGCATGGCGCTCGTGCTGGGCTGCCGCCCGCAGCTCGTGGTGCTCTCGTTAGTGGCGTTCCCGCTGTTCTGGCGCCGCTATATCACGCAGGGCCGCATCCGCACTTCCGCCGGGATACGCGAGCTTGCCTGCCTGCTCGCGCCATACGCCCTCGTGTTCGGCGGCATCATGTGGTATAACGCCGCCCGATTCGGAAGCCCCTTCGACTTCGGCGCGAATTACAACCTCACGATGAACGACATGACGCAGCGCGGCTTCAACATCGGTCGTTTGGCGCCGGCGCTCTTCGCCTACCTCATCCAGCCGCCGAATGTCACGGGCGTGTTCCCGTTCTTGCAGCCGGTGGACTTTGCGACGTCGTATGCGGGCCAGACGATACGCGAGGTCACGTTCGGCGGCATCTTCGCGTGCCTGCCCATCCTGTGGGCGATCTTCTTCGCGCGCCCCGTGTTGAAGATGCGCATCCAGTCGCGCAAGACGCATACCGTGTCGGGCGCCGTGGTGCTCATGCTGGTGCTGGGCGTGCTCCTGTGCTGCCTCGATGGGGAAGCGGCGGGCGTCTTGCAGCGCTACTACGCCGATTTCACCTTCCTGTTCCTCGCCGCCGCGGTCCTCGTCGTGTTCATCGCGAACGAGAGCCTCGATGCCTGGTCGCACGAATGGCTGCTCATGCAACGCGCCCTCGTGGTGCTCGTCGGCCTGAGCCTGCTGTATTCCGGCCTGATGTGCCTCGTTCCCGAAACCGGCTGGATCAGCTCCGCCTATCCCTGGGCATACCAGTCGCTCATCCAAGCCTTCCAGTTCTGGACCTAGCGCCTGGGCGTCCCATATGGTGCGGGCGTTGTATGTTAGGTGTGCATAACACCATGTCGAGCGTGTGAAGAAGGGCTTCACTGTTTCCGTTTACCGTGCGCAAGCCCCCATGCACAGGCCAAGTGTGGTGCCGAAAATGGTCGTGCGCGTAGTATTATTCCATTGTCTATAACCTGAGTACGTATTGAGAGGAGAGGTATGTCTCAGCTGACAGAAATCCGTTGGCATGCACGTGCCGGCCAGGGTGCCGTAACCGCGGCAAAGCTGGTTGCCGACACGGCGCTGCTGGACGACGCCTACATCCAGGCCATGCCCGAGTACGGCCCGGAGCGCATGGGAGCCCCGCTGAAGGCTTACACGCGTATTTCGCCCGTACCCATCGAGGTGCACAACAACATCACCAACCCGAGCATCGTCATCGTGCTTGACGACACCCTGCTCGACACCGTCGATGTGCTCGAGGGCGTGCCCGAAGACGGCGTCATCATCCTGAACACCGAGATGATCCCGGCTGATGCCCGCAAGGCCCTGGGCGCTCCCGACACCATGCGTGTCGCCACCGTCGACGCCACCGGCATCGCGCTTGCCACCATCAAGAAGGACATGCCGAACACCCCCATCGTGGGCGCGCTTTCGGCTGTCACCGGCCTCATTCCCATCGAGAACGTGAAGAAGCGTCTTGTCATCACCTTCGGCAAGAAGTTCTCGCAGGAGATGATCGACGCCAACCTCGATTGCGCTGATCGTGCGTACAAGGAGGTGCACGAGTAATGGCATATCCCGAATTCGACGTCACCAAGGAGACCACCTGGAAGCCCTCCGAGCTTCCCGTCGGCTTCGTCATCCCCGACGGCGGCAACTCCGTGAAGTACCTCACGGGTGGCTGGCGCAGCCAGCGCCCCATCTGGGACAAGGATGCGTGCAAGAACTGCATGCTGTGCTGGGTGTACTGCCCGGACGCGTCCATCGTCACGGTGGACAAGGAAATGACCGGCATCGACTACGACCATTGCAAGGGCTGCGGCGTGTGCGTGAACGAGTGCAAGTTCGGCGCCCTCAAGATGATCACCGAGTCCGAGGCGAAGGAGGTTTACGGTGAGTAAAGAAGCTTTCTCCGCTACCGGTAACCAGATGGTAGCCAACGCCATGCGCCAGGTCGACCCCGACGTGATGGCTGCGTACCCCATCACCCCGCAGACCACGATCGTCGAGACCTACGCGAAGTTCGTCGCCGACGGCAAGGTCAACACGGAATTCGTGACCGTGGAGTCCGAGCACTCCGCGATGTCCGCCTGCATCGGCGCCGCCGCGGCTGGCGCGCGCGTGGCTACCGCCACGAGCTCGCAGGGCCTCGCCTACATGTGGGAGGAGCTGCCCATCGCAGCCGGCATGCGCCTGCCCATCGTCATGGCGAACGCGAACCGCACGATTTCGGC
>JAUNEQ010000090.1:1442-4362 GCA_030525445.1 Coriobacteriia bacterium | reverse complement strand
CACGGCAACTTCGCCAACATCGGCAACATGTACATGCGCACCAAGATGGCCCATCGTCGCGCCATCGAGGGCGCTGCCGACATCATCGAGAAGTACGGCAAGGAATGGGCCGCCATCGTCGGCCGCGAGTTCGACCTCGTGGACTCCTGGGGCACCGAAGATGCCGACTACATCATTGTCACCGTCGGCTCCTGCGCCGGCAATGCCCGCTATGCTGCCCGCCTGCTCCGCGAGCAGGGCGTGAAGTGCGGCGTCGTCCGTCCGCGCGTGTTCCGTCCGTTCCCGGGCAAGCAGATCGCCGAAGCGTGCAAGAACGCCAAGGCCATCGCCATCCTCGACCGCTCCGATTCCATGGGCGCATGCGAGGGTCCGGTTGCCATGGAGACCAAGTCCGCTCTCATGGATGGTGGCGTGACCGCTCCCGTGACGAGCTACATCGTTGGCTTGGGCGGCGCTGACATCACGCTCGACCAGATGAAGCAGGTCTATGCCGAACTCGAGCAGCGCGCCGAGGCCGGCAAGAACAGCGAGCTCATCTACCTGGGCATCGAAGAGTAAGGGGCGAGTAAATGGCTAACATCAAAGAACTCTCCACCCGGCGCGAGGGCCTTGCTCCCGGTCATCGCCTGTGCGGCGGCTGCGGTGCCGCCATCGCGGTCCGTCAGGTCCTGCTGTCCGCCGACCCCGAGAAGTACGACATCGTCGTGGGCAACGCCACGGGCTGCCTCGAGGTTTCCACCTCGATCTTTCCGTACAGCTCTTGGAACGTGCCGTGGATCCACAACGCGTTCGAGAACGCGGGTGCCACCACCTCCGGCGTCGAGGCTGCCTTCAAGGCCCTCCAGCGCGCCGGCAAGATTCCCGCGGAAAAGAAGATCAAGTTCGTGGCCTTCGGCGGCGACGGCGGCACCTATGACATCGGCCTGCAGTCCCTGTCCGGCGCGATGGAGCGCGGCCATGACATGGTGTACGTGTGCTACGACAACGGCGCGTACATGAACACCGGCATCCAGCGTTCCTCGGCCACGCCGAAGGGCGCTTGGGCCACCACTTCCGAGGTCGGCAAGTGCCAGCTCGGCAAGCCGCAGGTGCGCAAGGACCTCACCTCCATCATGGCGGCGCACGGCATCAAGTACTGTGCGCAGACCACGGTGGGCCACTGGACCGACCTCACCAAGAAGGCCGAGAAGGCCATCGAGGTCGACGGCCCGGCGTTCCTGAACGTGCTCGCGCCGTGCCCGCGCGGTTGGCGCCTCGCTTCCGACCAGACCGCCGAGATCTGCCGCCTGGCCGTGAACTCCAAGTTCTGGCCGCTGTTCGAGATCGAGGACGGCAAGTGGACGCTCACCCCGGTGCGTGAGAAGAACCTCGTGCCGCTGGAGGACTTCCTCAAGCCGCAGGGTCGCTTCAAGCACCTCTTCAAGCCGGGTTCTGAAGCCCTGCTGCAGGAGATGAAGGACGACGTCGAGGCTTACTGGAAGTACCTCGAGGGCCGCGTCGAAGGCTCCAAGGACCTCTAAGTCCACTGCGCTGACGCATCAATCCGAAAGGCCGCTCCAACCGGGGTGGCCTTTCTTTGTTTCCGATTGCTCTGGCGGGACGTCCGGGGCCGGGTGACGTTAAGCCTGACCCCCTGTCACCGTCACCCGGCACCTGCCACCTCTTGCAAAAAGGCCCCGGGCGCTCATGTCGCCCGGGGCCTTCATCGTGCTTGAATCCTCGGTTACTCCCGTCCGGCCAGCTCTACTTCGATGCAGGCGATGTGCGCGCACAGGACGAAGATCTTCATCGCGGCCTTCAGCTCGCCCAGGGGCGGATAGCTGGGTGCGATGCGGATGTTGGTGTCATCCGGGTCCTCGCCATGCGGCCAGGTGGCACCGGCCTTCGTCAGGATGACGCCCGCTTCCTTGCACAGCGACACGATGCGCTTGGCCGTGCCCTTGGGGCCGTCGAATGACACGAAATAGCCGCCGCGCGGGTTCGTCCAGGTGCAGCCGCATTCGGCGAGCTTGCCCTTGTTCAGCGCCTTCTGCACCGCCTCGAAGCGCGGGCGCAGGATCTTCGCATGCTCGCGCATGTGTTCCGCGATGCCCTCGCCGTTCACGAGGAAGCGCGCATGGCGCAGCTGGTTGAGCTTGTCGTAGCCGATGGTGCGCGCGGAGATGCGGCGTAGCATCTCGGACACGTTCGCCGGGCTCGATGCATACACGGCCAGGCCCGCTCCCGAGAACGTGATCTTGCTCGTGGAGGCGAACTTGTAGTAGCGGTCGGGGTTGCCGGCGGCGATGCAGGCATCGGCGATGCCCTTCAGCTGGTCCTGGTCCTCGGGGTTGTCGTACAGGTGATGCACGGCATAGGCGTTGTCCCAGAAGATGCGGAAGTCGCCGGCGGCCTTCATGGACGCCAGGCGGTCGACCACCTCATCGGAATACGTGATGCCCGTGGGGTTGGAGTACTTCGGCACGCACCAGATGCCCTTGATGGAATCGTCGTTCGCGCACAGCTCCTCGACGATGTCCATGTCGGGTCCGTCCTCGCGCAGCGGGACGGGAATCATCTCGATGCCGAACACGTCGCAGATGCCGAAGTGGCGGTCGTAGCCGGGAACCGGGCAGATCCACTTCACGGAATCGAGCTGGCTCCAGGGCTTGTAGCCGCGGGCGCCGAAGATCCACAGGCGGGCCACCGTGTCGTACATGATGGCGAGCGAGGAGCTGCCATAGACGATAACGTTGTCGGGGTCGTCGTCCACGAGGTCGGCCATCAGCTGCTTGGCTTCGGGGATGCCGGAAAGCTCGCCGTAGTTACGGCAGTCGATGCCGCCTTCGGAATAGCAATCGGACTTCGAGTTGACGACGTCGAGCATGGGCATGGAAAGGTTCAGCTGCTCGCCCGACGGTTTGCCGCGCGCCATGTTCAG
>JAUNEQ010000090.1:0-1342 GCA_030525445.1 Coriobacteriia bacterium | reverse complement strand
GGCAACAATGCCGCGGCATACGTGTCGTACGCATTTACCGAGGTGGCGGGCATTTACCCGATTACCCCCTCGAGCCCCATGGCTGACCTTGTCGACCAATGGTCGGCGCAGGGCAAGAAGAACATCTTCGGTTCGACGGTGAAGGTGTGCGAGATGCAGTCCGAAGGCGGCGCATCGGGCACGGTTCACGGCTCGCTTTCCGCAGGTGCCCTCACCACCACCTACACGGCATCCCAGGGCTTGCTCCTGATGATTCCGAACATGTACAAGATCGCCGCCGAGCAGCTGCCGGGCGTTTTCCACGTGTCCGCCCGTACGGTTGCCACCCACGCCCTGAACATTTTCGGCGACCATTCCGACGTCATGGCCTGCCGCCAGACCGGTTTCGCGATGCTGGCCGAGGGCAACGTGCAGGAGGTCATGGACCTTTCCGCCGTCGCGCATCTGGCCGCCATCAAGGGCCGCGTGCCGTTCCTGAACTTCTTCGACGGTTTCCGCACCTCCCACGAGGTCCAGAAGATTTCCATCTGGGATTACGATGACCTGGCCGACCTGTGCGATATGGATGCCGTGAAGGCGTTCCGCGCCCATGCGCTGAACCCCGAGCATCCGGCCGCCCGCGGCAGCCACGAGAACGGTGACATCTTCTTCCAGAACCGCGAGGCTTGCAATGGCGTGTACGACGCCCTGCCCGACGTGGTGGAAGACTACATGAACAAGGTGAACGAGAAGCTCGGCACCAACTATCATCTGTTCGACTACTATGGCGCCCCGGATGCCGACCGCGTGGTCGTGTGCATGGGCAGTTTCTGCGACGTGCTCGAGGAGGTCATCGATTACCTGAACGCGCATGGCGAGAAGGTCGGCCTGGTGAAGGTGCGCCTGTATCGTCCGTTCTCCATCAAGCATTTCGTGGCCGCCCTGCCACAGACGGTGAAGAAGATCGCCGTCATGGACCGCACGAAGGAGCCGGGCAGCCTCGGCGAGCCGCTGTACCAGGATGTCGTGCATGCGCTCTATGAGCAGGGCCGTTCCGACCTCACGATCGTCGGTGGCCGCTATGGCCTGGGCAGCAAGGACACCCCGCCGTCGAGCGCGTTTGCCATCTACGAAGAGCTGAAGAAGGACGAGCCGAAGCACGAGTTCACCATCGGCATCGTCGACGACGTGACGAACCTGAGCCTTCCCGAGGATCCGAACAGCCCGAACACCGCGGCACCCGGCACCATCGAGTGCAAGTTCTGGGGCCTGGGCGGCGACGGCACGGTCGGCGCGAACAAGAATTCCGTGAAGATCATCGGCGACCACACCGACAAATACGTGCAGGCGTACTTCCAGTACG
>JAUNEQ010000009.1 GCA_030525445.1 Coriobacteriia bacterium | reverse complement strand
CCCTCGGTTCCGCGGGCTGCGCCCGCTCCGCTCGGGATGACGCTGGTGGCGAGCACCGGCCCCGAGCGCATATGTCAGCGCGGGCGACGTGCCGCAAGCGCCACGAGAGCCGCGGCATTCTCCGTCGTGAGGCGACCCGGTGTTCAGCTCATTTCCTCGTGGCTAGGAGTACGCAGGTTATCGGCTCCGCCTATCACACATCGCCGGAACAACCCATTACCCGACATTCCCACCTGAATGTTATATTCCAAAAACATAGTAATCAGGTAGGAATAGAGGACACATGGAAGACCGAGAAATTGCCGAAGTTGAGCTCGAGCCCGCCTTCGGAAAGCAATCGCGACCCGAAGGCGGGCACAAGACGGCGGCGTTGGTGGCGACCATCGTCATCATCGAGTTCATCAGCGGTTTCACCCAGGGTTATTATGAGCCGCTCATCCCCAAGTTCGGCGAGCTGCTGGGGGTGGACGCCTCTGGCTTGCAGCTGTTCAACGTGGTGCCCACGGCCGTTGCGGCATTGTTCGTGCCCGTGCTCACGCGGTTGGGCGACATCAAGGGATATCGGAAGCTGTTGCGCGTGGTCATACCCGTCGTGTTCGTCGCGACGGTGATGATACTCGCGGGCGTTGTCGTCGAATCGTGGGCGCTCGTCCTGGTGGGACGCCTGCTGAATGGCCCCATCGCCTGCTGGCTTCCCCTCCATATCGCGCTGGTGTACTCGCGCACCGAAGGCGAGGAATCGACGCGCGCGGTGTCGGGCATCATCGCGTCGATGACCGTGGGAACGGTTGTGGGGACGGCGTCTTCCGGGTTCGCGTTCGGGGCCTTGGGCGCACTCGCCCCTGCGGTGGCGATCATCCCCGCGCTGCAGCTTGTGGCGGTGCTGCTCGTCGTGTTCGTGATGCCCGAGTATCAAGCGAACGCGCACCCATATATCGACGTCAAGGGCTTCGTGTTGCTGGGCCTCGTGATGCTGCTGGCGATACTCGGCTTCGTGGAAGTCGTCGAGGGCGGCATCGATAGCGTTGTGGGCGCCCTGCTCATAGCGGCTGCCATCGGGGTGGGGGTTGCATGGTATCGCTACGAGAAGCGCACGGATCACCCGGCGGTCGACGTGCGCGTCCTCCTCTCGAAATCGCTTTTCCCCTTGTATGCAGGGGCGATTTGCTACGGGGCCGTGTTTTACGGCTACATGTCCCCGGTCGCGACGTACCTGGCCGCAGATCCATCGGCATCTGGCTACGGCTATGCGTTCGAGCCGAGCGGCATCTCGGTGGTTCAGACGCTCATCTTGCTGTTCACGGTGGTGGCCGCATTGGAGCTGCCGGCGGTGTTGAAGAAGCTGCCTCCGAAACCCACGCTGTTGCTGGGCTTCGCGTTGGCGTTCGCGTCCTTCGCCCAATGGGCGCTGCCTGGGTCGGGCTTGGTGAAGCTGGGTCTGCTCATAGCGCTCGCCGGCTTGGGTTTCGGACTCATCAGCGCGGCCATACCGGTGATCATCCCCATGCGGGCGCCCGCCCACGAACGCGGTATCGCCACGGGCCTCTTCAATTCCGCACAAACGCTGGGCGGCGCCCTTGGCGGCGGGCTGTTCGTCTCGCTCCTGAAGGTGGGCGCGGGCGCTGGGGGTACCATCACCGCAACGGGATACGAGGTGGTGTGGGTGACATGCGCCGTTTTCATGGCGCTGGGATTCACCCTTGTAGCTGTCTTTCTGACCAGGGAAAATAAGGGTATAGAGGCTGAAAGCGAGGACGCGAGATGAGCAACGAGAAACTGCGCGTCGCCATCGTGGGCGGCGGGTCGGCGGGCACGACGGCGGCATACCGGCTGTGGAAGGAATACGGAGACCGCGCGGACATCACCTTGTATGAGCGCGAGGAGCACGTGGGCGGACGCGCCTGGGATATCACCTTCGCAGGCACCCGCATCGAGGTCGGCGGCACCATCTTACATTCCAGCGGAAAGCATGTGATGGAGCTGATGGCGTTCACCGGATCCGTGGAGGGGGAGTCCGGCTTGTCCATCGACGGGAAGGATGAGACCTACGGCTTCTGGACGGACAAGGGCTTTCCGGTGCTTTGCTACACGTCGCTTGCCAGCATGGCGGCGGGCATCTTGTGCCATGTGGGTCCGTATTCCGCGCTCAAGGTGACCAACGAGGCCACGGCCATGGCGGCGAAGTGGGAAGGGGTGTATGCCCTGCAGGAAGCAGGCAGGCGGTTCCAGTCGCCCGATGACCTGCTGGAGGCGCTCGACCTGGCCGACCCGTCGCGGGAGTCGCTGGGGGATTTCCTGCGCGAACGCCATGTGAACCGCGCGATGGCGGAAGACATCGTGGAGGCCATCACCCACAACATGTACAACCAGGGCCTGGAGATGAATGCTTTCGCGGGGTTGGTTGGGCTTGCAGGCGCCGGATTGGCGGGCGGATACCTCTATTCCATCGACGGCGGCAATTGGACGGTGTTCGCGAAGACCCTCGACCGCATCGGCGCCGACGTGCGCCTGAAGACATCGGTCGTATCCGTTGATGCGAAGGCTGGGGAAGGCGGTCGCAGGACGTTCGAGGTGGAGGACTCGACCGGCAGGCGCGATTGTTTCGATGCGGTGATCCTTGCTGCCCCGGTGGCGCTGGGAGACTACCGCATACAGCTGGAAGATGCTCCGTTGGACGTTCCGGCACACCCGTATCAGAAGGTGAACACCACGTTCGTGGTGGGCGATATCAACCCCGCTTACTTCAAGGGAAGGCGGCGTGGCGGCCGCGTGCCCTCGACGGCGTTCACGGCAACGAGCTCGGGAGCGCCGTTCAAGTCGATTGGCGTCACCGGATTCTCGCCCGATTACGGGAAGCGCATCTACAAGATATTCAGTGCGGATCACGAGATGACGGCTGAGGAGCTCGGGCGCATCTTCGAGCGCATCAGTGACGTCAGGACGTTCGTCTGGCGCGGGGCGTATCCCGTGCTGACGCCTGGCATCAGCCACGTGCCGTTTGCGCTAGCGCCGGGCTTGTTCTACGCATGCGCGTTCGAGACGGCGGCCGGCAGCGTCGAGGTGGAGGCCGTCGGCGGCACCAACGCCGCCCTGTTGGCCATCGATTACCTGGACGCGCTCTAGCGTTTTAGCACAGGGGACAGCACGGGCCGAATCCAAGGGCGAGGATCCTTGGATTTGGTTCGCTGTTTCTTTCCGCGCTCCGGAGGTTTCGAGCATGCGTTCAGCAAGCGCCACGATGTCATCCTGAACCAGAGGGCCCATTTCCCCTGACCTCGCGACGGTCTTGGTCTTGCCTGCCTCGGCATGCCCGGTTGTCCAAGGCGTCGCCCACACATGCTTTTCCATGATTGCGGATTTGCGTTTGGCGGAAGGGGCATAGCGACATGCTCGGACAAGCGTCGTGACTGACGCCGGCAATCGGCCGAACTGCTTGTGGGGGAGTTGTCGGATATGACGCCGTCCCAGCTGCACGCGGTACAATGCTGCGAAACGAATCTTGGACAAGGAGCTCTTTCTATGTGCGGCATTGTCGGCTATACCGGTAAGAATCCCGCGAAGGATATTCTCTTCCGCAACCTGCAGAAACTCGAATATCGCGGCTACGATTCGGCGGGCATCGCGTTGCAAACGGCCGATGGCCTGCAGGTGGTGCGTCGCCTGGGCAAGGTCGCGAACCTCGTGAAGGCCGCGGAAGACGCGGATGCCACGTCCGTATGCGGCATCGCGCATACCCGCTGGGCGACCCATGGCCGTCCGAGCGAGGCGAACGCGCATCCGCATCGCTCCTGCGACGACAAAGTGGCCGTGTGCCATAACGGCATCGTCGAGAACTTCGCCGAGCTGCGCGAGCAGCTGGTCGAGGAGGGCCACACCTTCCGCAGCGAGACCGACACCGAAGTGGTGGCCCACTTGGTGGAGAAATACTATCGCGGCGACCTGCTTTCCGCCGCCCGTGCTGCCGTGCGCGAGATGATTGGTGCATTCGGCCTGGTCATCATGCATGCCGACGAGCCGGGTACCATCGTGGTGGCCCGCAAGGATTCCCCCATCATCATCGGGCGCGGCGAAGACGGCTGCTATGTGGCTTCCGACATCATCTCGGTTGCCGATGCGACGCGCGATGTTGTCGTGCTCGAGGATTACCAATTCGCGAAGATGACGCCGGATGGCATCACGTATTGCGACGGCGACGGCAATGCCATCGAGCCGACGAAGATGCATGTGGACTGGGACCTGGACGAGACCGATCGCGGCGAGTGGCCCGACTTCATGCTGAAGGAGATCCACGAGCAGCCGCGCGTGGTGCGCGACACCCTGGAAGGCCGCATGGTGAACGGCATGCTCACCATCGACGAACTCGACCTCACGCCCGATGAGCTGGGCTTCATCGACCGCGTCTACATCATCGCGTGTGGCACGAGCTATCACGCCGGCCTCATCGCGAAGGACCTCATCGAGAACTGGGCCCGCATTCCAACGGAGGTGGAAGTCGCGAGCGAGTTCCGTTATCGCAACCCCATCATCACCCCGTCCACGCTGGTGGTCGCGGTGTCGCAGTCGGGCGAGACGGCCGACACCATCGCCGCCATCCGCGACGCGCGTATCCGCGGCGCGAAGGTCTTCGGCATCACGAACGTCATCGGCAGCCCGGTGGCGCGCGAGAGCGATGGCGTCATCTACACGAGGGCGAAGAAGGAAGTGGCGGTTGCGTCCACGAAGAGCTTCATCGGCCAGGTCGTGAGCCTCACGCTGCTTTCGATGCTGCTGGCGCAGAGCAAGAACCGCCTGAACACCGCCCAGATCCGCGTGCTGTTCCGCGAGCTTGCCGACACGGCGGGCCAAATCGAGGAAATCCTCACGCGCACGGCGCCCATCGAGGCGGCCGCGCACGATTGCGCGAACGCGAGCTCGGCGCTTTACATCGGCCGCGGCCTTGCGTCTACCGTCTGCTACGAGGGCGCGCTCAAGCTGAAGGAGATCTCCTACATCCATGCCGAGGCGTATGCTGCCGGCGAAATGAAGCATGGGCCCATTGCGCTGCTGCACGAGGGCTTCCCGGTGGTGGCGGTCGCGACGGCGAGTCCGGTGTACGACAAGACGCTGTCCAACCTGAAGGAATGCGAGTCGCGTGGCGCGAAGATCGTGGCCGTGGCGACCGATGGCGATGACGAGATCGGCAAGTACGCCGACCACGTGCTGTTCATCCCGAAGGTGCGCGACGCGTTCATGCCCATCACCGCGAGCGTGGTGCTGCAGCTGTTCGCGCGTGCCATCGCCGTGGAGCGTGGGTGCGACGTCGACCAGCCGCGCAACCTGGCGAAATCGGTGACCGTTGAATAGGGCGGGGGACATGGCAGATCCTGAAGCTGCGGTAGCTGCAGCCGCCGCCGAGCAACCGGCCGCCGATGCGCCGGTGGGGCTGGGCATCGACCTCGTGGACATCGCGCGCATGAAGCGCATCCTCGATCGTACGCCAAGCTTCGCGCAGAAGGTGTTTTCGGAAGGCGAGCGCGCCTATTGCGATGCGCGCGCCAACCCCGAAGCCCATTACGCGACGCGTTTCGCCGCGAAGGAAGCGGTGGTGAAGGCGCTGGGCACCGGTTTCACGCGGGGCATCACCGTGCGCGATATCGAGGTGGTGCGCAATGCAAAGGGCGCGCCGCGCGCTGTGCTCCACGGCCGTGCGGCCGAGGTCGCGCGCGAGATGGGCGTGCAGAGCCTGCCCATCTCCCTGTCGTTCACGCATGACGAGGCGGTGGCTTGCGCGATGGCCATCACGACCGATTCCGTGAAGGCGATGGAGCGCCGCGTGGACCCGATGCGCCAGCTCGCGAAGCAGTTCAAGGATGCCCGCGCGCTGCTGGACACGCTGTAAGGCCGAACCAACGGGACAGCCCCATTGGCTCGATGGCGAAGTGAGGATGCGATGAGTTCATACGATGCCGAGGGATTGGCAGATCTGCTGCCGTTTCCGCAGGCGAACGCGCATAAGTATTCCCGCGGCCGGTTGATGCTCGTGGCCGGTTCGCGCCCGTATCCGGGTGCGGCGTGCCTGGCGGCCGGGGCGGGTCAGCGCATGGGCGCGGGCTACGTCGAGGTCTTCACGCATCCGGAAAACGTGTCGAAGCTGCAGGCATATCGCCCCTCGCTCGTGGTGCGCGATTGGAATGCCCTGCTCGCGCGCGAGACGCTCGAGACCGCACGGGAGGGAAGGCCATGCGCCTACCTCGTGGGCAGCGGGTTCGACGCCACCGATTCCGAATCGGCGCACCTGCTGCTTCATGTGCTGAAACATGCCGAGGCGCCGGTGCTCATCGACGGCGGCGCCATCGCCGGGCTCATCGGCACGGCAGCGCGCACGCAGTGCCGGAGCCGCCATGAGCGCGGCCTGGTCACGGTCATCACGCCGCATTCGGGGGAGGCCGCCGTCATCGGAAGGCCGCTGGGCCTTTCCGGCTTGCCGCAAGTGGATTACGCCGAAGAGCTCGCGTGGGAATACGGGTCCATCGTGGTGCTGAAGGGCCCGAATACCGTGATTTCCGACGGAGAGCGCTCGTTTGCCATGACCGAGGGCACCGCCGCGCTCGCGAAGGCGGGAACGGGCGACGTGCTGGCGGGCATGATCGCCGCGCTGCTGGCCCAGGGGGTCGACGCGGTTGACGCCTGCGTTCTGGGCGCGACGCTGCACGCACGCGCCGGTGTCGCGGCGGCCATGGAACTCACCGACATCTGCGTGACGCCCGAGGATGTCGTCGACAAGATTCCCGCGGCCATTCGGCAGACCATGGAGCGCAGCCTCGAAGCGGCTCGCGCCCGCGAGGCCCGCGAAGCCGCCGAGGTGGCCGAAACCGTCGAGTCCGCCGAAGCGTAGGTTGAACGCGACCTCTTGCGCGGAAAATCGCCGCGAGAGGGTTTGAAAGTTGAGGGGAACAATGGATAGCCTGTTTTCGGAAGAAGAGCTTGCTGCTGCGACGAGCGACCCCGGTGCGCGCATCGAGGCCCTGCGACGCGAGATCGAGCATCATACGTACCTGTATTACGTGCAGGATGCCCCCGAGATCTCCGACGCCGCATTCGACTCGCTCATGCGCGAGCTCATCGCGCTCGAGCAGGCGCACCCGGAATTCATGGACCCGTCATCTCCCTCGCAGCGCGTGGGCGGCGCCGTGGGCGACCAGTTTTCCGCCGTGCGCCACGAGCAGCGCATGTATTCCCTGGACAACGCCATGGACTTCGATGAGCTCGACGCCTGGATGACGCGCATCCAGGAATACTTCGGACGCTTCGTGCCGGTGGTGTGCGAGCTGAAGATCGACGGGTCGAGCATCGCGCTCACCTACGAGGGCGGGCGCCTGGTGCGCGCCGCCACCCGCGGCGACGGCACCACGGGCGAGGACGTGACGGTGAACATGCGCACGGTGCGCGATGTGCCGCTGCGCCTGCGCGACGAAGGTTTGAGAGGGCTCGTGAACCCCGCGAATGCCGTCGAGCTCCGCGGCGAGGTCTACATGCCCAAGCGCAGCTTCGAGGCGCTGAATGCCGCCGCAGAGGCGGAAGGGAAGGCCGGCTTCGCGAACCCGCGCAATGCCGCTGCGGGCAGCTTGCGCCAGAAGGACGCGAAGATCACCTCGATGCGCGACCTTTCCACCTTCATCTATTCCGTGGGCGATGCCCGCGCGTTGCAGGCGGGCACCCAGTGGGACCTGCTGCAATGGCTGCGCGAAGCGGGTTTCCACGTGAATCCCGACGTGCGCTTGTGCACGGAACCCGGTGAGGTGCGTGCGTTCTGCGAGGAGTGCCTGGAGCGGCGCGACGCGCTGCCGTATGACATCGACGGCGTGGTCGTGAAGGTGAACGAGTTTGCCCTGCAGGACGACATGGGCTACACGGCTCGCGCCCCGCGATGGGCGATCGCCTACAAGTTCCCGCCGGAAGAGAAGACGACGCTGCTGCGCGATATCACCGTGCAGGTGGGGCGCACCGGTGCGCTCACGCCGGTTGCCGAGCTCGAACCGGTGACGGTGGCGGGTTCGGTCGTCGCGCGCGCGACGCTGCACAACGAAGACGAGGTGCGCCGCAAGGACGTGCGCATCGGCGACACCGTGATCGTGCACAAGGCGGGCGACGTGATTCCCGAAATCGTGGGACCCGTGCTGAGCCTGCGTCCCGAAGGCGCCACCCCCTGGGAGATGCCGGCGACGTGCCCGAGCTGCGGCAGCCCCGTCGTGCGCGACGAGGTCGAGGTGGTCATCCGCTGCGAGAGCATCGATTGCCCCGCGCAGGCGACCGAGCGCCTGAAGCATTGGGGCAGCCGCAACGCGATGGACATCGAGGGCTTGGGCGATGAAATCGTCGGCCGCCTGGTGGAATCGGGCCTGGTTGCAGACGTGGCTGATTTCTACCACCTCACGGAATTCGACCTGGCGACCCTCGACATGGGTCGCGTGAAGCAGGATGGCGAGCCCGTGCGCCTGGGCGAGGTCATGGCGAAGAAGCTGCTGGCCTCCATCCAAGAGAGCAAGGGCCGTTCGTTCGCGCGCGTGCTGTTTGGCCTGGGCATGCGCCATGTGGGCCGCACCACCGCCGAGGCTATCGTGCAGGGTTTCCCCAGCATGGAGGCCCTCCGCGCCGCAACGGAAGAGCAGCTCGCCAACGTCGATGGTGTGGGCGGCGTGATCGCGAAGAGCGTCGTGGCGTTCCTGAACACGCCCGACAACATCCAGGTGATCGACCGCCTGGCCCGCCATGGCGTGTCGATGGCCGCGGAGACCACGGGCGACGAGCTGCCGCAGACGCTCGCGGGCCTCACGTTCGTCCTGACGGGCAGCCTTGTGCAAAGCGGCATGACGCGCACCGAGGCCGGCGATTTGCTGAAGGCGCGCGGCGCGAAGGTGTCGGGAAGTGTGTCCAAGAAGACGAGCTACGTCATCGCCGGCGAGGCCGCGGGCAGCAAGTACGACAAGGCCGTGTCCTTGGGCGTGCCCGTGCTCGACGAGGCCGCGTTCCTGCAGATAGTCGAGACCGGCGAAGTCCCCGAATAACGATTTGGCAAGACGCCCTGGACCGGGGCGTCTTGCGCTTCTCGCCACGCTCGGATGAATAACCTGCGCATTCACCGTTAAATCCCGGTTACATGCATCGTCGGGGTATAGAATGGCAGAGTTTCTACACCGATATAGGAAGGCTGGTTAATTCCAATGCCCAGGGTTTATAACTTTTCCGCTGGTCCGGCTATGCTGCCGGAATACGTGCTGAAGGACGCCGCTGCCGAGATGCTCGACTACAAGGGCACCGGCATGAGCGTGATGGAGATGAGCCATCGTTCCCCCGCATTCACCGAGATCATCACCTCTGCCGAGCGCAACCTGCGCCAGCTCATGCAGATCCCCGATAACTACAAGGTGCTGTTCCTGCAGGGTGGCGGTTCCACTCAGTTTGCCGCCATTCCGATGAACCTCAGCCTTCCGAAGAACGGCAAGGCGGACTACATCGTCACCGGCAGCTGGAGCGAGAAGGCGTACAAGGAAGCCGCCCGCTTCATCGACGCCAAGGTGGTTGCCAGCTCCAAGGCCACCAACTTCGACCACATCCCCGACGTGTCCGACCTGCCCATCCGCGAGGATGCCGACTACGTCTACATCTGCGAGAACGAGACCATCCACGGCACCACGTTCCCCGAGCTGCCGAATACCAAGGGCAAGGTGCTCGTGTCCGACCAGAGCTCCATGTTCCTGTCCAAGCCGGTTGACGTGTCCAAGTACGGCGTCATCTTCGGCGGCGTGCAGAAGAACATCGGCCCGGCTGGCATGGCCATCGTCATCATCCGCGAGGACCTGCTTCCCGAGGACAAGATCGACGGCGTTCCCACGATGCTCAACTACCGCGTGCATGCCGACAAGGACAGCCTGTACAACACCCCGCCGTGCTACACCATCTACATCTGCGGCAAGGTGTTCCGTTACCTGCAGGCCCAGGGCGGCCTGGAGGCCATGGCCATCCGCAACGCCGAGAAGGCCAAGATCCTCTACGATGCCATCGATTCGAGCAATCTCTTCAAGACGGCGGTGACCAACGTTGCCGACCGTTCCCTGATGAACGTGCCGTTCGTCACCGGCAACCCCGACCTCGACAAGAAGTTCGTCGAGGAGGCTGCGCTCGCCGGCCTGTGGAACCTCAAGGGCCACCGCAGCGTGGGCGGCCTGCGCGCTAGCATCTACAATGCCGTGCCGCGCGAGGGCGTCATCGCGCTCGTCGAATTCATGAAGAAGTTCGAGAAGGAAAACGCCTAATCGTCTTTGCAGCGAATGAAGAGGGGCCGCCGATGGCGGCCCCTCTTTCTATGTTGGGGCGGCCGCCCTAAGATGGATGGGATCACCGTTTGCGTTCAGGATGCCGCGCGTCATCGAGAGATTCGAGCGCTCCGATGAGACCTGTGTCCAAAATTGCCTCCTAGAGGGACAAAACCAAGGTTTTTGATCAATGTTTTTTCAGCAGTTCAAGTAGCCAGCTATTTCGCTGTAGCAAAAGCCCAGGTTAAAGGTATGTATATTCTCGTATGAGAATGGTTCTACTCCGGACTGGCGCTATCCCATTGATCAAAGACCTTGGTTTTGGGTCTCCAGAGGGCGATTTCGGCTCGAGGTTTGCCTCGATCGACCGTGAATGGCTAATCGGCGGTGCCTGCAGAGGGTGATTCGCCGGCAATCGGCTCCTGCATCACGGCGCGGACGAGGTATTCGACGTTGCCCTTCTTCTTTCCGTGGATGGGGCTCTCGATGCAGCCCGTCACCTCGAACCCCTCGGCGGCGAGGGCATCTTCCACCTCGGCGACGGTGCGCAGGCGCACGGCCTCGTCGGTGACCAGGCCTTCTTCGGTTTCGTTGTGGGCGCTCTCAAACTGGGGTTTCACGAGCCCGATGAACAGGCCGCCAGGTTCCACGAGTTGCGCGAATGTCGGGGCCAAGCTGGCGAGCCCGATGAAGCTGAGGTCGGCGACAAGCAGGTCGAACGGTGCGCCGAGTTCTTCGGGCGTGGCCGTGCGGATGTTCGTGCGCTCGCGCACGACGACGCGCGGGTCGCTGCGCACCTTCCAGGCGAGCTCGCCGTAGTTCACGTCCACGCAGGTCACCTGCGCGGCGCCGGCCTGCAGCAGGCAATCGGAAAACCCGCCGGTGGACGACCCGATGTCGCAGCAGCGCAAGCCATGCACGTCTTGCCTGAACGCATCGAGGGCGCCTTGCAGCTTGTATCCGCCACGCGACACATAGGGCATGCGCTCCTTCACGTGAATCTCCGCGTCGGGCGCCACCTTCACGGCTGCGCTTGTGGGGTATTCGCTGCCCACGCGTACCTCGCGCGCGAGCACCGCCCGCTTCGCCGCCTCCCGGTTGGGGAAGGCGCCGCGTTCCACCAGTATGTCGTCCAGGCGCATCTTCTTCATGGGGAAGAGTATAGCGCGTCGGTGCAAGTCCTTGGGGTGCCTGGCTCCGGCGATCGTCGGCTGCTGCATGGGGCAGCATCGCGAAGGATAGATGCAGATGCTTGCCTGTGCCGTGTCATGCGTTACAATATCGAGCCACGATATTGCGTCGAAACTGGTATATGGACGGTTTCCGTCTGGAAAGGGAACGCCTTGAGCGACTATCACAGTACCCAGCCGGCTGACTTAGCCGGCATGATGGCCGATAATCCTCCGACCATCGAATCTGACGCGCTCGCCGGGCAAGATGCCGGCGACCCCCTCGAACCGACGGGTCCCATCGACCCGAACGATCCCATCGCACGTGTGCGCCGTCCGCCGGCGGAAGCCAGCGAAAAAGGCAGCTCGACCATCGCGGTTCTCGCCGCGATTGCCGGCAACATCCTCGTGGGCATCGTGAAATTCATCGCCGCGGCCCTTTCGGGCTCGCAGGCCATGGTCTCGGAAGGCATTCATTCCATCGTTGACTCCGGCAATGGCATCCTCGTGTTGTTCGGCATCCGACAATCGAAGAAGGGGAGCGATGAGGACCACCCCTTCGGCCATGGTAAGGAACTGTATTTCTGGACGCTCGTGGTTGCGGTGCTCATCTTCGCCGTGGGCGGCGGCATCTCGTTCGTCGAGGGCGTGAACTACCTGCGCAACATCACGCCTGACACGCACCTGGGCGACCCCACGCTCAACATCATCGTCATCGTTGCGGGCATGATCATCGAGGGAACGACGCTCGGCATCGCGCTCAAGCAGTTCAACCTGGCGCGCGGCGACATGGGGCCCATCAAGTTCATTCGCTATTGCAAGGACCCCAGCATGTACACGGTCGTGCTGGAGGACACCGCCGCCGAGACCGGCCTCGTGCTCGCGTTCATTGGCGTGGTGCTGGGGCACGCGCTGGACAACCCCTACATCGACGGCGTCGCATCGGTGCTCATCTCGTTCCTGCTCATGGCGGTTGCGCTCATCCTGCTCACCGAGACGAAGGAGCTGCTCATCGGCGAAGGCCTCAACAAGCCCGAGACGCGCGAGGTCATCGAGATCGTCGAGTCCAATCCCTACGTGGTGGACTGCGGGCGCGTGCTCTCCATGTACATGGGCCCGCATCAGCTGCTCATCACCATCGATGCGAATTTCGACCTGGAGTCGGACGCGGTCGACATCCTGCGCGCCGTCGACGACATCGAGCGCCAGATTTACGAGCGGTTCCCCGATGCCACGCGCGTGTTCATCGAGGCCGAGGGGATTCGCCAGGTGCGCGCGCAGTCGCGCCTGTTCGAGCAGATGGAAAGCGAAGCCGAGGAAGAGGAGCTCGAGGCCGAGGGCATCACGCCCGAGGAAGCCGAACGCGTGCGCGCCGAGCACGACCTCGACCCGGAGGAAGTCGCCGAGCTCATCGAGGAGGAAGAGGCCGCCATCGAGGAGGCCGAAGCCGAAGAGGCCTCCGCGAAGGCGTGGGACGGTTTCTAAGCGACCCCCGATGAATCAGCTAAGCCTATCACGGGGACAGTCCCCCCCGATAGGTTTTGGCTCGCGCGGTTATGACGAACGGCCCCGTCGCATCATGCACGATGCGACGGGGCCGTTCCATGGCGCCAGGGTTTTGGTGGTTACCAGTAGCGTTGCCGGTATGTGGGCTTCTTCTGGTTGTAATCGACGATGGGGCTGAAAGAGCCGGTGTTGCCGAGCGCACCGGGATTGTGCGGGGTGGTGCGGTTGTGCCGCAGTGCCTGGTATCCGGTGTCGTTCGTGACGAACGGGCAAAACGGCTCGCCATGCAAGCGTTGCTTGCCTGCGAAGATCCGCTTTTCCGAGCCGAACAAAACGCGTATGCCTTTCATTCTTAGCCCACCTTCCCAGTGGGCTTTGCCATCATGCGCTCGAGCCGGTCGAGCTTCCCGATATGCTCGATCACCTGCGTTCCCAGCGGCGTTACCCGGTATCCGCTGCGCGCACGGTGCTTCTGAATGCATCCGGAAGCCACGAGCGACTGCATGAGGGGATTGAGCTTTCCCTTGCTCACATGGAAAAGCTCGGCAATCTCCTCCTGGCTTTCGCGCACGCGCGGACCGTCCAGCGTCTCTGCCTGTAGGTTCTCAAGCAGGCAGAGCAGCTGGAACGTATCCGAGGTGAGCAGGCCCACCAAGCCTTGTCGTCCGTTTGAATGCTTCATTGTCCTAGTGCGTTTAGTGTCGTATGTAGCAAGGAATTATACTCTATGAAAACCGAAAAACAATCGAATAGGTATCAAAAATTTATACCAAAATGCAATTCCGGTGGGCGGTTGGGAGAGTGGCAGCCAACGGCGTGACGTGTATAATCGTCAGCAGCCAAAACGACCGAGTAGACAGGGATGCAACATGCAAATCACCCCGGAGGAAGTAGCCGAAACGCTTGCCATGGTGGGCGAGCAGAATCTGGATATCCGCACCATCACCTTGGGTTTGAACCTGCGCGGTTGCGCGGACTCCGATGTGGATAAGATGGCCGCGAAGGTGTATGACCGCATGACCTCCGCCGCCGAGCGCCTGGTGCCCGTCGCCGAGCAGCTCGAGCGCGAGTATGGCATCCCCATCGTGAACAAGCGCATCTCCGTGACGCCCATCGCGGAAGTCGCAGGCGCCTGCGAGGGCGACAACCTCGCCCCGGTTGCCCGCGCCATGGACCGTGCGGCCAAGGAAGTGGGCGTGAGCTTCGTCGGTGGCTTCTCGGCTCTCGTGCAGAAGGGCATCTCGCGCGCCGACCGCAAGCTCATCGCGAGCATCCCCGAGGCGCTGGCGACCACCGATCTCGTGTGCTCGTCGGTGAACGTGGGCTCCACGCGCGCCGGCATCAACATGGATGCCGTGTGGCTCATGGCGAACACCGTGCTGGCCACGGCCGAGGCCACGAAGGATGACAAGTGCTACGGCTGCGCGAAGCTCGTGGTGTTCGCGAACGCCGTGCAGGACAACCCGTTCATGGCGGGCGCGTTCCACGGCTCGGGCGAGGGCGACGAGATCATCAACGTCGGCGTTTCCGGCCCCGGCGTCGTGCATGCCGTGCTGAAGAACATGCCGAAGGATGCGAGCTGGGCCGAGATCGCCGAGGCCATCAAGGCGACGGCCTTCAAGATCACGCGCGCCGGCGAGCTCATGGCCCGCGAGGCGAGCCGCCGCTTGGGCTACCAGCAGGGCATCCTCGACCTGTCGCTGGCGCCCACCCCGGCTGCCGGCGACTCCGTGGCCGACATCCTCGAGGACATGGGCGTGGGCACGGTCGGCGGCCCCGGCACCACGGCTGCGCTCGCCATGCTGAATGACGCCGTGAAGAAGGGCGGCGTCATGGCCAGCAGTTCCGTGGGCGGCCTGTCCGGCGCGTTCATCCCGGTGTCCGAGGACGCGGGCATGATCCGTGCGGCCGAGAAGGGCGCGCTCACGCTCGAGAAGCTCGAGGCCATGACCTGCGTGTGTTCCGTGGGCCTCGACATGATCGCGATTCCCGGCGACACGACTCCCGAGACCATCTTCGGCATCATCGCCGACGAGAGCGCCATCGGCGTGATCAACAACAAGACGACGGCCGTGCGCGTGATTCCCGCCATCGGCTACCAGGTGGGCGATGTGCTCGACTTCGGCGGCCTCATGGGCAGCGCGCCGGTGATGCCGGTGAACACGTATGCAGGCACCGTACTCGCTCACCGCGGAGGACGGTTCCCGGCGCCGATTAACTCATTGAAGAACTAGGGAGTCGACGGGGCTTCGGGCCGGCGGGGGCGGTCGCGGACACGCTCCGCTGCTCGCCTTCCGGGGGAAAGTCGCTTCGCTCTTTCCCCTGGAAGAGCTCGTGCGCTCCGCTGGATGCTGCATTTGAATGCGGAATCGGAGATTCCGCGACGGCGTTACAAGGCTATTGTGTTTCCAGGGGTTCGCGCAAGCGCGAACCCATTCTCGCTGAAAACGCGCCACTGGCGCGTTTTCCGGGCGCTCGAATCCAAGGGCGCGCCTGTTTTTTGTCGCATACGTCCGCGACCGCCCCCGCCGGCCCGAAGCTTGCAGCGGGGTGCGGGTTCTTCAGGGTGTTAATCGGTGCTCGGGGGGCTGGAAGATTGGCTGACGCGGGGCCCCTTGGGCTCGGCTTCGCCATCGCCTGGGGTGGGGGTGTGAAGGGTCTTGCCCGCTTGTCATCCTGAGCGGAGGCGCGAAGCGCCGGAGTCGAAGGATCCCCCTCGGCGCTTGCCGCGGAACGGGTTGCTACCCGTTCTCATTTGTGGGGATTCCCGATAGGAGCGGCCGTGCTGCTTTATGGGGTGCAAACATATATAATCGCTTCGTTTCTCGCTTTGGAAAGGAGGTGGGTGAGTTGTCTCGTGCTAAGAAAAGGAAGGTTTCGCGCAGCGGAGCGGTGTGGCATCTTTCGGCTGAGGAGGCTACGTTGGCTCAGAAGCCGTATATCAATGCGCATGTGTGCAAGACGGGTGCGCACGGGGATGCGAAATACAACCGCTGCAAGGCGAAACGAAATTGGCAGAAGCAGATGCGTGACGAGGGGACCTTTCGGGGTCCCCTCCCTTTTTGGGCGAGAACCTATCGCGGGGACTGTTCCCGTGATAGGTTCATGCAGGCCAGATGGGGTATTATTGCGGGTATGGACGAGAGGGTTTTTCATACGGCGAGTGGGGCGGTGCATTATTGGGTTGATGCGCCGGATGCTTCGCTGCCTTGGATTGTGTTCATTCCGGGGCTTACGGCCGATCATTCGTTGTTTGGGCCGCAGTTGGAGTTTTTCCGTGGGAAGGCGAACCTGCTTACGTGGGATGCGCCGGCGCATGGGGCGTCGCGGCCGTATCCGCTTGACTTCACGATGGATGATTATGCCCACATCCTCCATGGCGTTTTGGAGGGTGAGGGCGTGACGCGGCCGCTGTTTGTGGGGCAGTCGCTTGGCGGGTATGTGGGGCAGTGCTATCTGCATTGGTATCCGGGGGCGTTTGCGGGGTTTGTCTCGGTCGATTCGGCGCCGTTGCAGCGCAAGTACTACCAGAATTGGGAACTCGTGGCGCTCGAGCGCATGTTCCGCGTGTATATGTCCATTCCCTGGCGGATCCTCGTTGAATGGGCGGCGCGCGGGGCTGCGACTACGCCTGCGGGGCAGGCGAACATGCGCGAGATGATGGGGAAGTACGGGCGCTTGGAATATTGCCGCCTTGCCGCCCATGGTTACCAGATGCTTGCGAAAGCCGTGCGCGCGGACAGGCCCTATGTCATCGATTGCCCGTTGCTGCTGCTGTGCGGTGAGCGCGATATGGCCGGTTCCACGAAGCGCTACAACGAGGCGTGGCGCGACCGCGGCGGGGCACATGTGGAATGGGTGCCGGGAGCGGGCCATAATTGCACGCTCGATGCCCCGGATTTCGTGAACGCTTGCATCGACGAACTCAGGGTCTCGGTTTTCGGCTAAGGCATTTAGTGGGACAAACCGGCCCGCAGCATATGGGACAGGCCGGGTGAGCGGGACGCCCTGGCTCCGGAGGATTTTTGTCCCAACCTGCGCACCAGGTTGGGATAAAAATCCTCCGGAGCCTGGGCGTCCCACGCTAGAGTGCGAACAGCACGGCGTAGAGGGCGACCATCGCGATGAGGAAGATGGCGTTTACCGCGGCAAAAACCTTTATGAATGCGCTGGTGGATGAGCCGGGGGAGTAGAGGTAGAGCTTCAGCGCGATGAGGCTTGCGAGCGAGGCGATGGGCGTGCCCAGGCCGCCGAGGTCGACGCCGATGAGCAGCGAATGCCAGTTGGCGGTGAATCCCGACAGCAGCACGGCGGCGGGGACGTTGCTGATGACCTGGCTTGCCACGAGGCTTGTGAGCATGGGGTGGCTGCCCATGAGGCCGCCCAACAGGTCGGATAAAGCGGGCATGTGGGCCATGTTTCCGGAAAACACGAAGAAGCAGGCGAAGGTGGCGAGCAGGCCGTAGTCGACGCGGGCGAAGATGCGCCGGTCGAAGGCGAGCAGCGCGACGACCACGATGACGAAGAGCGCCTGCCAGGGCAGGATGCGCACGACGGCGAGCAGGCCGCATGCGAACAGGATGCCGTGGAGCACCACGCGCTTCCGGTCGACCGGATCCTCCTTTTTCTGAATCACCACCTCGGACGCATCGCGGCTGCAGCGCAGACATGCGAGCGATACCATCGCGAACGCGAGCGCGCCGAAGGGGGCGAGGGCCAGGAAGAAATCGGCTGCGGACAGGTCGAACGTGGTGAAGATGAACAGGTTCTGCGGGTTGCCCACGGGCGTGACCATGCCGCCCAGGTTGGCGGCGACCGCCTGCAGCACGATGACGTAGGCGAGCTTGTCGCGCCACCCCGCGGCTTCGAGCGCAATCGATGCGAGCGGCACGAAGGTGATGAGCGCCACATCGTTCGTCACCAGCATCGATGCGAAAAACGGCAGCATCACGAGCGTGAAGCACACCATGCGCTGGCTGTGGCGGCCGCGAACGAGGTTGCGCGCGATATGGCCGAGCACGCCGCTGCGTTGCAGCCCCGCAACTGCGGACATGAGGCAGAACATCAGCACGAGCACGCGCCAGTCGATGTAGCCGGGCACCTGCGTGATGTCCCCGGCAAGCACGAGCGACACGCATGCGCATGCAAACGCGATGCAGAGCACCGCTTGGCCTCGGAGGAATGTCATGACTCGATTGAGCATCGCCCCATTCTACCCGGTTATAGGGCACGTGGATACAGAGCGCGCGGTGGGAAAGGTCGGCACGGTTGTCTCATCGCGCGCGATGAAATATGGGCACCCGGAGCCCGGACTTCCCGCAACCGGGTAGAATGGGGCGATACGAAGAATCGCGGAAGGAAACGCCATGAACGATTTCGTCTACTATTCCCCCACGAAGTTCTGCTTCGGCCGCGGCCAGGTCGACGCGGTGGGTGCCGAAATGGCCGCTGCCGGGTTCGGCAAGGTGCTGCTGGTGTACGGCAAGGGATCGGTTGTGCGCTCTGGCGTGCTCGACCGTGTGAAGGCGTCGCTGCAGGCGGCGGGCATCGCGTTCGCCGAAGCGGGCGGCGTGCGCCCGAATCCCGAGATCGAATGGGTGCGGGCGGCCATCGCCACGGGCCGCGAGCAAGGGGTCGAAGGCATCTTGGCCGTCGGCGGCGGCAGCGTCATCGACGCGTCGAAGGCGGTCGCGTTCGGCATTCCGCATGATGGCGATGTGTGGGAGTTCTTCGCGAAGAAGCTCCCCATCACGGCATGCCTTCCCATCACGGCGGTGCTCACCATCCCCGCCGCTGGCTCCGAGGCGTCTGGCTCGTGCGTCATCAGTAACGATGCGGAAAACCGCAAGGTGGGCGTGAACGGCGACATCTTCCGTCCGAAGCTCGCCATCATGGACCCGACGCTCACGTTCACGCTTCCGCCGTACCAGACCGCGGCGGGCGTCACCGACATGGTCGCGCACATTTGCGAGCGCTACTTCAGCGGCGTGGGCCCGGTTCCCGTCACCGACAACATCGCAACCGGCCTCGTGCGCGCGCTCGTGGAAGCCGCGCCCCGGGCGATCGCGGATCCCGAAGATTACGATGCGCGTGCCGCCATCATGTGGGCGGGCATGCTCGCGCACAACGACCTTGCCGGCTGCGGGCGCAGCGTGGATCCGGCGCGGCGCGCCGGCGGGTGGGAAAGCCATGCGCTCGAGCATGAGCTTTCCGCGCATTATCCTGAGATCACCCACGGTGCCGGCCTCGCGGTGATGATGCCCGCATGGATGCGCTATGTGTGGCGCACCGACCCGCAGCGCTTCCTCGATTTCGGGGCCGAGGTGTTCGGCGTCGAGCCGTTCGATGGAGACGCGGCGCTGTCCGAGGAAGCGGTCGAGGAGGCGGTTCTGGAAACGATCGACGCCCTCAAGGACTTCTTCGTGTCGCTGGGCATGCCGAAGACGCTTGCGGCTTTCGGCCTTACCCCCGATGACATCGACGCGTTCCTGGAAACCCTGCGCGTGAACAAGGGCGAGCCCTTCGGCGCGTTTCAGCCGCTCACCATGGAAGACGCGCGCGCCATCTACGAGAGCGCGTTCTAGCGCCTGCGTGCGGGGGTCGTTTTGGAGCTGCTCATCATTTGCCCGCTTGCCTTCATCGCGGGCTTCGTGGATGCCATCGCCGGCGGGGGAGGCCTCATCTCGCTGCCGGCGTTCATCTTGGCGGGGCTGCCGGTGCACAACGCGCTGGCGACGAACAAGCTCATGTCCACGATGGGCACGACCATCTCCACCGTGCGCTATGCCCTGCAGGGCTACATGGTGAAATCGTTCGTGGCGGTGGGCATCGCCTGTGGGCTCACCGGTTCGTGCCTGGGCTCGAACCTCGCGCTGCTCACCGACGATTGGGCGCTCAAGGCCGTCATGCTCGTGGCGCTGCCGTTCATCGCGTACTTCGTGCTGCGCACCAAAGAACTCGACTCCTTTTCCGAAACCGAGATTCCGCGTGGTCGGGCGATAGCGATCACGGCCGCCGTCGCATTCGCGGTGGGCATCTACGACGGGTTCTACGGCCCGGGAACCGGGACGTTCCTGCTGCTCTTGCTCACGGCCCTTGCGCATCAGGACATTCGCACGGCTGCCGGCACCACCAAGGCCATCAACCTTTCCACCAACGTCGCGGCACTTGCCGTGTTCTTCGTGAACGGCGCCGTGCTTATTCCGTTGGGCTTGATTGCCGGCGTGTTCAATATCGCCGGCAACTTCCTGGGCTCGCGCACCTTCGTGAAGGAAGGCTCGCGCATCACGCGCCCCATCATGCTCGTCGTGCTCACCGTCTTCGCCGCGAAGCTCGTGTTCGACCTGTTCATCGGCTAGATCGCAGGACGCTCGCGTAAGGCAGGAGACCCGCGGCATCCCATGGGGCTTCTGTGCGGGGGTTGCATATCGCACGCGCTTGCCTATACTCGTTTTTAAACAGAGTGTGCATTAATGGACGGTCTGTCAAAGACTGGACGCTGCGAGGCAGGAGGAACATGCCCACACTGGAGAAGACGAAACCGGTTGCGGTGCGACATGGGGCCAGCGGGTCCCTGCTGGCATTCCGCCACCCAGCACCCTCGGGCGAGGACCGGCGCATCACGCGTTCGCGGGCCGCGCTGCGCGAGGCGCTCATCGAGCTCATGGGCGAATGCGGGTTCGAGGCCGTCACCGTGAACGACCTGTGCGCGCGGGCAGGGCTCACGCGCGGCACGTTCTACAACCATTACCAGGACAAAGAGGCGCTCCTCGCCGCGTTCGAGGAGGAGGTCCTGCGCGACCTCGAGTTCTTCGAGCGGCGCATGGGCGACCTGAGCATGGCGAACGTGCTCTACCACATCGCGCGCAAGCAGCCGCTGCCGGCCCTCGTGGAAATCTTCGACTACCTGCGCACGCAGGGTGATTTCCTGCACGCCGTGCTGGGCCCGGGCGGCGATGTCCGCTTCGCCCCGCGCCTGCGCGACACGCTGTGCACCCAGATCGTCGAGAGCATCCTGCACGAGCAGTACCGCGACAACCCCACGCCGTTCGTGGGCTACTACGTCGCGTTTTTCGCATCGGCGTACCTTGGGGTCATCACGCGCTGGATCGAGACCGGCATGGCCGAGACCTCCCAGGAGATGGCGCTCATCAGCCAGCGCCTGCTCTTCATCAAGCCCGGCGAATCCATCAAGCTCTAAACGGCCGCGCCCGTTATGTTGGAAAGGACACCTTCCATGGATAGCAAGCAAACCCCCATCCCGAACGAACCGGCCGCCGCAAACGGCCTGGACCCGCGGGTCACCGTCATCCCGGCGGACGCCCAGCATGAAGCGACGCCCACCTGCCCGGTGGTTGCCGCGGCGGGCGCGCAACCGGCGCCTGCCGGCACGCTGCGCATCGGCATCGACGTGGGGTCGACCACGGTGAAGTTCGCCATCCTCGACGAGGCGAACAACATCCTCTACGCCATCTACCGCCGCCACCATGCCGACGTGCGCGCCACGGTGGTGGAGGTGCTCGAGGAGGCATGCGCCAAGTACGGCGAGAACGTCATGACCATCGCGATCACCGGTTCCGGCGGCCTGCTGCTGGCCCAGTGGCTCGGCGTGCAGTTCGTGCAGGAGGTCATCGCGAGCAAGACCGCGGTGGAAACCTACATCCCGAAGACCGACGTGGCCATCGAGCTCGGCGGTGAGGACGCGAAGATCATCTACTTCGATGGCGGCAGCATCGAGCAGCGCATGAACGGCACCTGCGCGGGCGGCACCGGCGCCTTCATCGACCAGATGGCCGTGCTGCTGGACACCGACGCCACCGGCTTGAACGAGATGGCGAAGAGCCACGAGATCATCTATCCCATCGCGAGCCGCTGCGGCGTGTTCGCGAAGACGGATGTCCAGCCGCTGCTGAACGAGGGCGCGAAGCGCGAGGACATCGCCGCGAGCATCTTCCAGGCCGTGGTGACGCAGACGATCTCCGGCCTCGCATGCGGCCATCCCATCCGCGGCCACGTGGCGTTCCTGGGTGGCCCGCTGCAGTACCTGCCCGAGCTGCGCGAGCGCTTCTACGAAACGCTCAAGCTCGATGAGGAGCACATCATCATTCCCGAAAACGCGCACCTGTTCGTGGCCGCTGGCTGCGGCATCGCCGGCGCGAAGGAGGCGACGCCCGAGCGCCTGAACGACGTGCTGCAACGCCTGAAGAACCTCGGCGACATCCAGGGCAGCGACGTCGAACGCCTCGACCCGCTGTTCGCCACCGATGCCGAGTACGAGGAGTTCCGCGCCCGCCACAACAACGAGAAGGTGAAGCGCGGCGACCTCTCCACCTACGCGGGCAACGTGTTCCTGGGCATCGATGCCGGTTCCACCACGCTGAAGACCGCGCTCATCGGCGAGGACGGCGAGCTGCTGTGGAGCTTCTACGCGAACAACCGCGGCGACGTGCTGGGCTGCGCCAAGCGCGCGCTGAAGGAGATGTATGCCCAGCTGCCCACGAGCGAGAATGGCGCGCCGGTGGTGAACATCGGCCATGCGACCGTCACCGGCTACGGCGAGGGCCTGTTGCTTGAGGCCCTGGGCGTCGACTCCGGCGAGATCGAGACGGTCGCGCACCTGCGCGGCGCCGACGAGATGCTTCCCGGCGTGGAGTTCATCCTGGACATCGGCGGCCAGGACATGAAGTGCCTGCGCGTGCGCGATGGCGTCATCGACCACATCATGCTGAACGAGGCCTGCTCTTCCGGCTGCGGCAGCTTCATCGAGAGCTTCGCGAGCGGCCTGAACCTGGAGATCGGCGAGTTCGCCGCCACCGCGAACCGCGCGGAGCACCCGGTTGACCTGGGCAGCCGCTGCACCGTGTTCATGAATTCCCGCGTGAAGCAGGCGCAGAAGGAAGGCGCCACCGTGGGCGACATCGCCGCCGGCCTGGCCATTTCCGTCGTGAAGAACGCGCTCTTCAAGGTCATCAAGATCCGCGACCCTCGCGAGGTGGGCAACAAGGTCATCGTGCAGGGCGGCACGTTCCTGAACGACGCCGTGCTGCGCAGCTTCGAGCAGCTTTCCGGCGTGAACGCGGTGCGCCCCGACATCGCCGGCAACATGGGTGCCTACGGCGCCGCGCTGCTCGCGCGCGACCGTTACCACGAGGCGGTCTTCCGCCAGCGCCAGGGCGAGGCCGTGGGTGCCGCGCATGCGCTGGGCGCCGACGCCCTCATCACGAGCCACCTGCTCACGCCCGACCAGCTGGATGCCCTGCAGCCGCAGCAGCGCACGACGCGCTGCAAGGGCTGCGCGAACAGCTGCCTGCTCACCATCAACGACTTCGGCAAAGACCCGCACACCGGAAAGCGCCGCCGCTTCATCACCGGCAACCGCTGCGAGAAGGGCGCGGGCAACGCGAACGAGAAGAACAACGTGCCCAACCTCTTCGAGTACAAGGCGAAGCGCCTGTTCGGCTACAAGCCGCTCGAGCCCGAGGATGCGCCCCGCGGCGTCGTGGGCATCCCGCGCGTGCTGAACATGTACGAGAACTACCCGTTCTGGTTCACGTTCTTCACCGATCTGGGCTTCCGCGTCATCGTGAGCGACCCGTCGACGAAGAAGACCTACGAGGACGGCATCGAGTCCATCCCCAGCGAGAACGCCTGCTACCCGGCGAAGATCAGCCACGGCCACATCATGAACCTGCTGGCCAAGCATCCCGACTTCATCTGGATGCCCTGCGCCAAGTGGGAGCGCCAGGAAGACGAGACCGCCGGCAACCACTACAACTGCCCGATGGTCATGAGCTATTCGGAGGCGCTGCGCCTGAACATCGACGAGCTCAAGACGAGCGACGTGGCCTTCGTGAACCCCTTCCTGCCGTACGACCAGAAGGAGAAGCTCAAGAAACGCCTGTTCATCGAGCTGGTGAAGAACAACGCCAACGTTATGACCAAGCATGCGCCGGCCCCCACGCAGAAGGACATCGACCGCGCGGTGGAGGCCGCCTGGGCGGAGGACCGCCGCTTCCACGACGACATGCATGCGAAGGGCGTGGAGGTGTTGAACTGGATGGAGGAGACGCACACGCATGGCATCGTGCTGGCGGGGCGTCCCTACCATAACGACCCCGAGATCAACCACGCCATTCCCGAGCTGCTCACGAGCTTCGGCCTCGCGGTGCTCACCGAGGATTCCGTGGCGCACCTGGGCACGCTCGAGCGTCCCATCCGCGTGGTGGACCAGTGGATGTACCACACGCGCCTGTACGCGGCGGCGAAGGTGTGCACGCAGCGCGACGACCTCGACCTCGTGCAGCTCATGAGCTTCGGCTGCGGCCTCGACGCCCTCACCACCGACGAGGTGCAGGAGATCCTGGAAGAGGCCGGCAAGGTCTACACCCTGCTGAAGATCGACGAGGTGAGCAACCTCGGCGCGGTGCGCATCCGCATCCGCAGCTTGCTCGCCGCCCTGCGCGATAAGGAAAACGAGCGCGCCGAGGCGGCGGCCGACGCGCATGCCTGCGGCGTGGCGAACCTCGATTTCGACGCCATCGCGGCCGAGGTGGACGCGAAGCTGGCCGCCGGCACGAGCGCGGCCGACCGCGAACGCGCGGAAGCTGCCGCCCAGGTGGAGGCTGCGCGCAAGGTGGGCTTCCCCGTGGACAAGCAGCGCGAGGGTGCGAGCACGAAGTTCCACCGCGTGGAATTCACGAAGGAGATGAAGGAGGCCGGATACACCATCTTGGCCCCGCAGATGGCGCCCATCCACTTCGAGCTCATCAAGCATTGCCTGCTCCACTACAAGTACAACGTGGAGCTGCTGCCCTCCGTCGACCGCGGCGCCGTGGACGCGGGCCTGAAGTACGTGAACAACGACATCTGCTACCCGTCCATCCTCACGACCGGCCAGATCATGGAGGCCGTGATGTCGGGCCGCTACGACACTGACAAGCTCGCCGTGCTCATCACACAGACGGGCGGCGGCTGCCGTGCCACCAACTACATCGCGCTCATCCGCAAGGCGCTCAAGCAGGCGGGCATGGGGCATATTCCCGTCATCGCGCTGCAGCTGCAGTCCACCGACGAGGAGAACTCCGGTTGGGAGCTCACCCCGGCCATGTGGAAGGACGCCTTCACGGCCATCGCCATCGGCGACCTGCTCATGCAGTGCCTCTACCGCACGCGCCCCTACGAGGCCGAGCCCGGTTCCGCGAACCGCCTGTTCGACCATTGGATGGGCATCTGCAGCAAACAGTTCCTCGCCGGCATGAGCCGCAGCCAGTTCAAGAAGAACGTGAAGGGCATCGTGGCCGACTTCGACGTGCTGCCGCTCGTGAACGACCGCTCCAAGCCGCGCGTGGGCGTGGTGGGCGAGATCCTCGTGAAGTTCCATCCCACCGCGAACAACGAGGTCGTGAAGGTCATCGAGTCCGAGGGCTGCGAAGCCGTGGTGCCCGGCCTCACCGAGTTCTTCCTGTTCGGCCTGTCCGGCCGCATCTTCCAGCGCGACCCGCTGGGCCGCTCGAGCAAGGGCGCGTTCCTCGCGAAATACGGCCTGAAGATCATCGAGGCGCTGCGCAAGCCCGTGAACGATGAACTGCAGAAATCCGTGCGTTTCGCGCCGGGCGCAAACATCTACGAGCTGGCCGATTACGCCAAGGAGATCCTCTCGCTGTGCAATTCCATGGGCGAGGGTTGGCTGCTCACCGCCGAGATGATCGAGCTCATCAAGACCGGCGCGCCGAACATCGTGTGCGCGCAGCCGTTCGCGTGCCTGCCGAACCACGTGGTGGGCAAGGCCGTCATCAAGGAGCTGCGCCGCCGGCATCCCGAGAGCAACATCGTGGCCGTCGACTACGACCCGGGCGCTTCCGAGGTGAACCAGCTGAACCGCATCAAGCTGATGATTTCCGTCGCGAAGGCGAATATGGAGGAGGCCGAGGCCGCCGCCCGCGAAGGCCGCCAGGCGTTCGTCGCCGGCCCTGCGCCCACCCGCGAGGTGATCGACGACTTCCAGGATGAAGTGGTTGAGCAGGCGGTGAAGGCGTAGCGAAGCCATGGAATGGGCGGCTCGTGGCGGGCGATACCTGACGCGAGCCGTCTTGAGGGAAAGGGGACCAGCCATGCTGAAACTTGTGGGAACGCATCGGGACGGAAGTGTCGCTGACGAGCTCGTGCTCCTGCGCGATGACGACAAGCCCACCAAGGCACTCTTGGGGCTCGTCGCCCTGGAGCTTGCCTTCGACACCGCCCTCGCCTGCCTGCTCGCGAAGACCGTCTTCAAGAAGCGCTAGCCCTGGCTGCGGGAACGGGGGAGGCCATGCTGAACATCGGGTGCCACCTGTCCACGACTAAGGGGTATGCCCATATGGGGCGTGAGGCGTCGTCCATCGGGGCGAACACGTTCGCATTCTTCACGCGCAACCCGCGCGGCGGCAACGCGAAGGCCATCGACCCCGATGACGCCGCGGCATTGCGCGCCCACCTGGCCGCCGAGGGGTTTGCGCCCCTGGTGGCGCATGCGCCCTACACGCTCAACCCGTGCTCCGCGAAACCGCATGCCCGCGAGTTCGCGCGCACGGCGATGGCCGACGACCTCGTGCGCATGGAGGCGGTGCCGGGGAGCCTGTACAACTTCCATCCGGGAAGCCATGTGGGGCAGGGCGTGGAAGCCGGCGTTCAGATGATTGCCGACACGCTGAACGAGGTGCTCGCCCCCGAGCAGACGACGACCGTGCTGCTTGAGACCATGGCGGGAAAGGGCAGCGAGGTGGGCAGCCGCTTCGAGGAGCTCGCCGCCATCATCGAGCGCGTGGAGCTTGCCGACCACCTGGGTGTATGCCTGGATACCTGCCACGTGCACGACGCGGGCTACGACATCGTGAACGATCTCGATGGCGTGCTCGCGGAATTCGACCGCATCATCGGGATCGGGCGGCTGCGCGCCATCCACATCAACGATTCCAAGAACCCAATGGGCAGCCACAAGGACCGCCACGAGCGCATTGGGGAGGGAACCATCGGCTGGGACGCCTTCGCGCGCATCGTGCGCCACCCCGCGCTTCGTGACCTGCCATTCATCCTGGAAACCCCCAACGAACTGGACGGTTACGCGGACGAGATCCGCCGCCTGCGCGAGCTCGCCGAAAGCTGACAAACGACCCGGGTCAATTGTCGGCTGGCGCCCGCCTTGCCCCATAGTTGACAAACGACCCCGGGTCATTTGTCAACTTGGGTGCATGTGATGGCGCCCTGTGCTATCATGCCCGCCACTATGAAGATGGGGCTCACACGCAAGGATATCGTTCAGATCGCCGTGCTGCTGGCAGGATGCCTGCTGGTGGTGCTCAACTACACCCTGCTTGCGCCCGCGTTGCCGGTGATTATGCACGAGATGGACGTGAACGAGACCCAGGTGCAGTGGCTCACCTCCATCTACGCCATGGTCGAGGCCGTGGTCATCCCCCTGAACGCGTTCCTGCTGGGGCGCTTCCCCGTGCGCAAGCTCTTTGCGGGCGGGTTCGTCCTGTTCGCCGTCGCGTCGGCCGCGGCCGCCATCGCCCCGTCGTTCGGGCTGCTGCTGCTCGCGCGCGTGATGCAGGCTACGGCAACGGGCGTGGCCATGCCCATGGTGTGGACGCTCGTGCTCATCATGACCCCGCGCGAGAACCGCGGCACGGTCATGGGACTCGTCGGGCTCGTCATCAGCTTCGCGCCCGCCATCGGGCCGCCGGCGTCGGGCGCCATCATCGACGCGCTCGGTTGGCGCATGCTCTTCGCCATCGTCGCGTGCATCAGCGTGCTCGTGGTGGTGCTCACGCTCGCGCTCCTGGAGAACCGCGAGGGCTTCGAGCGCACGAGCTTCGACATCCCCTCCATCCTGCTTTCCTCGGCGGGCATGCTCGCCCTGCTTTACGGGCTTTCCACCTGCACTTCCAGCGCGACGCCCGCCCTGTCTTTCCTGCTCATGGCGGTGGGTGCGGCGCTGCTCGCCGTGTTCGTGAGGCGCCAGGGGAAACTCGAGGTTCCCATGCTGCGTGTGGAGACGCTTGCCACGCGCCGGTTCCGCATCGCCGTCATCGTGTGCTTCCTCCTGGAGGGCGCGCTTATCGCCATCGATGTGCTGCTGCCGCTGTTCCTGCAGAATTCCCTGGGATGCACGCCCACGGTGACCGGCTTCGCGATGGCTCCTGCGGCGATCGCGGGCGCGGTGGCGGGCATCGTCGCCGGGCGCATCTTCGACAAGCGCGGCGTGCGCGGCATCGCCATCTTGGGCGCGGTGCTGCTGTTCGCCTCTGCCGTTGCGCTGTGCTTCTGCGGAGCCGATGCGTCGATTGTCTTCATTGCGGTGGTGTACATGGTGGAGACCGTGGGTTGGCAATTCATCTCCACCCCCACGAACACCTGGGGCATCAACTCACTTCCCAATGAGCATATCCAGCACGGCAACGCGCTTATGTCCACGATGATGCAGGTGGGTTCGTCGTTTGGCACGGCAGCCTTGGTGAGCCTCACCGCGTTCGGGCCGCTCGCGGCATCGGGCGGCGATGCGGCCGCGATGCAGCTTGCGGGCTATCACGTGGCCTTCATCGGGGTCGCGGTCATGATGGGTGTCGTCGGTCTCACGGTGGCCTTCCATGTGCGCAACAAGTCGAAGGCGCAATAGACGGCTGGT
>JAUNEQ010000089.1 GCA_030525445.1 Coriobacteriia bacterium | reverse complement strand
GCGTCCTTGCGCGAGTTTGCCGAAAAAATGTCACAGAATCAAGAAAGTTGAGATTCTCTTCCTCATCTGGCCGCCATCAAGGTGCAATTGAGCCGTTATTGGGAGCGATTCTGCCTATTTCTGGGCAAAACTCTGCAAAATCCCGGCGGATAATCTCAACATTCTTGAATCTGTGACACGACTGGGCGAAATTGCTTCAAGGGCACCAAGTCGCTGGGCAGCCCCAAAATAAGACAACGAGGTCCTTGCCTCATGGCTTGGCCGTTACCGTGGCGTTACCGTGAAACCGGCGATTCGTCGCGCGCGATAGAAAAGTTCCGCTATAGTAACTTCGAACACCTGTAAACGCAGCAAATACGCAGCATGTGGTAGTTGGAGGTATGCGCCCCCATGATCGAGATCAAAGACCTGCGGAAGTCGTATACGACCGGCGGTTTCGTGAACCACGCCCTCGACGGCGTGAACATCACGTTCCGCGACAACGAGTTCGTGGCGGTGCTCGGCCCCAGCGGCTCGGGCAAGACCACGCTGCTCAACGTCCTCGGCGGCCTCGACCGCTCCGATTCCGGCGACATCATCATCAACGGCGTATCCACCAAGAACTACAAGGCCAGCGACTGGGACACCTACCGCAATCACCGCATCGGCTTCGTTTTCCAAAGCTACAACCTCATCCCGCACCAGACCGTCCTCGCGAACGTGGAGCTCGCGCTGACGCTGGCCAACGTCGGCCGCGCCGAACGCCAGCGCCGCGCGAAGGACATGCTCGTGAAGGTGGGCCTGGGCGAGCACATCACGAAGAAGCCCAACCAGCTTTCCGGCGGCCAGATGCAGCGCGTGGCCATCGCGCGCGCCCTGGTGAACGACCCGGATATCCTGCTGGCCGACGAGCCCACCGGCGCGCTCGACACCGAGACGGGCATCCAGGTGATGGACCTGCTCTCCGAGGTGGCGAAGGACCGCCTGGTGATCATGGTCACGCACAACCCCGACCTCGCGCAGACCTACGCCACGCGCATCGTGAACTTCTCGGACGGCAAGGTCGTGGGCGACTCGCGTCCGCTCACCCCGCAGGAGATGGCGCAGGCCGCCGCCGAGTCGCAGCAGGTCGCCGCCCGTGGCCGCGCCGCCCGCGGCAAGCACGCCGCGCCCGCAGCAGGAGCGGCCGCCGCGGCCGCCGCCGCCGCTCCCGGGACCGCCGGCGCACAGCCCGTCCCGCCGCAGCCCGAATCTTCCGTCGGCAGCCAGGATGGCTTCGCGACCAGGCAAAACGCCGCCAAGAAGGGCAAGGCGTCGATGGGCTTCCTCACGGCCCTCGCGCTGTCGTTCAACAACCTCATGACGAAGAAGGGCCGCACGTTCCTCACGGCCTTCGCGGGTTCCATCGGCATCATCGGCATCGCGGCCATCCTCGCGCTGTCGAACGGCGTGAACGCCTACATCGCCGACACCGAGGAAGAGGCGCTCACCTCGTACCCGCTCACCATCACGAAATCGAGCTTCGACCTCACGAATCTCATGACCGGCATGGCCGGCTACACGTCGACCGAGGAAGAGGAGGGCAGCCAGGAGACCGGTTCCGCCAAGCTCATCCCGCAGTCCACGATCATGACCGACATGTTCGCGAAGGTGAAGAACAACGACCTCGTGACGTTCAAGAAGTTCCTGGACGACGGCGGCGACGGCATCTGGGAATATGTGAACGACATCGAGTACAGCTTCGGCATCAAGCCGCTCGTGTACAAGTCGAACACGAAGAAGGGCCTGGTCAAACTCAACCCGTCATACATGTCGAGCGTGTTCCAGAACGGCCTGAACACGAGCTCGCTCATGAGCATGGGCAACGGCATGTCCACCTTCCAAGAGATGGTGGAAGACCGCAAGCTGCTGGAGACCTCCACGGAGATCGTGCAGGGCCGCTGGCCCGAAAAATACGACGAGGCTGTGGTGGTGCTGTCGCGGCACGGCAAGATTTCCGACTACACGCTGTACAGCCTGGGCGTGCTCGATCCCAAGAAGATGGAGGACATGACCAAGCAGGCGCTCAACGGCGAGGACGTGGACGTGCCCGACGACCATGTGGACTTCAGCTACGACGACGCGATGAAGCTGAAGTTTTCCGTGGTGCCGGCGGCGATGACCTACAAGCGCAACGCCGACCAGGGCACCTGGACCGACATGTCCAAGGACACCGACTACATGAAGGAGCGCGTGGCCGAGGGCATCCAGCTGAAGATCGTGGGCATCGTGAAGACGCGCGAGGACGCGAACTCCGCGCTGCTTTCCGAAGGCGTGGCCTATCCGAAGGAGCTCACATACCACCTGATGGAGCTCGCGGCCGAATCCGACATCGTGAAGGAGCAGCTGGCGAACCGCGACACCGACGTGTTCACCGGCAAGACCTTCGACGAGCTGCAGGATGACCAGGGTAAAGACTTCGATTTCGAGAACATCTTCAGCGTGGACGAAGATGCGCTGCGCAACGCGTTCAGCTTCGACACGAGCGCGCTGCAGGATATGGGCGACATGAAGCTCGACCTTGACGGCGTCGAGATGGACCCGGACAGCATGAACATCGACCCGAGCAAGATCAACATCGACTCGAGCGCGATGTCGTCGGCGTTTGACGAAGAGACGATGAAGAAGATCATGGCGAACGCGCCGAAGTTCGAGTTCACGCCGCCGACGCCGGAAACCCCGGATCAGGCTGACGACTCGCAGCAGGGCGAGGGAGCCGATGACGGCTCTGCGGATGGCGAAGGCGCCGACGGCGAGACCCCGGCGGCCCAGCCGCAGGTCCCGAACCTGCCTATCGACATCACCGAGGAAGAGCAGGCGCAGATGACCGAGGCGGCCAACGAGATCGCGGCCTCGTACTTCGCGTGGCTCGCCACCGAGCACCCGGAGGTCATCGCGGCGATGGCATCGGGCCAGCAGGTGGACACGGGCGCGCTGTTCCAGGAGTTCCTGGCGGCGAACCCGGAGGCGGCCGAGACCCTGAGCACGATGGGCACGCGCGTCGCGGAAAGCCTGCAGAAGAGCGTCGAGGAGCAGATCAACGCCGCGATGCAGGACTACATGGTGAACCAGTTCGCGCCGTACATGGCGCAGTCGATGCAGGGCATCATGGCCCAGGCGGCGCAGTCGATGGCTACGAGCATGGCGCAGGCCATGGCCTCGCAGATGGCCGAGGCCACGAAGACCTTCGGCACGACGCTCTCGCAGGCCATCTCCGGCCAGCTCGCCAAGAAGTTCCAGGGCCTGTCGAGCGCGCTCAAGGACGGGTTCTCGGTGGACGCCGAGGCCTTCGCGAACGCCATCCAGTTCAACATGACGCAGGACGACCTCACGAGCCTGCTCACCAACTACATGAACGCCGACGAGCTCACCTACGACGCGAACCTCGTGAAGCTGGGATACGCGACGAAGTCGAACCCGGATTCCATTTCCATCTACTCGAAGAACTTCCCGGCGAAGGAAGCCGTGCTTGACATCATCGATGCCTACAACGACCGCGTGACCGTTGACGGCGACGATTCCGAAAGCATCCAGTATTCCGACATCGCCGGCGTGCTCATGAGTTCGGTCACCGACATCGTGGACACCATCAGCCTCGTGCTCATCGCGTTCGTGTCCATCTCGCTCGTGGTGTCGTCCATCATGATCGCCATCGTCACGTATATTTCCGTGCTCGAGCGCAAGAAGGAAATCGGCGTGCTGCGCGCCATGGGCGCGAGCCGCGGCAACATCGCGAATGTGTTCAATGCCGAAACCATCATCGAGGGCTTCATTTCTGGCGTGCTCGCCATCGCCGTGGTGCTGGCGGCGTCGATACCCGTGAACCAGATCGTGCTGGAGACGCAAGACGTGCCCAACGTGATGCAGCTGCCGTGGGATGCCGCGGCAATCCTCATCGGCATCAGCGTGCTCCTGACGTTCATCGCCGGCCTCATCCCGTCGCAGAAGGCCGCCCACGCCGACCCCGTCGAAGCGTTGCGCAGCGAATAACACCGCGCAGGGGGCTTTGGAATCAGCGAGGAGGCTTCCCGGGGCTGGCGGCTCCGGGGAGCCTTCTCGGACTATGTTTGGGTGATCGGCTTACGCAAAGCCATATCAAGTCCTGCGGGGGTGCTCCCCGGAGCCGCCAGCCCCGGGAAACCTCCTCGCTGATTCCGAAGCCAGGCGCTTGGTCGTTCCTGCTTGGCGGAAAGTTTGGGCTGTAACTCGTCGGTGAGGTGGGGCGGCGTGTGGGTTCGGACGGCGCGTAGAGAATTGTTGTTCTGATGCCAAAAAAATCGAGTAATAGGAAGATTTTTGGTGCGAATTGCTCACCCGTGGAAGAGGACACCGATAGAGTGCCTGGTCAATGAGTAATTTAGTCTAGGCTAAAATTCGAGGGTGGAAATAATCTTCCTATTACTCGATTTTTTTGGCATTTGGTCGAGAATTCCTTACGCGGAGGCAGGTGGCGGCAGCCAATGGGGTTGGGACGCCCGGGCTCCGGAGGATTTGCGGGACAGTACCTCCGGGGTGGTGTCCCAAAAATCCTCCGGAGCCCGGGCGTCCCAACGAGTTAGTTCGCGGTGTGGTGGTAGGTAGGGACGGCGTGCTCGATGGCGGCGATGGCTTCCTCGTCGGTGGCATCGATCGCGGCGGTGAGCTCGTCGATCTTGGCGCTCACCTCGTCGTAGCACACTTCCTCGCCGGCGGAGATCATGATGCGGGAATCGCGCGTGGGGACCGTGGTCTCCTCGTTCATCAGCAATTCCTCGTACATCTTCTCGCCGGGGCGCAGGCCGGTGAACTCGATCTTGATGTCCTTATCGGGCTCGAGCCCCGAAAGCTGGATGAGGTTGCGGGCCAAATCCACGATCTTCACGGGCTCGCCCATGTTCAGGATGAAGATCTCGCCGCCCTTGCCCATGATGGATGCCTGCACCACCAAGCGCGCCGCCTCGGGAATCGTCATGAAGTAGCGCTCGATCTCCGGGTGCGTCACGGTGACCGGGCCGCCTGCGGCGATCTGCTTCTGGAAGATAGGGATCACGGAACCGTGCGAGCCCAGCACGTTGCCGAAGCGCACGGCCGAGAAGATGGTCTTCGACGTCTGCGCGTAGTACTGGATGATGATCTCGCCCATGCGCTTGGTCGCGCCCATCACGCTCGTGGGGTTCACGGCCTTGTCGGTGGAGATGAACGTGAAGCGCTCGACGCCGGTGCGGTCGGCGGCGCGCACGGTGTAGAGCGTGCCCAGCACGTTGTTGCGCAGCGCTTCGCGCGGGCAGGCCTCCATCAGCGGCACGTGCTTGTGCGCGGCCGCGTGGTACACCGCGGCGGGGCGGTACTTGTCGAACACCTCGTCGATGCGCGACTGCTCGCACACGCTGCCGATCTCCACGATGACCTCGACGTCGTCGTAGCGCGAGCGCAGCTCGTTGGCCAGCAGGAACGCGTCGTTCTCGTAGATGTCGAAAATCACGAGCCGCTTCGGTGCCACCATGCACAGCTGGCGGCACAGCTCGGAGCCGATGGACCCGCCGCCGCCCGTGACGAGCACGGTCTCGCCGGCGATGTTCGCGGCCACGGCGCGCGTGTTCAGCAGAATCTCGTCGCGGCCCAGCAGGTCGGCCACGTCCACGTCGCGCAGCCCGATGCCGTCGAGCTCATCCACGCGCAGCTCGCGCACGTTGGGCAGCGTCTTCAGCTTGCAGTCGGTGCGCATGCAGATCTCGTAGATGCGCTTGCGCTCCTCCATCGTCGCGGACGGGATGGCCACGACGATCTGCTCGATGTCGTACTTTTCCACCAGGCGCACGATGTCCTCGCTGCCGCCTTCCACCTTCACGCCGTGGATGCGCATCTTGCGCTTCTTCGGGTCGTCGTCGGTGGCGACGATGGGGATGCCCGGCATGAGCGGGTCATGGCGCGACATGCGCTGGATGGTGAGCGAGCCGGTTTCGCCGGCGCCCACGATGAGCGAGCGGGGGCGCTTCTCGTGCAGGCGGTCGAGGCCTGTGGCGGTGCCGGGTTTACGGCGGCGCGCACGGTAGATGAGGCGAGTGCCGCCTACCAAGAATATCAGCAAAATGCACGCGCCCGCGAACACGCGGATGGGCAGGCGCACGTCGATGATCCACAGGAACGCCGCGCCCGTGAGCGTGGCGAGTACCACCGACAGCACGATCTGAAGGGTCTCTTCCAGCGAGGCGTATTCCCACAGGTGGTTGTACAGGCGGAATGCGCCCAGGATGACCACGTTGATGAGCGCGAGGATGCCGATGGTGAAGAAGATCTCGTTGTCGATGAACACCTCGTCATAGACGTTGGTGAGCCACGACGCGGCCCAGTAGGCCACGAAAGTGCTCACGACGTCTAGGAGAAGAAGAATCGCTGTTCTCTGTGTGATGCGAATGATGAGGCCTTTCAGTGCGCTACAATTGCCGGTTGATTAATGATACCGCGAGTAAGGGCACTACATGGAAAAGACACTGGACAACCAGCCGTGCCGCGCCGACAACGTGCGCGCCATCGTCGACTGGATTCTGGACGGCGCCGACGGCAAGTCGACGCGCGTGGGCATCGAGCTGGAGCACCAGGTGCTGAACGGCGACGGCGGCCTGCGCGTTGGCTATTCGGGAGAGCATGGCATCGAGGACCTGCTTGCCCGCATGAGCGAGAACTGGCCCGAGAAGACCTACGAGGGCGAGCACCTGATGGGCCTGGCCCGCACAATGGAGGGCATCCGCGAGACCGTGACGCTCGAGCCGGGCGGCCAGGTGGAGCTTTCCGCCGGCCCGTTCAACGATATGTTCACTGCGCTCGAGGTGCTGAGCGATTTCGAGGACGAGCTGCGTGGCTACCTGGAGCCGGTGGGCCAGCTGGCCGTGCAGATGGGCTACGCGCCCGTCGACAAGGCCGGCGACATCGAGCTCATCCCGAAGAAGCGCTACCAGTTCATGGACAAGCACTTCGCGGAAATCGGCCCGTACGGCACCTGCATGATGCGCGGCAGCGCGTCCACCCAGGTGAGCATCGATTTCGCGAACCGCAAGGAGGCCATCCGCAAGATGCGCCTGGCGTATTGCGCCGCGCCCATCATCGCGATGATGTGCGACAACACCGTGATGTTCGAGGCCGAGCTGCGCGAGCACTACCTCGTGCGCACCGAGATCTGGAACGGCGTTGACCAGGCACGTTGCGGCATCATCCCCGGCGTGCTCGACGAAGACTGGTCGCTCGACAAGTATGCCGAATGGATTCTGGACACGCCCGCCGTGGTGGCCATCGACGAGGATGGCAACACGGTGAACGACGAGCGCACCTTCGGCGAGATCTTCGCGGACCGCGTGATGACGGAAGCCGACATCGAGCATGCCATCTCGATGGTGTTCCCCGACGTGCGCCTGAAGCAGTACATCGAGTTCCGCACTGCCGACGCGCTGCCGGCCAAGTACGCCGCCGCGCTCGCCGCGCTCATCAAGGGCTGCTTCTATGCCGATTCCGCGCTCGACGACATGGACAAGCTGTTCGCGGGCGTCACGCGCAAGGACGTCATCCTGGGCAAGATGGCCCTGATGGCCGAAGGCTACGAGGCCGAGATCTACGGCAAGAAGGCGTGGAAGATCGCCGAACAGATGAACATCATCGCGAAGCTGAACCTGACGAAGGAGGAACGCGACATCCTGGAGCCGCTCACCACGTACGTGTTCAGCCACGTGACCCTTGCGGAAATGACGGTGTTCGAATAAGTCGCTTCGGAATTGGCCGGGGAGCCGGCGGGGCGGGTGCCCTGGGCGGCCTCCTCGGCCTTTGATTGGGTGACGGGCTCCCGCGGGGCCCGTCGAAGGCCTGCGGGGGTGCCGCCCAGGGCACCCGCCCCGCCGGCTCCCCGGTCCGACCGCGGCTTTTCTCGCGGCTGAAGGACTTGGTTGGGGCCTGGGGGCTCGCGTCGCTGCGCTCGCTCGCGTGGGCGGGTTGCGGTTCGCCGGCCTCGGGGGTTATTTGGTGCTTTTGGCTTTGTGGGGGGGGTTCGCCGGGGGCGGATTCGGGCACAAGGGTTATCATGGCTGATGGAAAGCTGCAGAAACAACAATGGGAGGCTGTTCTATGAGCAACAGGGGCAAGAAGGTGAGCGTCCATTACACGGGGACGTTGGACGATGGGACGAAGTTCGATTCCTCCTACGACCGCAACACGCCGCTTGAGTTCACGTGCATGGCGGGGCAGATGATCC
>JAUNEQ010000088.1 GCA_030525445.1 Coriobacteriia bacterium | reverse complement strand
TTTCAGGTGCGAGGTCTGACTGAGAGAAGCGTTTCCGCTTCGTTGGATGGGCCCAACCGTGACATGGGTGAGGCCCTCGACTACGCGCCTATGGCGCTTCGCTCTGGATGACAATGGGAGAATGCCTTGGCACTCCTGTTGGGATGACAAAAGGAGAGCGACTCGACGCTTCGCTCGGGATTGATGACAATGTTTGGGTGAGCATTCCAGGGATTTCCGTTTTACTCGTGAGCCTAAAATAATGTTCTGGAGTGAACAAAAAACAGGCCAGCCGGGTTGGCTGGCCTGCGTGTTTCTGGTGCCCCCGGGCCGATTCGAACGGCCGACACCCGCTTTAGGAGAGCGGTGCTCTGTCCCCTGAGCTACGGAGGCGTGGGGTGTTATTCTAGCACGCCCGCGCTAGGCGTCATCCTCTTCTTCGTCATCTTCCTCGTCATCGATTGCGGCAGAAGACGAGCTCGGCGTGCTACCGCCGCTTGCGCTGCTCGACGGCGTGGGCGTCGGTTCGGGTTTCGGCTCCTTGGCGGTGATGTTGATCGTCGCGCCTTCCTTCGCCTCTCCGGACGTGCTTTGGCTCGTCACCACGGCGTCACCGGAATAATCGCTTGTCTGGCTCACCTCGAAACCAGCGTTTTGCAGGATGGCGCGCGCGTCGGAAACCGTGTACCCCACGACATCCGGAACCTCGACCATCTTCTGGCCCAAGCTCACGCAGATGGTGATGGTGGTGCCCTTCTTCTGCTTGGTCTCGCCGGCGGGATCCTGCCAGATGACCACGTCTTCGTCGACGTCGTCGGAATAATCCTCGACGATGTTCACCGTGAACCCGGCGTTTTCAAGGTTGGTGTAGGCAGTATCTTGCGTCTGCCCGGTCACCCACGGCACCTCCTTGGTATTGGCACCCTTGGAAAGCACGTACGTGACCTCGGAACCCTTGTCGACTTTCTCGCCAGCCGCAGGTTCGGTGCGGATGACCCGGCCCTTCTTCACGTCATCGGAATACTCCGACGACCCGGCCTTGGCCTTCAACCCCGCGCTCGAGAGCGCTTCCTTCGCCGAATCCTCCGTAGACCCCGCAACGTCGGGCACGCTCACCTGCTCTTTGCCCTTCGAAAGGGTGATGCCGATGCGCGAACCCTTTTCCGCGGTCTTCCCCGCCGCCGGGTCGGTCGAAACGACCAAGCCGGCCTCGACGGTGTCGGAATATACCTCGGAGGTCTTGCCGACCGAATAGCCGACCTCAGTGAGCTCCTCGGTCGCCTGCTCGAGCGTCTTGCCCGACACGTCGGGCACGGTGAGCGGGGGCGTGCTCAACATCGTCCACGCAGCGTATCCCGCCGCCGCAAGCGCCGCGATAATCACCAGCGCGATGAGAATTTTCTTCGCCTTGCCCTTCTTTGGGGGCTGCGGGTTGTCGCGATACACATTCGCGCCGCCGCCTTGCGGCGGAACCATGCCGCCTTGGCCGTTCCACCCGGGCTGCTGCACGCCCATGCCGCCAGCCGCCGGCATGACGGTGGTCTGGTTGGAGGGAATGCCGCCCATCATCTGGGTGGTTTGGTTGGCGTTAGGATTCATCTGGCGCGTCACGTCGTTGGCGTTCGAAGCCGCCGCCGTGCCGGCAGCAGCCGCTGCCGCGCTGCCACCAGCCAAGATGGCTGCGGCGGCCGCACGCCCGCGCGCGCGACCCGCCAGGAAGTCGTTCAGCACGTGGCGCATGTCCAACGCCGTCGCGAAGCGCTTATGCGGGTCCTTCTCCATCGCGCGCAGCACGATGGCCTCGAGCACCGGCTCGACGTTCGGGAAGATTTCGTGCAGCGGTTTCGGCTGCTCGTTCACCTGCTTCATGGCAACGCTCACGGCGTCGGGGCCGTCGAAGGGCAGCTGCCCGGTGATGGCTTCGTACATGCACACGCCCAGCGAGTAGATGTCGCTCGCGGCGGTGAGCTCCTTGCCTTGTGCCTGTTCAGGCGAGATGTAATGCGCGGTTCCCAGCACGCTCGACGTCTGGGACTTCATGGAATTCTTCGCACGGGCGATGCCGAAGTCCATCATCTTCACGTTGCCGTCGGGCTGCACCATGATGTTCTGCGGCTTCACGTCGCGGTGGACGATGTCCTGGCCATGTGCGACCGAAAGCGCCTGGCACGCCTGGCTGGCAATTTCCGCAACCTTGCGCTGATTGATGGCGCCGCGCTCGCGGATGGCGGTCTTCAGGTCGCCGCCGCGCACGTATTCCATCACGATGTAATAGGTGCCCTCGTCCTGGCCCCAGTCGTACACATTGACGATATACGGACTCTGCAAGTTGGCGGCGCTTGCCGCTTCCTGCCTGAAACGCCTGGTGAAATCAGTATCGGCCGCATACTGCGGCAACATCACCTTCACGGCGACAATACGTCCCAGAACGGTATCTTGCGCGCGATAGACTTCCGCCATGCCGCCGATGCCAATGCGCTCGACGATGCGGTACCGTCCGCTGAAGGTTCTCCCAATCATGTTCCCGGACACGTGTTCTCCTTAAGCCTGGTAGATACGTACTGCAGTTAATCGATTGATGTATCTGCCATCAATGAATTTATACCATTTTCCACTCATAAATCCCCCTGATACTGCAAAGCTGCCTCAATCACCGGAACTGCTGCAAAAGTCGCAGCCCCCTCGCCGGCCTGCTCAAGCACGATTGCGACCACCACATTGCAGTCGTCGCTGGGGCCCATGCACAGGAACCAGGAATCATCCTGGTCCTTGCCGGTTTCGGCGGTGCCGGTCTTGCCCGCAAGGGTGACTCCCGGAATCTGCGCTGCCGTGGCGGTGCCGTCCGTGATGACGCCCTCCATCACATTGCGCACGCGCTTCGCGATGTCGGCGGAAAGCGCACGGCTGTAGGTGATGGGGCTCGTTTGCTGTATCTTCTCGCCTTCAGCGTCGTAGACGCTGTCGACCAGATAGGGCTTCATGATGACGCCGTCGTTCGCGATGCCGCAGCCCACCAGGGCCATCTGCAGCACGCTTGCCTGCGGTCCGGCGGGGCTCTTGTGCTCGCCAACCGGCTGGCCGTCGGCCGCCCATGCGGTCTCCCATTCCGTCATCTCGGAAGGGTTGGGCATGAGGCTCGTGGCAAGTTCGGTGTCGAATCCGAGGTTCTGGTTGAACCCGAAATTCTCGGCCGTGTGCACGAGCGCATCGGGTCCAAGCTTCTTTCCCACCTGCCCAAACACGGTGTTGGAGCTGAGTTCCATCGCCCGCGCGAGCGTGATGGTGCCGTAGTTGTGGCCGTCGAAGTTGGTCACCTTGCCATTTCCGATCTCGATGCTGCCCGGCGACTTGAACTTCGTGTTCTCGCGCGCGACATCGTTTTCGAAGGCGCTGGCCAGCGTGACCGTCTTGAAGGTGGAGCCCGGTGCATACAGCGACTGCGTCGCGCGGTTCACCAGGGCATCGCCGTTTTGCGCTTCCAGGAGCTTCTCCACATCGCTCGCCGCGTAGGTGGGGTTGCTCGCCATGGCCAGCACGGCGCCGGTCTTCGGGTCCATGACGATGCAGGCGCCATTGCTGTCGCCCAGCGCATCTTGCGCCGCCTGCTGCAGGCCCGCATCGATGGTGAGGCGGATGTCGTTGCCGCGCGTGCCCTTGCCGGAAAGGTCGTCGATGACGTCTCCCCAGGTGGCATGCACGCGCGTGCCCTGCAGCACCTCGTTGTAGGTGCGCTCGAGGCCCGCGGTGCCATACTGCACGCTGGAATAGCCGATGATGTGGCTGGCCAACGTGCCGGCTGGGTACTCGCGGTCGTAGCGCCCGGTTTCCTCGTTGTACACGCTCTGGGCCAGCACGGTTCCATCGTTCGTGTAGATGACACCGCGCTCACTTTCCTGTGCGTGCTCGATGGTGTGGTTGTTGTTGGGCATCTCCTTGTAGGTGTCCGCCTGGATGAGCATGATGAGCGTGAGGTTGGCGATGAGCACCGCGAACAGAACGCTGAACAGGACCATCATGTGCGTGAGGCGGCGGCCCAGAGCCACGCGCCCAAGCTCGCTCATACCCGAGACGATGCCCGTCGTGCCCTGCGTGAGCTCCGAATGGAGCCCCGTCGCCTCATCGCCGCAGCGCGCGAGCAGGCCCACCGCGATGAAGCTGGAAAGCAGCGACGAGCCACCCTGGCTGATGAAGGGCAAGGTGAGGCCGGTGAGCGGGATGAGCCGCGTGACGCCACCCACGATGATGAACGCCTGCAGCACGATGATGCTCGTGAGGCCCACCGCGATGAGGGCGGCGACGTCGCTCTTCGCGCGGGCGGCGATGACCATGCCGCGCACGGCGAACATCACGAACAGAAGCAGCACGCCCACGGCGCCGAGCAACCCCAGCTCCTCGGCGATGGCGCTGAAGATGAAGTCGCTCTCGACGATGGGAATCTGCTCGGCCATGCCTTGGCCCACGCCCACGCCGATCATGCCGCCGTCGGCCAGGCTGTAGAGGCTCTGCACGAGCTGGTATCCCGCCCCCGTGGGGTCGGCGAAGGGGTTGAGCCAGGTGTCGACGCGCACTTGCACGTGGCTGAACAGCATGAACGCGGCAATGCCGCCCGCTGCAGCCAGGATGAAGCCGATGACGACGTAGCTCGCCTTGCCGGTGGCCACGTAGATCATCGCGAGGAACACGAGGAAGACCACGAGTGCGGAACCGAGGTCTTTCTCGAAGATGACGATGACCATGCTGATGCCCCACATCAGGACCAGCGGCAGCAAGGTGCGGAAGTCGGGCAGGCGCAGCGGCCCCAGGCGCACGGTGAACACCGAAAGCATCTCGCGGTTTTGCGCCAGGTAGCCGGCGAGGAAGAGCACGATGAAGATCTTCGCGAGCTCGCCCGGTTGGAAGCTGAATCCCGCAACCGACAGCCAGATGCGGCTGCCGTAGATTTCCGTGCCCACGACGGGCAGCAGCGGGCTCAGCAGCAACAGCACGCCGATGATGATGAGCGTGTACTTGTAGTTGGCGACCTTTTCTATCTTCCGCAGGAATATGAGCACGGCAACCATGCACGCGATGCCCAGGAAGAGCCACACCACCTGGCGAACAGCCAGGTCAGGTGCGAGTCTTGTGACATAGGCGATGCCGATGCCCGACAGAGCGAACGTGATGGGCAAGATGGCGGGGTCGGTGTTTTCCGCGAACCGGCGCATGGCCAGGTGCGCGCCCACGAACGCCGCGAAGATGCCCAGCGGCACGCCAAGCGTGTTGATGGAGAGCTCACCGCCGTTGGCGACGACGAGCGACCCGAACAAGATGATGACGATGGGCGCTGCGATGATGAGCAGCATCAATTCCGTGTTGCGGCGTGTCATTTCTTGGCCGCCGTTTCACTCTTCGACGAGCTGGAGGATGCGGCCGAGCTGCTCACGACAGTCTTGCCGCGCGCCATCTTCTCGGCGGCGTCTTCCTTCACCTGGCGCTCGTACTCGCTCACCAGGTGTTCGGCGTCGTCCAGGCTGTCCACCACGAGCCCCTCGCGGATGTGCGTTTGGGCGCTCGGTTGCAGGTCGTCCACGTTCACATCGGTTTCCCGCACGAGCCAATGGGTCTCGATTCCGGGGATGGAATCGGGGATGCCCTGGTAAACGACGACCTTGCCGTTTTCTTCAATGAGGTAGGCGCTGCTTTGCATCCAGTTGTACGCGGCAAACGCGGCGCCTGCGATGATGCCCGCGAGCGCGAGCATGAGCACGATCATCCACATGCGGCTGCGTCGGCGCTCGCGGCGCTCGGCCTTCGCATTCGTCCCGGTGATATCCACGACGATGACCGTGATATTGTCGGCGCCACCGTTGGCGATGGCCTCGTTCACCAGCGCCGCAGCGCAGCGCTGCGGGTCGCGCACCCGGGCGAGCATCGCCTGGATGCTGCCGTCGTCGACCATGCCGGTGAGGCCGTCGCTGCACAGCAGCAGGCGGTCGCCCTCGCTCGCCGTGACCTCGTAGAGGTCGGGCTGCATGTACGGGTCGCTTCCCAACGCGCGCGTGATGGCGGAACGGCTGGGGTGCACCCGCGCCTCTTCGGGGGTGAGATGGCCTTGCTCTACCATGTCGGCCACCCACGAATGGTCGCGGGTGAGCTGCTGGAGCTTGCCGGAATGCAGCAGGTAGGCACGGCTGTCGCCCACATGCGCGATGGCGATCTTCTCGCCTTGGATCACGCAGGCGGTCATCGTGGTGCCCATACCCTCGCGGCCGGCCTTCTGCGCTTCGGTAATCACCGCGTGATTCGCTGATTCCACGGCGCGGCCCAGCAGGTCGACGTCGGGAATCGTGGGCGCCAAGGCCGAAAGCGTGTTCACGGCGACTTCGCTCGCGACATCGCCGGCCTTGTGGCCGCCCATGCCGTCGGCCACCACGAACAGCGGAGGGCTCACAATAAGAGAGTCCTCGTTGCGTTCACGCTGGCAGCCCACATCGGTGCGCGAGCCGAAATATATGTTCGGAGCAGGAGCCTGCGCCATTAGTCAAACCTCACGCGGATGTCGATGTCGCCCACGCTCACGATATCGCCGCTCTTCAGCGCGACGGGGTCGGCGATGCGATGGCCGTTCACCGCGGTGCCGTTGGTGGACTTCAGGTCCTCGATGAAGAGGTTCTGGCCCATGATGCTGAAGCGCGCGTGGCGGCCGCTCACGTATTCGGCGCCGATGACGATGTCGTTGCCCGGGCTGCGGCCGATGGTGACCGGCCCGTGCACGCGGATCTTCACGCCGCGCAGCTCTTTGGGGCCGCGCTCGACGTACACCGTCCATGTTTTCTCGCGTTTGCGCTGGCCCGACACCATGCCCACGCCTGTTTTCAGGATCGCAAACAGGAACAGGTACATCAGGATGACGAGCAGGATGCGCGCAACCAGCAGCGTTGTATCGATCATCGCGCCGCCTATTCGTATTGGAAGACGAAGTCGGTGACGCCGATGGTGATGCGGTCACCGGGGTTCAGGCGCGCGCTTGCGACGCGGCGGCCGTTCACCTGGGTGCCGTTCATGCTGTTGAGGTCGATGATGCTCCACGAGCCGTCATCCTCGTAGCGCAGTTCCGCATGCTTGCGGCTGGCGTTGATGTCGCTCACCACGATGGCGTTGTCGTTGCTGCGGCCCATGCCCATGATGGTGTAGTCCAGGCGATGGCGCACGTTTTGCGTCACGCCCACGAGCACCGCCGGGCCCGACTGGCGGGCCTTCTGGGTCTCGTTGAAGTCACGCTGCTCGCGGCGCGGCTCGTACGGCTCGTCGTAACGGCCGTCTTGGAAGTCCTCACTGTTGAACGTGTACTCGCCGTAGTCGAGCGAGCGGTCGATTTCCTCTTCCGGCACATACGGCAGCTCGCGGCGCTGCGTCGGGGTCTCGGGCTCGGGTTCGGGCTCCGGTTCGGGAACGGGAACCGGCACGGGCACCGGGACCGGCTTTGCGGCCACGGCCTCCGGCGCGTGCGCACCCGGGATGGGTTCCGCGTCCAACGGCTTGGCTTCCGCATTCACCGGGACGGGGTTGCCCTGCTGCGGCACGCCCTGCGGGTAGTTGTTGGCCGGCTTCGCACCGCCGATGCCGTAGCGGCGCATCTCCTCGGCGCGCAGCTGCTCGACGATGGGAGCGCTCACCATTTCGGCGATGATGTCGAACTTGCCGTGCTTCAGGTCGTTGTCGACGATGAAGCGCACGAGCGGCTGCCCGTCCATGAGCAGGCCGTATTCCGCCGCGCGGGCGGCGAGGTAGGTCTCGGTTTCGCCGGCGAGCGTGGGATAGTACCCGAACAGGCGCTTATCGTCCTGCGGGTTCACCAGCACGGTATAGAGTGTCGGGGCGTATTCGCGACCAGCGCCGACCATCTTCTCGCGGCGCATCGCCTTTTCGGCGCGTTTGGAAATTTGCACGGGCGAGATCGGGGCGTCGAACATCTTGTCGGCCGCGCCCTCGAAACCGTCTTCCATCTTCCGTTCGAATCGAGAGAAGAAACCCATGGCATTACCTCCATTGAGCAACATTTCACTAGTGCATAATCGGAAATGAATGATGACATATCCGCATATCGCGCATAGGTCATGCACGGAAAAACCAACGTCGAACCACCGATTGCACCCGTCGGGTGACAATACTACGAGCAGATGGGACAAGATGCCCCGGACAATACGAGCAGATGGGACAAGATGCCCCGCAGCATATGGGACACCCTTGGGAACGCAACATGCTTGTTGGTCTCCAAAGGTGTCCCATATGCTGCGGGG
>JAUNEQ010000087.1:6787-8280 GCA_030525445.1 Coriobacteriia bacterium | reverse complement strand
CCGAGCTCATGGGCTGGATGTTCGCGCGCTGCGAGGAGGGCGCGACGCTGGGCAATGAGTGGATCTGCCATGACCCCTGGGTGCAGAAGGACCATGCGGAAGACCCGTTCGACGCGTTCACGCATCCCACGCACAACATCAGCCTGCGCGATTTCATCGACATGATGCTCATCATCGAGGGCAGGGAATGGGCGGAAAAGGTGCCCGCCGACCTGCCCATCCTGTGCATCGCGGGCGACCAGGACCCGGTGGGCAATTTCGGCGAGGGCGTCTATGCGTGCGCGAACTGGCTTACCGACACCGGCCACGAGGTGATCACGAAGCTGTATCCGGGCTACCGACACGAGATCCACAACTACGACGACATCAAGTTCGACGTGGAGGAGGTCATCGCCGAGTGGCTGCTCGAGCAGCTGTAGCGGGGCGTTATAAGCATGGGGAAGGTCGCGCGCATAGGGCTGGCGATCGTCGTCGCGCTCGCGGTGGCGTTTTGCGTGGGCTCCTACGCGCTCGACCGGTACCTGCTGGGGCAGACCTATGCGCGCTATGTGCCGGAAGGCCCCTCGCTCGCGCTCACCGATGACGAGGTCGCCGCGGAGTACCCGTTCACGGACGTGTCGTTCGCGATGGACGGGTACACGCTGCGCGGCCACGTGTACGGCGATGCGCCGGATGCCCGCGGGCTCGTCGTATTGCGCCACGGCATCTTCTCGCAGCATCAGGATTACCTCGCGTACATAACGGCCCTGGTCGACCGCAAGTGGAAGGTGTTCGCGTACGACGCCATCGGCTGCGGCGAATCGGACGGCGACTCAACGTTGGGGTTCGCCCAGTCGCCGCTCGACGTGCATGCCGCGGTGCAGTTCGCACGCGAATCGGGCATGGCGGGCGGCCTGCCGGTGCTGCTGTTCGGGCACAGCTGGGGCGGCTATGGGGTTGCCGGTGCGCTCGATTTCGATGACGGCGTGGCCGGGTGCGTCACGATGTCGGGCTTCGACACGCCCACGGGCATCACGATCGCGTCGTCGGTGCAGAGCATGGGGCCCATCGCGTACACGCAGGCGCCGGTGATCGATTTCATCAACTGGCTGGATTTCGGCGCGGACGGCAACCGTTCCGCAGCGCACGCCATTTCGCAGAGCGGCGTGCCCGTGCTCGTGGTGCACGGGGCGGGCGACGAGGTGGTGGGCTTCGAGACGTCGGCGATCATCGCGCAGCGAGACGCTATCGAGAACCCGGACGTGACCTACCTGGTGAAGGACGAGCCGGGCCGCGATGGCCACAATTCGTATTTCTATTCCCCGGAATCGCAGGCCTACCTGGATGAATGCGTCGAAAAGGTGCGCGGCTTGATGGCGGAATACGAGGATGGCGCCGTCCCCGCCGACGAGCTCGATGCGCTCATCGCGACCTTCGACAAGAAGCTCGCGAACACAGCCGACCCCGAGCTCGTGGACGCGATAGACGCGTTCTTCGCGGACTGCATCGCCTAA
>JAUNEQ010000087.1:4324-6687 GCA_030525445.1 Coriobacteriia bacterium | reverse complement strand
GAAGATGGGCAATCACGAATACACGGAAGAACTCGCGCGGCTGCGCGCGGCCATCGACGAAGCGGATGCGATCGTCGTGGGCGCCGGCGCCGGGCTGTCCACCGCGGCGGGGCTCATCTATTCGGGCGAGCGCTTCGAGCGGCTGTTCCCGGATTTCATCGAGCGGTACGGCATCCGCGACATGTATTCCGGCGGGTTCTACCCGTTTGAAACCTTCGAGGAATACTGGGCGTGGTGGAGCCGCCATATTTGGTGCAACCGCTACGAGCCGGCACCCAAAGACACGTACGCGAAGCTGATGCGCCTGGTGGGGGACAAGGAATACTTCGTCATCACGACGAACGTCGACCATCAATTCCAGAAGGCGGGCGTGGACAAGGAGCGCCTGTTCTACACGCAGGGCGACTACGGCCTGTGGCAGTGCAGCGAGCCGTGCCACGATTCCACATATGACAACTACGAGACCGTGAGGGCGATGGTGCAATGCCAGCGCGACATGCGCGTGCCGAGCGAGCTCGTGCCCGCGTGCCCGGTGTGCGGCAAGCCCATGACCATGAACTTGCGCGCCGACGACACCTTCGTGGAGGACGCGGGCTGGCATGCGGCCGCCGAGTGCTACCACGTGTTCCTGGACGCGCACGAGACGGGGCGCGTGCTGTACCTGGAGCTGGGCGTGGGCGGCAACACGCCGGTCATCATCAAGTACCCGTTCTGGCGGCGCGTGTACGACAACCCGCAGGCGGTGTACGCGTGCCTGAATTTCGGGGAGGCCGTGACGCCGCCGCAGATCGACGCGCGCAGCATCCTCATCGACGCCGACATCGACGCGGTGCTCGACGACCTGCTTGCGTTGCCTTGACCGTGAGCCGCAGCCTGAGCTACCGGACAGGTTGCCGGACACGATTGGGCGAAGGATAAATAGGCGGTTGCACCGTTTTTTCGATTGTGGCACCTTTGCCGGTGAAAAATGTCGCTTTTGGACGTGAAATGCCCATGATATGCACCGTTTTTTCGATTGTGGCTCCTGTTTTCTCATAACCATGAGCCACAAGAGAAAAAAAGGTGCTTTTCATGGGCAAAACAACGCTCGAATCGTGCTTTTTGCCGCTGGAATGCGCCACAATCGAAAAAACGGTGCATCGCCTTGCATACGGTTGTGCCCGCGCGCGTGCGCAGCTGTCCATGCGAGTGGTTTATCATGAGGTGACTGCCGTGAGCGAGTGCCGCTGGAATAGGAGGGGCCCATGGACATGATGCAGAAACGCGAGATTCTGAAACACCTGGTGAGCGTGCTCATGGACGAGCGGGCGCGCATGATGGGCCAGCCCATGGAGCTTGCGATCCCGGAAGATGTCGAGAGCCTGTGGACGCTGTTTCGCGTGCTCGTGAACGTGCGGCCGCCGGCGCCGGCGATGCCCGCGTTCCTGGACATGCAGGATGCGCTGCTGCGCGGCGTCGCGGCCGAAAAGGGCATCGCGACCCTGGACGACACACAGCAAGCGCCCAACGACGCGGGAATCCGGCTGTGGCGGGGCGACATCACCGCGCTGCGGGTGCACGCCATCGTGAACGCCGCGAACTCCCAGATGCTCGGCTGCTGGCAGCCGGGGCACCACTGCATCGACAACGCCATCCACACCTACGCGGGCATCGAGCTGCGCATGGAGTGCGCCGAGCTCATGGAGGCGCAGGGCCACGAGGAGCCCACCGGCCAGGCGAAGATCACGCGTGCGTACAACCTGCCGGCGCAGCACATCATCCACACCGTGGGGCCCATCGCCAACGGCAAGCCCACGAGCGAGCACTGCGCCCAGCTGGCGCAATGCTACCGCAGCTGCCTCGATTGCGCGGCGCAGCACAAGCTGAAGACCATCGCGTTCTGCTGCATCAGCACGGGCGTGTTCGGGTTCCCGCAGCGCGCGGCCGCCGAGATCGCCGTCCGCACCGTGCGCGCCTGGCTCGCCGAGCACGAGGATGCCGGCATGACCGTGGTTTTCAACGTTTTTTCGGAAGAAGACGAGGCCATCTACCGCAATTTGCTCGGCTGGTAAGGCCGGTTATACGCCATCCCGAGCCCCGTTGTCATCCCGAGCGGAGCCGCGAAGCGGCGTAGTCGAGGGACCTCACGCCGGTTGCGGTTGACTCCAACCAGAATCCGGAGGAGGCCCCTCGACTCGCTTCGCTCGCTCGGGGTGACAATGGGAAAACTCGCGGTGACAACAGAGAAACCCGAGGTGGCAATAGGCAACCCGCGGTGGCGATGGGGGAACGTGTCGCTTACAGCTGGAAGGCCTGGTGCTTGGGGTTCTTGCCGCCGATGGCGAGGATGATGGCCTCCACGGCGGCGCCGGCGACGAGGCCGC
>JAUNEQ010000087.1:0-4224 GCA_030525445.1 Coriobacteriia bacterium | reverse complement strand
TTGCCGCCGATGGCGAGGATGATGGCCTCCACGGCGGCGCCGGCGACGAGGCCGCCGAAGTGCGCTTCCAGGGCGATGCCGGGCATGAAGCTGTTCAGCACGTTGATGGCGATCATCACGAGCAGGCCCTGCAGCATGGCCTTGGCCACGGGCGATTGACGCTGCCGGTACAGCAGTACGGCCACGGCGCCCAGCAGGCCGAAGATTGCGCCCGATGCGCCAACCGCGAACCCGCCGCCGATGAGCGCGAACACGAGGTTGCCGAGGATGCCGCTGATGAAGTACACGATGGCGAACCGCACGGTGCCCTGCATCTTCTCGAGCAGCGTTCCCAGCCACCACAGCGAGATCATGTTCATGGCCAGGTGGTCGAGCGAGCCATGCGCGAACATCGCGGTGACCAGCTGCCACGGCGCGTATGCGAGCGAGTAGGGCGACACGGCCATCCACGCGTTCAGTTTGAACCCGATGAGCTCGGGAATGTAGCAGATGATGCATGCGATGATTAGGCCGGTGGTGAGCGGCGTCGGTTTCTCGAACATGGGTCTCCCGTTGGGTCGCTAGCGGATGTGGGCGGGCCAGTCGCCGATGTACAGGTTCATCAGGTACAGCCCGGGCAGGCGGCGGTGCCACTTGCGCGTCGTGCCCTCGGTGGGCGCTTCGGCCACGAGCTCCATCGTGGTGCGCACGATGTCGCGCGCGGCATTCGGCTTGCGCAGCAGGTTCGCGTTGAACAGCATCGAGTCGAGCAGCTTCGGGTTGGCCGAGAAGCGGTCGAGGCGGCTGCGCAGCTCACGCGGGGTGGTTACGTGCATCGCCGCGCCGTTGCCGGTGAGCATGTTCACGTTCGCCTTCTCCTGCCCGTAGGCGCGGCCCACCAGGATCATGGGCGTGCGCGCGCACAGGCACTCGGTGACGGTGAGGCCGCCGGCCTTGCAAACGGCCAGGTCGGAAGCGCACATGAGCTCGGCCATGCGCGAGCAGTAGTCGAGCACGGTGACGTTCGCGAGCCCCAGTTCCCGCACGCGGCGGCGCACCTGGGCGGCGTATTCCTCGTCCTTGCCCGCGACGATGACGAAATGCATGTCGGTATAGCGGTGCAGGTACGGCAGCGTCTGGTCGATGCGCTCGCGGAACAGGCGGTACGGCGCGGGAAGCGTCGCGCCGGCCAGCACGAGCACGATCTTCTTGTCCTGCGGCAGTCCGAATTCCTCGCGCGCCTTCGCCGGGTCGAATTCCTGCAGGAAGTCGGTGCGCGTGGGGATGCCGGTGATGCGGATCTTCTCCTCCGGGATCTTGCGGGCGCGCAGCGTCTCGGCCATGTACTCGGTGCCCACGCAGAACGCGTCGGTGAACCGGTGCGGCCATAGGCCCTCGGTCTCGTAGTCGGTGGGGACCGAGATGATGGGGTAGTTCTGCTTCGTGAGCATGCGCGCGCCCACGGCGATGTTCGCGCCCATGATGTGCGTCGCGATGATGGCGATGGGCTTCACCTCGCGCACGAGCTTCGTGAAGCGGGGGAACATGACCGTGGAGATGCCGGTGCCGCCGCCCCACAGCAGGCGGCCGGTGAAGGTGTAGCGCCAGGTGATGTCGTAGTACGGGCGCGTGAAGCCCGTGAACGACGACGCCCAGCGGTCGCCGTTGAAGTGGATGCGGCCGTAATCGAGCGAGTCCAGCACCTGGATTTCGGTGTCGGGCGACAGCGGCGAGCCGTCGGGGTAGGCCGGCGTGCCCTCCTCGATCATCTTGTGGAACATCTGCTCGATGGCCTGGGCCGCGCTCTTGTGCCCGGAGCCCACGGACGAATGCATGATGAGGATGGTGGGGTGGTTGGGCGCGTCCTCGGCGGTGTCTGGCGTGCTCGCTTGCGGCTCGGCGTTGGCCTGCTCGGCCTGCTCGGCCTCGCGCTCCACCTCGCGAATCGCCTCCATGACGAGGTCGGGCTCGGCGTTGGTACCGGGTCGGTCGAGGTGGATGTTCGAGGGCGTCTTCATGCGGCTATAATAGCCAAGGCGCGCGGGTATGCGCGGAATTACACAAGAACACAAGAGGCCCGAAACCATATGGTTGACCTTGGGTTTGCGGCCGCGGGGCGACCCGCGGGCGGTTTGGGCCTTGCAGGGGGAAAGGATGGACGATGGCGAATGGCGAGGCGGCGCGGCTGCGCTTGGAGAGGCTGCGCGCATGGATGGCGCAGGAAAACCTGGACGCGTTCGCGGTGCGCTCGACGTCCGACATCGTATGGCTCACCTCGTTTGACGGCGTGTTCGACGACGAGCAGGCCCACTGCGTGCTGGTGACGGCCGCGGACGCGGTGCTGCACACCGATTCCCGCTATTCGGAAGCGTGCGCGCGCGAGGCGGCGGGCGGCCCCATCGCGGTGGATGCCGCCGTGAAGTCGCATGCCGCCTGGTGTGTGGAGCGCCTGGGAAGCCTGGGCAGCACGGCGCGGTTGGGCTTCGACGACCTGATGAGCGTGCGCGAGCACGGTGCGTTCCTCGCGGCGCTGGAAGGGGCGCCCGGCTGCGAGCTCGTGGCCACGGCCGACGCCATCCTCACGCTGCGCGCCCAGAAGGACGCCTTCGAGGTCGAGCGCCTGAAGGCCGCCCAGGCCATCACCGATGCCGGGTTCGCGCATATCGTGGAATTCATCCGTCCGGGCATGACCGAGCGCGAGGTGCAGCTGGAGCTGGACAACTACATGATGGCGCAGGGCGCCGATGGCCTGGCGTTTCCCACGATCATCGCCACGGGCGCGCACGGCAGCAGTCCGCATGCGCAGCCGGGTGACGCGGTGATCGCGGCCGGCGACGCCATCGTCATGGACTTCGGGGCGCGTAAGGGCGGCTATTGTTCCGACATGACGCGCACCGTGTTCGTGGGCGAGCCCTCCGCCGAGCTGCGCGAGGCCTACGCGGTGCTGCGCCGTGCGAATGAGGAGTGCGCGGCCATGGTGCGCGCGGGCGTCGTGGGCGCTGACGTGCACGAACACGCGCAGCAGGTGCTCGCGGAAGGCGGGTTCGCCGGCAAGATGGGCCACGGGCTGGGCCATGGCGTGGGCATCGACATCCACGAGGACCCGGTGCTCTCGCCGCGAAACAAGGAGCCGCTGCCCGCAGGCGCGGTGGTGACCGTGGAACCTGGCATCTACATCCCGGGTTCGTTTGGCATGCGCCTGGAGGACTGCGGCATCGTGACAGAGGAGGGCTACGAGCCCTTCGGCACGAGCACGCACGAGATGGTGATCGTGGGCGCATAACCGCATGTTTGGGGCGCCCGGGCTCTGCTGAAATCCGCCGGCCCGGGCGTTCCACCGGCGATTCTCTGTCTGAAATCCAAACCTTGCCCCCGAAAGGGCTGGATTTGGGGTGAAACCAAGGTTTTTGAGCAATCGGATTCTCAGCCGGTGGAAATCTTTATTCTCCACGCAGATAGACGAAGCTCTGACCAGGGCGTTTGCAACGGGAAAACCGCCGCTACTTTGATGGGTCGGATTCCGATTGCTCAAAAACCTTGGTTTCACCCCAAATCCGGCCTTCCGGGCGGGTGGGTTTGGTCTCGAGCGCGAGAATTCCCGGGATCGGGGCACCCGGAAGCCCCGCCCGTCCACCGCCGGCATGTGGGCTTTATCTGGTTACTCCGTTCGGTCGGTTTGGTGTGGTTATAATCAGGCGTTGCTATTTTCATAGAGAGGATTAGACCCGTGGCTATTTCCACCGCAGATTTCAAGAACGGCATGTGCATCGAGTTCAAGGACAAGCTCTACACCATCGTGGAGTTCCAGCATGTGAAGCCGGGCAAGGGCCCCGCTTTCGTGCGCACCAAGCTCCGCGACATCCGCACCGGCCGCGTCATCGACAACACCTTCAGCGCCGGCGTCAAGATGGAGAGCGTCCGCCTGGAGACCAAGACCATGCAGTACCTCTACAACGACGGTGCCGACTACTACTTCATGGACACGAGCGACTACGAGCAGCTCTCCATGCCGGCCGCCACGGTTGGCGACAAGGCCCAGTGGCTCAAGGAGAACGACGAAGTGACCCTGCTGTACGCGGGCGACGAGCTCATCAGCCTCGAGCCCAAGATGTTCGTCGAGCTTGAGATCGTCGACACCGAGCCCGGCTTCAAGGGCGACACCGTCCAGGGCGGCGGCAAGCCGGCCACGCTGGAGACCGGCGCCGTGGTGCAGGTTCCCATGTACATGAACGTCGGCGAGATCGT
>JAUNEQ010000086.1 GCA_030525445.1 Coriobacteriia bacterium | reverse complement strand
CACCCCTGTTTCGACCCAAAACCAAGGTTTGAGGCATACGGAAATCGCAAGCTGCAAATATCGGCTTATGGATCGTTGCATAGCGCCAGGTCAAAGGCACATATATACTCGCCGGAGAATAGTTGCATTTTGGGGTTGCCCTATTTCGCGTACCTCAAACCTTGGTTTTGCCTCAAATCGGGGGTGTTTTGCCGCGAGGTCTGGGGAGACGGGCGCTCCGCACGCCGCGAACCATCGGAGATAAGCCCGGACGAGCCCAGGAAAATGCGCAATACTATGCTGCAACACAAAAGCATTGCCCTGAAAGAGGTCTACACATGAAGAAAAACCTTGGAGCTGAAACCGAACTGTTCCCGCAATCCGTGTTCATCGTGGCGAGCTACGGCGAAGACGGCACTCCAAACGCTATGAACGTCGCATGGGGCGGCGAGTGCACCGGCAAGGAGATTTGCATTAACATCGGCAGCCACAAGACCACGAAGAACATCTTGGCCCGCGGCGCTTTCACGGTGGCGCCCGCCGACGCCGTCCATGTCGTCGAGGCCGACTATTTTGGCATCGCCACCGGCAACAAGGTGGACAAAGCGGCGCAATCCGGCATGACGTTCGTGCCGTCCGAATTCGTGGATGCCCCGGTTATCGAGGAGTTCCCGCTGACCATGGAATGCAAGGTCACCGATTTCCAGGGTGATGCCAACGGCGCCCGCATCGTGGGCGAGGTTGTGAACACGCGTGTTGACGAGGCAATTCTCGACGAAAACGGCATCGTCGATTTCGCGAAGATGCGCCCGATCGTCTATGATTCAACCCGCCGCATCTACCGTGTGGTCGGCGAAGTTGTCGGCGGCGCCTGGGATGCCGGCAAGGCTCTGATGTAGCAATGCATCGTGTGGTGGGGCCGGCGGCGCCTGCCCCATCGCGCACCGCATAGTCAACGAAACAGTAACAGTAGGTATTCTCCCTGCTCGGAGGCCAATATCCCGCTACAATGCGCCTGCAGATCTCATCGAGCAAAAGGCGTAGCCATGACATTCAAGCAGCAAATCCATCCTCAGTTCAGCCATACCGAGGTCGACCTCCGCGTGGGGTGCCTGGGCTATATGCGCCACTTCCAAGACATCACCACCCAGCACCTCCTGAGCGTTGGCAAGGGCAACGACCTCATCCCCTACACCTATGGCATCTGCTGGATTGTCTCCAAATACCACCTGGTCATCCTTGGGCGAGCTGACGTCAAGCAAGCGCTTACCGCGGAAACTTGGATCGAACCCGAGAAATCCAAGGTGCGCCTGCACCCCGGATTCCGCATCTCTGCAGGCGAGCGCACGCTTGCATTGGGTCAGATGGAGCTGTGCTTGGCGCATGTCGATGACGGCCGGATCGCGCTGCTTCCCGAAATCGAATTCCCCTTCGAGATGTGCGAGGATCCGGGAATCGAGCGTCCCAAGACGCGCAAGCTGCGCTTCGCGGAAGACGGGCTCGAGCACGTGTACTCGCGCCGGGTCTGTTACAGCGACCTCGACAACAACCGGCATATGAACAACCTGAAATACGTGAACGTGGCAATCGACGCGTTCTCGAGCGACTTCCATGCGGAACACCCCGTGCGCGAGCTGGAGCTGGAATACCTGGGTCAATGCCGCGAAGGGGAAACCATGGACGTGTACCGCACCATCGGCGACGACCATGCCGACGTTTTAGTGCGCAACGGCGCAGGCGACACCGTGCTGAAAGCGATCATAGGCTACTAAGTTGCGAAACGGCACTCATGCCTACCGCGCGTCATCGCGCATGAGATACCGCGCAGACGCCTCGACCACGCTGCTGCTTATCTCCTCGTACAAAGCGAGGACATCATCAACGGGGCGTTCGGTTTCCGCAATCCAACGCGACACGAGCCCCACCAGCGACCATGCAGCGTAAGCGCAACGGAGCCGATGGTCGGCGTCTCCCCCGTGCTCGCCGAAACGAAGGGCCGCCTCCACGTACGCAGCCTCAATCCCCTCGGCGAGGCACTTGGCAAGCGCGCCCTCGTCGGAAGGCAAGAGGCTCCGCAGCAGATCCTCGTGACGGGAAAGCGCGCCGATGATGGCAACCGAAAGCGCATCGTCTTCCCCGTTCGCCATGCGCCGCTCCGCAGAAGCCAAGCTTTCCGCACGCACATCATCAACCAGTTCGCTCACAAGCGTCGCATACAGCTCCGCGATACTCGCATGATGCAGGTAGAACGCGTTTCGGCTTATCGACGCCTCCCGGCACAGGGCGGTCACCGTGACAGAGCCTACAGACTTTCCGGAAACAAGCTTCATGAAGGCTGAGCGGATATCGCGCTCGGTACGAACGTAGCGCAGGTCTTCCATGTTTGCCATTGCCCGACTCCCCTGCCACTTGAATGACATTTTTCGCGCAATCGTTATATAGGTGACATTTCGTAGCGCGTTGCCAATTGACCCTTTTACGTGACATATGTACCTTACAAGTAAGGAGAAGCACTGTCAAAGGAGGGGATTGCAGTGATGAGAATCCTGCCTGTCATCTACCGCGATTGCGGATTCATGAACCAGCCATTCGCTTTCGGCGGCGAAGAGGGACCCGAAGCGTTCGACGCGACGGTGCGTTATCGATCCGGCCTGCAAAACTATCTCATTGACACCGGCGACGAGGTCATCCTCGTCGATACGGGCCTTCCCGCAGGCACGCCCGAAGAATCGCCCGACGAGACAACCGCCATCTACACGGGGCATGATGTCCTGCCCTACATGGAGGCGCTTGCAGCGCTCGGCTACCAACCCGACCAGGTGTCGAAGATTCTGCTCACGCACAAGCACTCCGACCATTCCGGCGAGCTGAAAAGCTTCCCGAACGCGCAGGTTTACGTGAACGAGCACGAGCTGGACGCCATGGAGCTGCAGGGGCTCGACAACCTCGTGCCCGTGGCATTTACGAACGGTCCCTACAAGAACTTCCCGGAGAGCCAGAAAATTGCCGATGGCATCTGGTATATCCGCGCTGAAGGGCACACCAAGGGCAACTCCATCGTTGTCGTGGAAGATGCCGAAGAGGGGCTCTTCTACATGATTCACGGCGACATCACCTACACCGACGAGGCGTTGTATGCGAACAAGCTCTCCGTGGTGTACGAAGACAAGGCCGCCGCGCGTGAGACGCTCGACCGCGTGCGGGCGTTCATCACGGCCAACCCCACCGTGTACCTGTCCACGCACACACCGCTGGGGGTGGAAAACCTGCAGGCGAAGCGCGTGATTGACCTCGCGAACCCACCGGAAACTATTCCCGTAGGCGACATCGACTTCAAGACCCGCACGGGCAAGTACGTCTGCTCGGTGTGCGGCTACGTGTACGACCCCGAGCTCGGCGACGAGAAGCAGGGCATCCCCGCGGGCACGCCGTTCGAGGAGCTGCCGGACGACTGGTGCTGCCCCCGCTGCCGCCAGCCCAAGAGCAAGTTCAACGCTGCGTAAGCAACCAATATTCGTGTATCAACCACCGAAAAAGGAGGAAACAATGGCAGACAAGCAAGCAGAGATTCAGGGCCTTCAGGAAATCGTGACCGGGCTTTCCAGCCAGAGCTTCGCGCATCGCGTCCAGAGCCTCGTCTTCGGCGCCCAGGGCTTTTCCAAGCTCGCGGAAAAGTACGCCGAGCATGCCGAAGAGGAGATGGGCTGGGTCGAGAAGTTCGCGAATCGTATCCTGGACCTGGGCGGCCAGGTGAAGGTGGAAGCCACGCCCGAGGTGCCGGTGTGCGAGGACATCGTCGAGTACCTGAAGAGCGAGAAGAAGGTCTCCGAAGAGGGCATTGCGCAGGTAATGGGCATGCTGCCGCTGTTCGAGGGCGACCTGGTGGCCTATGAAGATATGAAGGCCTACCTGATCGACGAGGACGGCGACCTGCAGGAGACCAACCAGGACCTCGACCTGATCGAGGCCATCGGCCTGCAGAACTGGCTGGTGACGAAGCTGTAAAGCCCTTCTGAATCGAGCGCAGTTGCGGGCGGCGGGACTTCTTTCCCGCCGCCCGTTTGCACAGTGAGACAAAGACCTCAGGGCAGGTTGTCTCATCGCGAAAATGAGACAACCTGCCCTGAGGTCTTTGTCTCACCTGGTGCGCCGTCCGTATAATGGTCGGAGTCATGGTCGAAACCACGCCGAAAGCGGTGATGCGGAAATGCGATTCTTGTTTGCATCCGATTCGTTCAAGGGAAGCCTGTCTTCCGCCCGCGCTGCCGAACTGCTGCGCGAGGCGGCGCTCGAGGCGTTTCCGCAGGTGCAGACCCACATGCTCGAGGTGGCTGACGGCGGCGAAGGAACGGTTGCTGCCGTGGTTGCCGCAACGGGCGGAACGATGCGGGCGGTTCGTGTTCGCGGACCGCTGGGCCAGCCGGTGGAAGCGGCATACGGCTTGTTAGACGGCAACCGCGCGGTGATCGAGATGGCCGCGGCTTCGGGACTGCCGCTTGTGCCTGCAGCCGAACGCAACCCGCTCAAGACCAGCACCTTCGGCACAGGCGAGCTCATCTTGGATGCCCTGGGTCAGGGCGTTCGCGACATCTCGCTCGCCATCGGGGGCTCGGCTACGAACGACGGCGGCATGGGATGCATGCGGGCGCTTGGCGCGCGTTTCCTGGACGCCCAGGGACGTGGGCTTGAAGGTCGGGGCACCGACTTGGGGCAGGTGAGCGACATCGACATCTCCGGAATGGACGCCCGTTTGGCCGGCGCCAGCTTCCACGTGATGTGCGACGTCGACAACCCCCTGGTAGGACCACGCGGTGCCACCCGCGTATTTGGCATGCAAAAGGGAGCGACGCCCGAAATGCTCGACGCCTTGGAGGCGGGCATGCAATCGTACTCCGCGGTGCTCGAGCGCACGTTCCCCAGCTTTGACCCCATGGCCTCGGGGATGGGAGCAGCGGGTGGCCTTGGGGCAGCCGCATCCGCGTTCCTGCAGGCAGAAGCCCTTCCCGGCGTGCAATGCGTGCTCGACCTCGTGGGCTTCGACCAGCTGCTTGAAGGCTGCGACCTGTGCGTAACCGGCGAAGGCCATGCGGATGCGCAGTCGGCCCATGGCAAGGTGATAAGCGGGATCGCCGCGCGCTGCAAAGCGGCGGGCGTACCCTGCGTGGCCGTGGTAGGCGGCATGGACGCCTCAGCGCAGGAGCTGCTTGACCTGGGTATTACCGCCATCGTCCCCACCATTCCGGACATGTGCGCGATAGACGATGCCATGAAGCACGCCGAGCGCAATTACCGGTTGGCCGCGCAACGACTGTTCAGCCTGCTCGCACTCGGGCGGTCGTTCACCGGCCCAGAGCACCAGCCCGAAAACTAGAAGGCACGCGTCACCATCTCGCGATAGCGCCGGAGCTCTGCCTCGTCCTTGCTGTGCATCAGGTCTTCGATATACGCAAGCAGCTTGCCCTTGGCCTCCGGAAGCCGGCACTGCACATGGAACGTGTTCGAGGCATGTTCGTTCATGAATATGGTGTCGTTGGTCAGGCAGCGCACAAGCTCATGAATCTCCTCGAGCTTCTCCTTCTCGGTCGACTCCACGTACAGCCCCTTCTCCACCGCCCGCGCGAGCGGCGTGCCCGGCGCCACCGTGAGCATCGAAGTGTTCACCATCGTGGGATGCAGGCCATCGTAGAGCTGGGCGGTCTTCTGCGCGTTTCCCAAACCATACCCGTGCCCGCCGGCGCCATTCAGGAAATTCACGATGAAGGGCAGGCCCGCGGCGTCGATCTTTTCCAGGACCTCTCGCGCCTGCGCGGCAGTGTAGCCCTTGCCAATGCGCTTCAGCACCACGTCATCGCCCGATTCCACCCCGATGTAGGGATTCGAGTACCCAACGGCGGCCATGTTGCGCAGCTGCTCCTCGGTCTTGTCGTAGAAGTTGTCAATGCGGGCATAGCCGCCGATGCTTTGAACCGAAGGAACGTGCTTCCGCAGGAGCTCCGCCACCTGCATGAGCACGTCGTAATCCGCTGCGAACCCGTCCGCTCCCTGCAGGAATATCCGTTTGGGCGCACCGAAATAGTCGGTCATCTCCTTGATGTCGGCCTCGTTTTCCTCGACGGTCGCCTTGCGAAACGGCTGGTCCTTGAAGTAGGTGCAGAACAGGCAGCGGTTGTGGGAGCAACCCTGCGTCGTCTGCAGATACCCGTCCGCCGTCTCGTAAGGCGGCCGGTTGATTCCGCTTGAAAAATGCATGGCAGTCGCCTCCTTGCCTACAGCGTTCCGTTGTACTTCATCGGCGCTTCTTTCGATTGGATGTCTTCTGCCTCCGGATGGCCGGAAGCGGCAGCCCCGGTAATGGACTGCCGCATTCCGCGCACCGCATGTTCTGTTCTTCGGGCGACTACGCCTGCTCGGCCTTCGGTGCCGGCGCGGGGAGCTTGCGAACCTTCATCAGGTTCGCGAAGGCGAGCGCGCTGCTGGCAAAGCCGATGAGGTAGAAGATGGGGTTCTGCAGGAAGGGCATCATCAGCACGAACCAGGTTCCGGGCAGCCACGAGATGGTGATCTGGATGAAGATGGTGAGCTGTACCTTCATGGAGTTGCCCAGGCTCGTGCCGGTGGCAGCGGCGCGGGTGTGCCAGTGCTCCCAGCACAGCCACGGGAACAGGAAGTTGGTCCACGGCCAGGTGACGCACAGCGACGCATTGTAGAAGCCGCCGAGGATAAACGAGATGGACAGCCAGAATGCGGATGCCACGGTGATCATGATGGCCACGTAGCCCCAGGCCTGCTTCTCGGTAACCTCGCCGCGCACGAAGCGGCCAAGCTCTTCCTGACGGTCAGTCTTGATGTGGGCCTGGATGGACTTGACCTCGCCCCACACCCAGATGGGCTCGAGGATCGCGAACAGCGTCCACAGCCAGAAGAAGTTATAGCGGAACATGAGAATCCACATCATAATGGTGCACAGCGTGTCCCACACGATGAGCACGCAGTGCAGGAACAGCGGATACGGGTCTTTCGCGTCGCGTTTCTGTACCTCGGCGACGTTGGTGTAGAGCATGAAGCCCAGGATGATGTTGATGGCCATCATGATGAACACGGGGATGTTCTCGATTGAGGGCGTCATGTGGTCCATGATGACCTGCGGCACGTTGTTGACCATGGCGAGCGTTGCCAAGTCTATCTCGAAGATGTTCACGGGAATCCTCCTAACCGGCGGGTTGGTCAGCTTTTGACATGCCTAAAGTACTGCCAGGTGGAGGCCCATGAACCATACATATCGCTATAATGTATGGTTACCAATCGTATTCGCATTCTGTAAGGATTTAACATGTTCAAAGACCGCACGAAAAGGATGTTCGCCGCAGAGCTTGAGCGTATGCTCGCCGAAATGCCCCTGGCAAAAGTGCGGGTGAAGGACCTCTGCGAGTGCTGCGACGCGCAACGCCAGGCGTTCTATTACCACTTCCAAGATAAATACGATGTGGTCGCGTGGATTTTCAACCAGGACTTTGAACGGGGTTTGGAGGATGCGGCCGAACCAACCTACGAGGCGCAAACCGCAGCAGCGCTTCGGCGCATGTGGGAGCGGCGCAGCTTCTACCGCACCGCCTTCGCCGACCGTTCGCAGAACTCCATCGAGCGCCATATCCAGGACTTCGACGTGCAGATGAGCGAGGAATACGTCCTGCGTCACACGGGTGCGAAAAAGCTCACCGACCAGCAGCTTTTCGAGATCAAATCGCACTCCTACGGCAGCATCGGCTGCACCGTGGAATGGCTATGGGGCGAGCTTGCAGCCACGCCCGAACAGCTCGCAGCCTGGGAATGCAAGCGCATGCCCGCCTTCATGCTCGATGCCCTCAACGCAGCTGCCCGCGGATGGCGCTAGAGAACCCGCAAAACCTGACAGATGACCCGGGCATTTGTCATGCCTGGAAATACAAGCGCAAGGTTGACAAATAACCCGGGCATTTGTCATGTGCGAGCCGGAAAACGATACCCAAGACCTTATTGCCGAAGGGGTGCTGAACCGGGTACTCCGTGTCGCCGAAGAGGTTGGCTGGATTGATGAGGAAATTGCGCGCACCTATGGCTTCGAAACCGTTGGCGCTCGGGGTATCCGCAATAGGCTGGCACACGCATATGGAGATGTCGACAGGGAGATTATCTGGAACGTCATCGAAAACGACTTTAATGACCTCCTTCGCGCATGCAAAGCATACTGCGATGACCTCGGAATCGAACTCAAGAAGTCTTAACTGCCAATCTGTTACTTCCCTCCCATCGAGCGGCGGTGAAGCACGTCAAGTTCGCGGTGGATATCGGCGCT
>JAUNEQ010000085.1:614-8337 GCA_030525445.1 Coriobacteriia bacterium | reverse complement strand
GGCTGGCATTGCCAGCCCACGTGACGTTAAGCCCGACCCGCTGTCACCCCCATCCCGGCGTCCAGCCGGCCTTCCGAAACCTGCTAATCGAACAGGTCGGCAGCCTTCTCGAGCTTCGAGACGATCTCGATGTGCTGCGGGCACGCATCCTCGCACGAACCGCACTGGATGCAATCGCTCGCGTGCTTGCCCTCGCCGGTACTGAAGCCATACCAGTGCTTGCCCACTTCCACGCCATACAGGGCGGCGCGGTTCAGGGAATCCATCATGCCCGAGATGTTGAGCTCAGTCGGGCATTCCTTCATGCAGTAGTGGCACGAGGTGCAGGGGTTGTCGAGCAGCTCGTCGAGCTTCCGCTGGGCGCGCAGCAGGGTGTCACGCTCGGCATCGGAAAGCGGCTCGAGCGTGCGCAGCGTCTCGAGGTTCTCCTCCATCTGCTGCAGCGTGCTCATGCCGGAAAGCACCACCATCACGCCCTCGACGTTCATCGCGAAGCGCAGCGCCCAATCGGCGAAGGTGCGGCTCTCGTTTTCCGCGCGCAGGATATCGGCGACCGCTTCGGGCGGATTCGCCAGAGTGCCGCCGCGAACCGGCTCCATCACCACGACGGGCTTGCCGTGCTTGCGGGCCACCTCCACGCACGCGCGGCTCTGGGTGTTCGGGTTCTCCCAGTCCGCGTAATTCACCTGCAGCTGCACGAATTCCATCTCGGGATGCGCAGTGAGGATCTCGTCGAGCGTTTCGGCGTTGTCGTGATGCGAGAAACCGATGTGGCGCACCTTGCCTGCAGCCTTCAGCTCCTTCACGAAATCCCACAGCCCGAAGTCGTCGAACACCTTCGTGCGCACGGAACCGGTGTTATGGATGAGGTAGAAGTCGAAATACCCCGCCCCGGTCTGCTCGAGCGAGATGTCGAACAATGCACGCGCCTCCTCGGCCGTCTTGCAACCGATCCACGCGGCGTTCTTCGTCGCCAAATAGAAGCTCTCGCGGGGGTAACGCTCTACGAGCGCCTGGCGAATGTCCGCCTCGGAAGATCCGTATGCGCGCGCCGTGTCGAAATACGTGCAGCCAGCAGCCATGAACGCATCCACCATCTGCTTCACCTGCTCGATGTCGGTGGTGCCGTCCTCGAGCTTCGGCAAACGCATCAGCCCGAAACCCAGCTTGGGAATATTCTCCTCGATACCAGCCATTGATGCTCCTTTTTTAATGACATGTTGTCTCTTATTTGCATTGTAACGGAAATCGCACGGAGATGCGCGGAACCCTCTAATCCCTCATAAATGGCACGGAGCAGTCCCGACATGGGGCGGGCATCCCACCGACAACCAACCGCTTAACGCCTGCTATATAAGCTATTACTATCCTTTTTTGCCGCCAATCTGGTACTATTGCAATGTTTTGCTCAAGCATGCATAGTTTCACGACTTTATGCACAACTATTGCAAGGATTCGCATGAATAAATACAGCGCGAAACAGATTGCCGGCTTCATCATCCCCTCGATCATCGGCATCGCCATCTTCATGATCCCCATCCAGATGGATGGCACCTGGACCATCGTCGTCAAGGTCATCGCCGACATCATCGGCAACGCCCTCGGCGACTTCCTGCCGCTGCTGTGCGTCATCATCGTCACGGTATCGGCCATCCTGGGCGTCGCATCGCTGCGCAAGCCGTCGTTCATCACGACGTACCCCGTCATCGACGAGACCTTCACCACAACCCCCATCTGGGCCATCATCCGCGTCATCGGCGCCATCTTCATCTGGATCGTCTACCTGGGCATCGGTGCAAACGACGAGGGCAGCTTCCTCTGGATGTTCTCGAACGCCGACACCGGCGGGTTCGTGCTTTCCGACCTGCTTACCGTGCTCGTCATCATCTTCCTGCTGGCCGGCCTGCTGCTTCCGCTGCTGCTCGACTTCGGCCTGCTCGAGTTCATCGGCGCCCTGCTCACCAAAGTCATGCGCCCGGCGTTCACCATCCCCGGCCGCGCCGCGGTCGACTGCATCACCTCGTGGATCGGCGATGGCACGCTCGGCGTCATGCTCACGAACAACCAGTACCAGGACGGCTACTATTCCGCCCGCGAGGCATCGATCATCTCCACGACGTTCTCGGCCGTGTCCATCACGTTCAGCATCGTCGTTCTGGCCCAGGTCGACCTCATGAACTACTTCGGCCCCTACTACCTGCTCATCTGCCTGGTGGGCATCGTCTGCGCGCTCATCCTCCCGCGCATCCCACCGCTGTCGCTGAAGAAGGACGACTACCTCGTGCCCGGCAAGGCCATGCCGGAAACGCTGCCCGAAGGCTATAAGAGCAGCGTCGATTACGGCATCGCGTTAGCCGTCAAGCGCGTCGACGAGCATCGCGGCATCGCCCAGTTCCTGGAGAACGGCCTGAAGAACGCCGCCGGCATGTGGTTCGGCGTGCTGCCCGTGGTCATGTGCATCGGCACGCTGGCCCTCGTGCTGGCCAGCTACACGCCCATCTTCGCCATCCTGGGCATGCCGTTCGTGCCGCTGCTGGAGCTCCTGCAGGTGCCCGAGGCCGCAGCCGTGAGCCAGACGATGGTCGTCGGCTTCACCGACATGTTCACCCCGTCCATCATCGCCGCCGCATCCATCGCCGACCCGATGGCCCGCTTCATCGTCGCAGTCATCTCGGTCACGCAGCTCATCTACCTCTCCGAGGTCGGCGGCTTGATCTTGGGCTCCAAGATTCCGGTGAACCTGCTCGAGCTCTTTATCCTGTTCCTCGAGCGCACCATCATCAGCCTCATCATCGTCGCCCCGCTCGCGCACTTCATCTTCTAGCGCAGCAAGGCATACCAAGAAACGAGAAGGCCCCCAGACCGGGGGCCTTCTCGTTTTCCCAGTTGCCGGGACACCCGGGGACGGTTTGCTGTCTCGCCTCCCATTGTCATCCCGAGCGAGCGAAGCGAGTCGAGGGACCTCCACAACCTGAAGGAGGTCCCTCGACTCCGGCGCTGCGCGCCTCCGCTCGCGATGACAATGTAGGACACCCGTTACCCCAAGCCACGGCGCAGGTGCTCGCCCATCATGGCCATGACGTCGTTACCCACGTCCAGGCCGATGGAGCCCACGAGCGGCCAGGCAAGCTCGAACATGCGGGCGTCTACGAAGCCCACCGCGACGCCAATCATCGCCTGGCGTGCCTTGTCGGTGGGCGCCAGGGGAATACCATGCGAGCGCAGCGTGGCGGCAGCAGCTTCCACCGAAGGCATCTCCTGCATGCCCATCTGCTGTACCAGCTGCAGAATGGCCTGGTCGAACCCGGTCTGCCCCTGCTCGAAGCGCCGTGCGAGCGTGAAGGCGGCAAGCGCTTCCGCGTGACAGCCGATGGCCCAGAAGGCACCCGCCAGGTGGGCGTACAGCACATTTGCCATCTGCTGGCGCACGCATACGTTCAACGACTGCCGCAGCAGGTCGATGGCGGCATCGGGCCTTTGCGCTGCGAACAGCAGCTGGGCGTTTTCCAGCAGCAGGCCGGCGCTTGTGGGCACGAGGGCCGCGCATTCGCGGATACGCGAGACGGCGGCGTCAAGGTCGCCGCTTTCCAAATAGAGCTTTGCGAGCGCCGCACGCGCCAAGTAGGCCTGCGACGGCGCGGGTTCAAATTCTTCATCCTCACGCCGCGACACGAAATCGGCCAGGCACCGCGAGATGATGTTCGGGAAATAGGCGATGCGCACGGGACACGAGTCGCCCTCGCCGTCGATGGCGTCGTATCCGGGGATCCCCACCCCCGCCTCGCCGCGCAGGGCCGCTTCCGCGGCGGCGACGATGTCGTCGGGATCCGCCAAGCCACGCACCGGGTTGTCCTTCACCACTTCCTCCAGAGCCGCGATGGCGAACAGCCGCGACTCCTTCGCATCATCGATGGCATCGTGCACCGCATCGAGCTGATGCAGGTCGGTATTCACCTCGATATCCAGGTCGCATACCCTATCGGCATGCAGCAGGTGCGCAAGCGGCGCGGGAAGGTAGCGTCGGTCCTCCGACGTGGGGAGCCGGCTTTCCGGAAGGTCGAGCGTCAGGGCCTCGACCGGCTGCAGCCCGCCGTCTTCCGCAATGCGGATCGCGCCCTCGACGGGCGCAAGCAGCGACAGCAGCACCTCCACATCGGCTGCCGTGCATGCCCGCTGGCTGCCGATGCGCGCGACAGTGCCCAAATCGATGCGGTACAGCGCGCGGTTGAGGTACGACATGCGCTCGAAGCGCAGAGACAGCAGCGGCTCGCCTTCCACGGAATCAGCGCAGCCGGTGACCACCACCTGGCGCATGCCGATGCTCGTCCCAAATGCGCATGCGGCCACAAGCGCAGCCAAACGCAGCGCATAGCAGGCGGCCATCGCCGGCACCTCGTCGGAGCGCATCTCCCAGCGCGATTCGGCGCAGTTCCACGTGCTCTTGGGGAACGCCCGCAGCGGCGGCAGCCCAAAACGCACGTTCAGCGCGCCGCCATCGGCATGGCAGTCAAACCGGTATTCCAGGCGGAACGGCAGGCGCAGGCTCTCGCACGCACGCAGGAACCGGGTGCGCACGTCCCATTCCCCGCCCCGCATCGGCGAAGCCGGCAGGTACGTGCAGTAGGGGTTGTCCTCTTCGCTCGCCTCGATGCGCATGCGGGCGGTATCGGCGATGCGGTCGAACGCATGACGGTCTTCCAGTGCGCACCGCGATTCGCGGCAATCGGCCAGCGCGGTGGAATCGTTTGCCGCCTTCAAACCCAGCTCGATGAATGCGAGCCGGTTCAGGCATGATTCCACGGATATCAGCGCGGCACGTTCCTCGGCCGATAGGTCGTCGGCAAGGCGCATCCAGAACATCTGCGTCGACGACAGGCGCGCGATGCCCAGGTCATGATGGGCCATGATGGAGCGCAGCTCGGTCGAACCCGCCTGCTCCAGCATGCGCGCTGCATAACGCTCGAACCCCGATGCCTGGTCATCGCCCCCATCCTGCGCTTCGATCACGCGGAAGATGAGGCTGTCGACGGCATCGGCCAGCGGCTGCGCCGTGAACGTGCGCAGCACATCGCCGATGGTGCCGGTGGCTTGGCGCATGTCGGCGCCCAAGCGCGGCAGCAGGTAAAACGCCAGGTAAGAGACGGCCACGAACATGCGCATGCCCATTTTGCGCGTGGCGTAGTCGCCCAGGACGCGCTCGAGGTCGGCCTGCGTCGAGCAGCGGGCCTTGCCCTTCCCCGCCACCGGCTCGAACGCCACCTGGTTGGGGAAGTAATCGTGGAACCCCGCCGCCTGCACAAGCTCGTCGGAGCCATGCCGGCGCACGCGCACCATGCCGTTCGAGGCAGCATCGGACGCATGCGAAACCTGGATGGCGGGAACGCCGGGCATCACGAACGCGATGGGGCGGTCGCACTCGTGCACCACGCCCCCACGGCCCATCCAGGCGAGGATGTTGCACGTACGCGCATCGCCGAACCGCACGACATAGCCCAAGCCATCGCCCGGCTGCTGGCACACGTCCCAGATGACCCCATATTGGACGGCGGGATCTTGCCCCGGCAGCGCCTCGAGCGTGATGGATTTGCCCATCAGCGGCAGTTTCACCTCGAGTTCGCGCTCAATGTCCATTCGGCCCTCCGTTCGGTGCGTTCATGAAGCGGTGTTCCATTATACAGCGGGCTGGTATCATGCACACATGCCCATAATCAACGTGACCGACATAGCCGACCCCCGCCTGCGGATGTACTCGCATCAGCGCGAGGTCCTCTTGCTCGATTGGCCTGGTTACGAGCGCGGGCTGTTCATCGGCGAGTCGGCCAACGTCATCGACCGCGCCATGGATTCGGGCATCGCGCCCATCTCGTTCTTCCTCGAGGAAAAGTGGCTGCCGAAAACCATGCCGCAAATCCAGAAAGCATGGACGCTCGATCCGGACATCCCCGTGTTCACCGCCACGCGCGAGCAATTCCGCGCCATCACCACCTACGAGGTGACGCGCGGCGCGCTTGCCGCATTCCACCGTCCGCCGCTGCCCGACGTGCGCGACCTTCTCGCCGGCGCGCGACGCGTGGCCGTGCTCGAGGACGTCACCAACTACACGAACATCGGGGCCATCTTCCGCAGCGCCGCCGCGCTCGGCATCGATGCCGTGCTCGTGACGCCCAGCTGCCACGACCCGTACTACCGCCGCGCCGCGCGCGTTTCCATGGGAACGGTGTTCCAGGTGCCGTGGACCCGCATCGGCACCACGCAAGATTGGGCGGCCGAAGGCGTGCCGCTGCTGCACGAATTGGGCTTCGAGGTTGTAGCGCTCGCGCTGTCCGAAGATGCGATTCCGCTCGACGAGCCCACGTTGAAGCAAAGCGAGAAGCTCGCACTCGTCCTGGGAACCGAAGGAGACGGCCTCGCCGCCAGCACCATCGCCGCCTGCGACCGCACCGTCATCATCCCCATGGAACACGGCGTCGACTCCCTCAACGTCGCCGCAGCCAGCGCCGTTGCCTTCTGGCAGCTCAGGCGCTAAAAAAGGCGAGCCCTTCAAGAGCTCGCCTGTAAAGCTTATGCGCAATGCGCCAATCCGCACGGACGCCTATGCCCGTCTAAACCCGCCTAAGCCTTGTCTATATGCTCACGCGGGTCCATGAGCACGTTGGGCATGACGCGCACCTCGTTCCAACCCATCTGCTTGAGGGCGTCCCACGTGCGCCACGGGGGGCAGATGTCATCATGCTGGGCGCAATAGTTGAGCGCCTCGACCAAGGTGATGTTATGGCGAAGATCAGCCATGGTGTCCACGTCGGGAATAGGCGGAAGATAGAGCGCTGGCAAACCAAGCCCATCCGCCTTGTGAATGTAAGCAGGCAGCACGGTAAGGCCCTCTTGGTTGTAGAACACGCCCGAATGATCGAAGTCGGTTTCACGCGTCCAACCAATAACGGAGACGCCCATTTCCTGATCGGGTGCCAGTACGATGCCGCCGCCAGGGACGCCGTCGAGGCGATGCAGTGCATCAAAGCCCGCGAAGATATCCGCCTTGGTGAGCGCCGGCATATCAGCACCCATGGAAAGGATGCAGTCTGCACCACGATCCCAAGCCTGCTCGAAGGAGTGATTGTAGTGATCGTCAAAGCTCGCGCCCTCGTCAACAATAACTTCGAAGGGGCGAGGCCACTCCCCCGCATCGGAGAACAATTTGCGCATGACTTCGGCATTCGGCGCGGGTGTCGTCGAAATGATAAGCTCGTAGGTATCGCGAACCTGTTCGCCTGTAACGGGATCAACCGAAGCAGGACGCGCCTCCAAATCGTCCATGGCGGCCATGATGATCTCAACCACATCGAAAAGCATGCAATGGTACAGAGCCGACGCCACCTCGGGCTGGAAGATGCCATCCTTCAGGACGGTCAGGCGCGTTTTCACCAAACCAGGCTCAGGCACCTTGCTGAACAACACCAGTGCGTTCTTGCGCTCTCTCACAACAGCAATCCTTTCACGGCTAATCAGCACGCCAGCAGACGGCGCACCTAGTCAGGTTGCGACGGCAACCCAGCAAAAATCTCAATTCGCCCAGTTATTCAACTACGTACAGCGACAAAACCTCTGCGTCAGTCACTTCTGCAATGGCCTCACGGGGGCCTAAGAAGGCAAGCTCCATGAAAAAGCCCATGCCCGCCAGCTTAGCCCCAGCTTGCGCAACGAGATCCACCATAGCGTTGGCCGT
>JAUNEQ010000085.1:0-604 GCA_030525445.1 Coriobacteriia bacterium | reverse complement strand
GGCAACTTGCCCGTCTTACGTGCGGGAACGAAACCAGCTCCCATCTTTGCGGCAACAGGGGCTCCCACCATGAACCCACGCGCCTCAGCAGCGACCACCTTGGTAACACCCTTGTCAGCGAAGTGCTCGGCGATGCCGTTGACAACAGCCGCAAAACCATCAGGGTCAGCCAAAACGGGCGTAATGTCCTTGAAAATGATGCCTGGCTTCGGAAAATCGGGAATGCTTACGATGAGATGCTCGTACTCAAAGGCCATGGTAATCCCTTCGCTCATGAAAATGGGGCCTCCGCATGCGCGGCAAGCCCCATTTTACAACGCTCATCTGCGCAAATGAGCCCGTCCCGACAAACGGACGATCACTCGCGCGAATACTATTTCATCAGCTCGCACACGCTCTGCGCAAACGCGATCGGGTCGTCAATGGGCAGACCCTCAACCAGCAAAGCCTGATCATACAGAAGGGCAGCGTACTTCTTCACCTTCTCATCATCACCGGCCATATGCGCTGCCTTCAGAGTGCCGAGAACCGGATGGTTCATGTTCACCTCGAGAACCACATGGCACTCAGGCGCATCCTCGGGAGCACCGGGGGAATTGCGCAG
>JAUNEQ010000262.1 GCA_030525445.1 Coriobacteriia bacterium | reverse complement strand
ACCACCCGATACACCTCCATTGTACCCCGCACCCTTAAAAAAGCCTTAAAGGCAGCGAGTCGGCCGGAACCGCCGTTCAGGCGGCCCGGAACCCGCGGCGTGGCGGGCGGTCCGGGCGGCCGTCCGCCCCGGGAGGGGTGCGGAAGCCTCTGCGCACCACCAGCGCTTTTCCCGAGGAAAAGCGCAACCTTACAAAATGCGCAGCGAGGGAAGCGCCCGAGCGGTTTTTGCAGGCGATAAGCGCAGCGATATCGCCGCAAAAACGCGAGGAAGCGGACCGTACCCCTGCATCCCTCCCGGGGCGGCCATCCGCCCGACCCGCCCGCCTCGCCGCGGGTTCCGGGCCGCATGCACGGCGGTTCACAATTCCGCCAAACACCTTTAAGGCTTTTTTAAGGAACCGCCCGTAGAGTACATGGTGGCTCGGGTGGTACAGCAATCCTCCCTCCCCTTCTTCCCATCCCACCCGAGCCCCAACACAAAGCACGACTCCGGGCGGTAATACCCGGCCCGGTAAAACGAAAGGCGGAACAATGGATACCTTCGAGCGCAAAGAGATCAAGTACCTGCTCACTCCCATGCAGTACCTCCAGTTCCGTGCACTCGCCGAGCAGCACCTGGCGCCGGCGGAATACCACGACTCCCTGGTGTCGAGCGTCTACTACGACACGGCCGATGACCTGCTCATCAACCGTTCCATCCAGGGCGGGAAGTACAAGGAGAAGCTGCGCGTGCGGTCGTATGGCGCGGATGCCGGCTCGCCCGATTCCCCCGTGTTCGTCGAGATCAAGAAGAAGTTCAAGGGCATCACCTACAAGCGCCGCGTGAACTGCACGCAGGCTGCTGCCGATGCGTTCCTGGGCGGCATGGACTACCTCGAGGCAATCGAGCGCTGGCCGCTGGCGAACGCACAGGCGCAGGAAGCCGCGCACAGCCGGGTATCCCTGCAGATCGCCGGCGAGATCGCCTGGATGCGCGACCACTACGAGGGCATCACGCCCAAGATGCGCGTATCCACGCACCGCTTGAGCTTCGTTGACGTGGATGATCCCGCGCTGCGTATTACTTTCGACGCCGATGCGCGCTGGCAGCAAGTTGGCCGTCACGTGCCGAGCATGCTGGGCGCAGGCGCAAGCGCCCAGCACAACCTATTCGCCGAAGGCGAGCACATCCTGGAGATTAAGTGCTCGCAGGCTTACCCGATGTGGCTGGTCGCCGTGCTCAACGAGTGCGGCGTCCGCCCGCAGTCGGTGAGCAAGTACGGCCTGGCCTATAAGGCCGCCATGATCTCGAAGCATTCCATCGCCGCATAAACCAGGGGGATAGCCATGTCCGATTTCGCGTTCACCAGCGTACTCTCCGGAGTCGAATCAACCGCAAGCAGCCTCACCGCAGGGTCGTTCCTGCTGTGCTCGGTCACGTCCCTCATCCTGGGTTTGGCCATCGCGCTCATCTTCCGGTACAAGAGCAAGGTCTCGAACGGCTTTTTGGTCACGCTCGCGATCCTGCCGCTCATCGTGCAGGTGGTCATCACGCTGGTGAACGGCAACATCGGCGCCGGCGTGGCCGTGATGGGCGTGTTCAGCCTGGTGCGTTTCCGCAGTATCCCCGGCAGCGCGAAGGATATCTGCGCGGTGTTCCTGGCCATGGCCGTGGGTCTGGCGGCCGGCATGGGTTACCTCACGCTCGCGGTCGCGCTCACCGTCATCGTGGGCATCGCGAACATCATCTACATGGCGAGCCCGCTGGGCAACGAGGACAAGGCGAAGAAGGAAAAGAACCCGGGCGAGCGCCGCCTCGTGGTGAAGATCCCCGAAGATCTGGACTACTACGGCATGTTCGACGACCTGTTCGAGGCCTATACGAGCGATGTGTCCCTGGAGAGCGTGCGCACCACCAACATGGGCAGCCTGTATGAGCTCACGTATCTGATCACGCTCAAAGACCCCAGCGTGGAAAAGACGCTGCTCGATGGCATGCGCATGCGCAACGGCAACCTCGCCATCCAATGCGGTCGTGCCATCAAGGCCAAGGAAAAGGAAACCCTGTAGCGGCTTCCATGGGACAGCCCGGGGGGATGGGACAAAAGGGCCCGCAGCATATGGGACAGTGACAGGGGGCCAGACTT
>JAUNEQ010000261.1 GCA_030525445.1 Coriobacteriia bacterium | reverse complement strand
CGGGGCGACCTTGCGGCCGATGAGGAACAGCGGGAAGTTCCACGGCATGATCTGGGCCGCGACGCCGATGGGCATCTTATACAGCAGGATGTTCTCGTTCGGGCGGTCGGACGGGATGATCTCGCCCATCATATGGCGTGCCTGCGCCGCGAAATACTGGAGGTATGCGGCGAGCCAGCCGGCCTCGTCCATGGACTGCGCGAGCGGCTTGCCCATTTCCTCGGTGTTGGTGCGAGCAAAGAGCTCCTGGCGCTCCTGCACCATGCGGACGAGCTCCATGAGGTAATTGGCGCGCTCGATGGGCGGCACCTTCTCCCAGGACTTCTGCGCTTCGTAGGCCGCATCGATGGCGGCTTCCACGTCGGCTTCGGTTGCCATGGGGAATTCGTTGATGACCTCTTCGGTGGCCGGGTTGATGTTCTGCTTCATCTCGCGGTCGCCGTTGTCGAGAAACTCGCCGTTGATATACAGCTTGACGTTCTCCATTGCGATACCTCCTAAGTATGTCGCACTAAACATATTCAAATGGTATCACCAACGGCGTTTGCGACACGCCGAAATGCCCCACAGATGCGGGCATATGGGTAACAACGGAAGGCCTATGACATGCCGGTCCGGGCCAAAAGCGAAGCCCCGCCAAGATGGCGGGGCCGCTGGAGAAAGGAAGTAAGAGGATGCTGGTTTCTTAAATCTGGTCGAGCGCCTGCTCGAGGTCCCAGATGATGTCCGCGGCGGCTTCGGTGCCGATGGAGAGGCGGATGGTGCTCGGCGTGATGCCGGCGGCCGCGAGCTCCTTGGGGCTCATCTCGGAATGCGTGGTGGTGTAGGGGTGCACGACGAGGCTCTTCACGTCGGCTACGTTTGCGAGCAGGCTGAAGAGCTGCAGGCTGTCGATGAACTTGAACGCGGTGTCCTGGTCGCCGTCGATCTCGAAGGTGAAGATGGATGCGCCGCCGTTGGGGAAGTACTCCTGGTAGCGGTCGTGCTGCGGATGGTCGGGCAGCGACGGGTGGTTGACCTTCGCGACCTTCGGGTGGTTGGCGAGGAACTCCACGACCTTCTTCGTGTTCTCGTTGTGGCGGTCCAGGCGTAGCGCCAGGGTCTCGGTGCCCTGCAGCAGAAGGAACGCGTTGAAGGGCGAGATGGAGCTGCCGGTGTCGCGCAGCAGGATGGCACGGATGTAGGTGACGAACGCGGCCGGGCCGGCGGCGGCGGTGAAGGGCACGCCGTAGCTGGGATTCGTCTCGGTGAACTGCGGGTACTTGCCGTCCACGCTCCAGTCGAACTTGCCGCCGTCCACGATGACGCCGCCCAGCGTGGTACCGTGGCCGCCGATGAACTTCGTGGCGGAATGCACGACGATGTCGGCGCCGTGCTCCAGCGGACGGAACAGGTACGGAGTGCCGAAGGTGTTGTCGACGGCGACGGGCACGCCGTGCTCGTGGGCGATCTGGGAGATGGCCTCGACGTTCGGGATGTCGGAGTGCGGGTTGCCCAGCGTCTCGATGAAGACGAGCCGCGTGTTGTCCTTGAAAGCGGCCTTGTATTCCTCGATGTCGTGGATGTCGACGAAGGTGGTCTCGATGCCGAAGGCGGCGAGCGTGTACTCGAGCAGGTTCACGGTGCCGCCGTAGATGGTCTTCTGCGCGATGACGTGGCTTCCCGCCTGGGCGATGGCCTGCACCGTGTAGGTGATGGCAGCGGCGCCGGATGCCACGGCCAGGCCGGCGACGCCGCCCTCAAGCGCGGCGATGCGGTCCTCGAACACGCCTTGGGTGGGGTTCGTGAGGCGGCCGTAGATGTTGCCCGCATCCTTCAGGTGGAAACGGTCGGACGCATGCTGGGCGTTATGGAAGACGTAGGACGTGGTCTGGTAGATGGGCACCGCGCGGGAATCGGTCGTAGGGTCGGCCGATTCCTGCCCCACATGGATCGCTTTGGTCTCAAATGCATATTCGTGTTGGCTCATGGTCATATCCTCTCGGGTAGGTGAATTCGCAGGTAGTTGCAACGGAACCCATTCTCCCCGAGAAAACCCGAGTGAGTCAATAGGAATAGTCAGACGGAGTTTCGGACGCTACTTATCGGATAGAGCGATAACCCAGATAATCCGTACGGCAATAATCAAAGAA
>JAUNEQ010000260.1 GCA_030525445.1 Coriobacteriia bacterium | reverse complement strand
CACGTCGTTGAATCGTGCCGGGGTCGGGCTCTACGTGGCTGGATTCAATGCTGTGCGGCGGCAGAGCGGCGAATCCTGCCAGGCCCCGCTCTCCCTTTGGCTCGATTCGGCGTTGTGCGGGAACAGAGCGGCAAATCGTGCCAGGGCCTCCTTTCCGTTGGCGCGATTCGATGATGTGCGGCCGCACGTCGTTGAATCGTGCCGGGGTCGGGCTCTACGTGGCTGGATTCAATGCTGTGTGCCGGCAGAGCGGCGAATCGTACCGAGAAACGCCCTGAATGCGGCTCGATTCGACGTTGTGCGGCCGCAGAGCGGCGAATCCTGCCAGGCCCCGCTCCCCTTGGCACGATTCGGCGCTGTGCGGGCGTGCATCGTCGTCGAGTGCAACGACGTCCCGCCGACACACGCCAATCGGTGCGCCATCCATTCGCACTCAAAAGGGATCCCGTCCTCGCGCTCCCGATCGTCGCAATCGCACCGCTCGGCTCCATCCAAGCTCAACGTGCGTGCTGGATTCCCAAGCACGAACATCGCGCCATAACGCGCGCGGCCCGCCCCCGGAAGGGGACGGGCCGCGTTACATCCTAGTGGGCAGGAATTACATGATGCCCTGGACCATGATGAACAGCGGGCTGAAGGTGAGCGCGATGATCGTCATGAGGTTGATGAGGATGTTCATGGACGGGCCGGAGGTATCCTTGAACGGGTCGCCCACGGTGTCGCCGACGACGGCGGCCTTGTGAGCCTCGGAGCCCTTGCCGCCATGGTTGCCCTGCTCGATGTACTTCTTCGCGTTGTCCCACGCACCACCGGCGTTGGACATGAAGATGGCGAGCAGCATGCCGGTGGCCACGGCGCCGGCGAGGAAGCCGCCGAGCATGGCCGGGTTGAAGCAGCCGATGATGATGGGCACGACCACGGCGAGGATGCCGGGAAGCATCATCTCATGGAGGGCGGAGGTGGTGGAGATGCCAACGCAGCGGTCATACTCGGGCTCGGCCTTGTACTCCATGATGCCGGGGATCTCGCGGAACTGGCGACGGACTTCCTCGACCATCGCGTGAGCAGCGCGGGACACGGCGCCCATGGTGAGCGCGGCAAACATGAAGGGCATCATCGCGCCGATGAAGATGCCGGCGACGATGAGTGGATCGGTGAGCGTGAGCGAGAAACCGGGGATCTGCGCATGCATCGTGGCCTGATAGGACACGAACAGCGAGGTCGCAGCCAGGCCGGCGGAGCTGATGGCGAAGCCCTTGGCGATGGCGGCGGTGGTGTTGCCGACAGCGTCGAGCGCGTCGGTGCGGTCGCGGATCTCCTCGGGGAGGCCAGCCATCTCGGCGATGCCGCCCGCGTTGTCGGCGACGGGGCCGTAGGCGTCGACGCCGATGGTGATGGCGGTGTTGGAAAGCATGCCGGTGGCAGCCAGGCCGACGCCGTAGAGGCCGGCAGCGATGCCGCCCATTTCGACCACGGCGTTCGGGAACGCGTTGTTACCGCAGATGAAAGCACCGATGATGGCGAGAGCCACGAGCAGGATCGGGGCGATGGTGGACAGCATGCCCGTGCCGAGGCCCTCGATGATGACGGTGGCGGCGCCGGTCTCGGCGGATTCCGCGATCTTATGAACCGGGTTGTAGTGATCGGAGCAGAAGTACTCGGTGATCTTGCCGATGGCGATGCCGGCGATGAGGCCGCAGAGCACGGAGCCCATCAGCCACAGCGGCTGGGCGCCGTCCGCCTGGGAATTCCAGATGGAGAAGATGCCCAGGATGACGAGGATCTCGAGTGCAGCAGCCACGTAGGTGCCGCGGTTGAGGGCCTTGTGCAGCTCGGCGCCTTCCTTCGCGCGCACGGCGAAGAGGCCGATGATCGAGGTGATGATGCCGCATGCGGAAATGCACACCGGGGTGATGAGCGCGAAGACGAAGTCCTGCGTGGAGAAGTACCCGCCGATGGCGCCGAAGGTGGCGGCGAGAATCGTCGGAGCGAGGATGGAGCCGGTGTAGGACTCGAAGAGGTCGGAGCCCATGCCCGCAACGTCGCCCACGTTGTCGCCCACGTTGTCGGCGATGGTCGCCGGGTTGCGCGGGTCGTCCTCGGGGATGCCAGCCTCGACCTTGCCGACGAGGT
>JAUNEQ010000084.1 GCA_030525445.1 Coriobacteriia bacterium | reverse complement strand
AAGCTCTCCGACGAGGATGCGCGCCTGTACATCTACGATGACCTGGGTGTTTCCCAGCGTTGGGCTAACAAGTTCAGCGAGGCCGGCATCGAGACCGTGGCCGACCTGGTGGGTTACTCCGAGGACGACCTCATGCGCATCGACGGCATCGGCCTGAAGGCGATCGAGGAACTGAAGGCCGGGCTTTCCGAGCGCGACCTGCTGCACATCATCGAGGACGACCTGAATGCCAGCAGCGACGACATGAGCCAGCTGCTCGACATGGTGTTCAGCCCCGATGACACCATCCTCATCGGTGGCGACGAGCCCCCGACCTTCAACACCGACGGCGAGGACATGCTCGGCGAAAGCCTGCCGCCTCGCTCCTACCGTCGTGACCTCGACGAGCTGGACAAGCTCTTCGGGCCTTCGGGCGCGGGCTTCACCCTTGGTGGAGACGGCTTCGACGACCTGCTGGGCGTTCCGGCAAAGGACGACGAGGAATAAGTGAGTAGCGAGTCCCGCCATCCGCATGGGTGGCGGGACTTTTGAAGATGAGCGGCAGGGGGCAAGTCGGCGGCGCATTTTCCGTCGGCACGCCCCCTTTCGCATCCCTTAATCGAATGAATCAAAGGGTCCGCATGAACGACAAGACGTATATTCCTGCAGGCGAGACGGCGCCGGCGAGCCAGATCGGCGCGACGTTGGAAGCGCTATATGCGACCATCGATGCCCGTCGCAACGCCGGCGAGGAGAGCTACACCTACCGCCTGCTTTCCGGCAAGCTCGACACGCCCCTGAAGAAAGTGATGGAAGAGGCGGGCGAAGTGGCGCTGGCCGCAAAGGACACGCAGCGGGCACTCGATGCGCGCGCGGCGCATGCCGACGTGTGCGAGCGTTCTCCCGAGATGAAGGAGAAGCTCGACGAGCGCTGCGAGTTCGAGGTCGACCACCTGCGCTACGAGGCGGCCGACGTGGTCTATCACCTGTTGGTGGTGCTTGCCCGTTTTGGCGTCGATATCGACGAATTCGCTGCCGAATTGAACAACCGCATGCGCGACGACGAGCGCCCCGAGGGCGCGGTACGCCTGCACGAGCAGAACGTGCAGCGCGGTAAATAACCTGCTCCATGCGGTGGCGGTGATGGAAACCGCACTGCATGGCGAAACGGAAGAGGGAACCGATGGCCAAGTTATTCGGAACCGATGGCGCGCGTGGCGTGGCCAACAAAGAACTCAACAGCATCATCGCCTACCGTATCGGGCAAGCCGCAGTGAAGTTCCTGGGGCGCACCATCGTCGTGGGCAAGGATACGCGCCTTTCGGGCGATATGCTCGAGAACGCTTTGGAAGCGGGCATCATGAGCATGGGCGGAACCGCGCTGTCCGTGGGCATCATTCCCACGCCGGCGATCGCGCTGCTCACCCGTGAGCTCCATGCCGATGCCGGTGCGGTCATTTCTGCTTCGCATAACCCGCCGGAATACAACGGCATCAAGTTCTTCGATGCGAACGGCTTCAAGCTGCCGGTCGCTTTGGAAGAAGAGATCGAGGCGTACGTCATCGCTGGAGGCGAGCCGCCCGAGAAGCTGCCGAACGGTGATGCCGTGGGCTTCGTCCTGCCCGTCGATGATGCCGCCGAAATCTACATCGACCATGCGGTGAACGCCGTGCGCTCCCAAGGCGTCGATTTCACCGGATGGAAGATCGCGCTCGATACCGGCCATGGCGCCGCGAGCGTGACGTCCGAGGAGGCATTCCGCCGCTTGGGAGCCGAAGTGGTGACCATCAACGATGAGTGGGATGGCACCGATATCAACGTGGGTTGCGGTTCCACGAACCTGGGCCCGACCAAGCAGCTCGTGGCCGAATGCGGCGCCACCATCGGTGTGGCGCATGATGGCGATGCCGACCGCGTGATGCTGGTCGATTCGCTTGGCAACGAGATGGATGGCGACGTGGTCGAGGCCGTGTGCGCCATCGACATGAAGAAGCGCGGCTGCCTGCCGCATGACACGGTCGTTTCCACGGTCATGTGCAACCTTGGGTTCCGCCAGGCCATGGCCGCCCAGGGCATCGAGGTCGAGCGCACGTCGGTGGGCGACCGCCACGTGCTCGAGCGCATGCGCGAAGGCGGGTTCGCCATCGGCGGCGAGCAGAGCGGCCACATGATCTTCCTCGACTACAATTCCACCGGAGACGGCCTGATGACCGCCTGCCTGTTTATCGCGGCATGCATTCGCAACGGGTGGACGCCGGAAGAGGCGGGCCGCATGATGACGCATTGCCCGCAGGTCTTGCTGAACGTGAAGGTCACCGACAAGCATGCCTTCGAGTGGAACAAGGAAATCGCCGCCGCCGTGCGCGAGGCCGAAGCCGAGATGGGCGACGACGGGCAGATCCTCGTCCGCGCAAGCGGCACCGAGCCGCTGATTCGCGTCATGGTGGAGGCGTCGGACGAAGACCGCGCAAACGAGGTGGCAGAGCGCATCGCCGCCGTCGTGCGGGAAGAGTTGGCGTGAGAATCTCTTTACATGCACCGGCTCCCCGTGGAACCCGGGGCCAGTTGGGCGGCGCTCCTCGCGCGCTCCGCTGGCGCTGGGGGATTGTAGCGCCGCTGTGCGCGCTGCGGGGAAGCCGCCCAACTGGCCCCGGGTTCCACGGGGAGCCTACCGTCACTGATCTGGTTTCCGCATCTGATCCGGTGATGTCGCACGTCATGCGATTCCTGGTCGTTGTTTGCGCGGTCCTCGTTTTGGGGATGGGGGGTTTGAGTGGATGCGCCCCTTCGGCTGCTGACGAGGGTGCGGATGAGAGCGTTGTCGCTGAAAACGTTGAGGCTCCGGAGCATGAATCGGTTACTGTCCGGGTGGCGGTGCCGGTGGGGGTGCAGGGGGTTGTCGAGGAATTGGCAGACTCCTATGCGGCCGATAAGGAATGGGTGTCGTTCGAGTTCGAGGTGTTCGAGAGCGCCAAGAAGGAGAACAAGGCCCTGAAGCCGACGATTCCCGCAGTGCCGGCGGAGGAGGACGATGGCGGGGTGCCTGAAAGCGCTTCCACCAGCGACGACGAACCGGAACCGGCTGCCGACGATGAGGCGGTGACCTTGCTTCCGGAGGCCGATCTCGTGTTCCAGAATTCGCTTGCGGCCATGGACAGCGCCGAGGAACTGGGCGTTGCCGATGCTGCCACACGTGCGGATATGATCTGCGATGGCATGGCCATTGTGGCGTCTGCCGATTCGAAGGTGAAGTCCGCAACCACGGCGGATATCGCCGCCGGTTCGGTTCCGCTGGCTGTGGTGTCGGGCAAGGGCGTGCATGCGCAGCGCCAGTATGAGGCGCTCGAGGCCATCGGCGTCTATGCCGACGGCGCGTTTACCGGTTACTACCGCAGCAACAAGGCCTCGGTTCGCGCATACGATTCCACGGCCGACCTGTTCGCGGGGCTAGCGAAGAGCGACGAGATGGTTGCGCTCGTGCGGACGAGCGACATCTATCGCTATGGCGGCGTGAAGGTGGTGGGTGCGATTCCCGCGCGCATGTACACGCCTATGCTGTTCCCGCATGCATTGGGATGCAACCTCGATGCCATGGAAGGCGGGGAGCAAGTCGCACAGACCGCGCGCGATTTCCTCAATTGGATCTCGACCGACGAAGCCGCCTTCGGCATCGTCGAAAAATGGGGGCTTTCCTTCGCCGCATGATCTTGCCGCCTCGGCAACACGGGATGCGCGCGACCCCCGATGTCATCCTGAGCGGAGCGCCGAGGGCCTCCCCCCCTTGTCATCCCGAGCGGAGCGGGCGCAGCCCGCGGAGTCGAGAGACCCCCCTCGGCGCTTGCCGCAGGCGGGGCTGCGACCACGTCACGCCAGCGGGAGGTCCCTCGACTTCGGCGCTTCGCGCCTCCGCTCGGGATGACACCGACGGCGGACACCGGCTCCGAGCGCATATGTCAACGGTTTGTCGGGTACATCGGGGAAAGCCTGTGCGTTTCCTGCGTGTTTGTTGTTGTCGCGCCGCTGCGGTGCTAGTATGTTCAGGTTAAATTCACCGAGTTCAAGAAGGAAGTGCTATGTCCGGACATTCTAAATGGGCTACCACAAAGCATCGTAAAGCCGCTCAGGACGCCAAGCGTTCCGCGCTTTTCTCCAAGCTGTCCCGTAACATCACCGTGGCCGCGAAGGAGGGTGGCGACCCGAACCCCGAGAACAACGCTTCCCTGGCTGCCGCCATCGATAAGGCAAAGAGCTACTCTCTGCCGAAGGACAAGATCAAGACGGCTATCGACAAGGCCTTCGGTTCCGGCAAGGATGCCGCGAACTATGAGACCGTGACCTACGAGGGCTACGGCCCGGCCGGCGTCGCGGTGTATTGCGAGGCCCTCACCGACAACCGCAACCGCACCGCCGCCGACGTGCGTTCCGCTTTCACGCATGCCAACGGCAACCTGGGCACGAGCGGTTCCGTTGCCTTCCAGTTCGAGCGCAAGGGCCAGATCATGGTGGCCAAGGAGATCGAGACGGGCGACAAGAAGAACCCCACGAAGCCCAACGGCCCGGCCGCCGATGTCGACGAATTCGAGATGGTGGTGCTCGAGTCTGGCGCTGACGACTACGAAGACGCCGACGAGGAGTGGATCGTCTACACCGACTATCAGGACCTCATGGCCGTCAAGAAGGCTCTGGAAGAGCAGGGCGTCGAGGTGAAGGGTTCCGAGCTCATCATGGTTCCCACCACCTACACCCAGGTCGACCCGAAGGATGCTGCGAAGGTCATGCGCCTCATCGACAAGCTCGAGGAGCTCGAGGACCTTCAGAACGTCTACCATACGATGGAGATGACCGACGAGATCGTCGCCGCGCTGGAGGACTAATCATCGGGTTTTCCATTTGATGGATTTGGATAACGTCCCGTGCACGTGGTGCGCGGGACGTTTTCGTTGCGCAGATGAAGAGCGAATGAAACATTGTTACCAGGTACGGGTGTTTCATTATCATGGTGGGACTGGCTACTCGAAGCGCTTATATGGCTGAGGAGGACATGATGGTAAACGCAGAAGACGCGCGTACGGTGACCGTGGTTGGCGCGGGGTCGTTTGGCACGGCCATTGCGTGGATGTTGCTGCAGGCGGGAAAGCGCGTGCAGATGTGGTGCTACGAGAAATCCGACGCCGACTACATCAATGCCGCCGGCCGCAACCCGATGTTCCTGTCCACCTTGCGCCTCAATGGCGTCAAGGCAAGCAATGTGATGGAAGAGGCCGTGCAAGGATGCTCGGCGGTCATCATCGTGACCCCGTCGTTTGCCGTGCGATCCGCCGCCGAATCGCTCGCCGCCTGCCTGCCCGATGACGTGCCGGTCGCCCTGCTGTCCAAGGGCCTCGATGCCACGAGCGGCACCACGCTTTACGAGACGGTGGCGAGCGTGCTCGGACACGAAGAGCGCCTCTGCGAAATCGCCGGCCCCAACCACGCCGAAGAGCTCGCACAGGGTTCATATGCCGGTGCCGTTGCGGCGAGCCACAACGTCGAGACCGCGCGTTTCTTCCAGGAACTGCTTTCCCGCAAGACGTTCCGCCTGTACACCTCGGATGATCCGGTGGGCGTGGGCTTGTGCGCGGCGTCCAAGAACGTCATCGCCATCGCATGCGGCATGGCCCGCGGCATGGGACAGGGCGATAACACCATTTCGCTGCTGATGACGCGCGGCTTGGCCGAAATCTCGCGTCTGGTGGTGGCGTGCGATGGAGACGCAGCCACGTGCTTGGGCCTCGCTGGCGTAGGCGACCTCAACACCACCTGCAACAGCCCCCATTCGCGCAACGGCTCGTTTGGCGAGGCATTTGCCCGCGAGGGGATAAGCGTGGCCGACTACGAGGAGCGCCGCGGCATGGTGGTGGAAGGCGCCCATTCGCTGGACGCTTTGCTTGCCCTAGGTGCCGAAAACGGCGTGGATCTGCCCATCATGCAGGCCGTACATGACCTTCTGAGCGGGGAAATCAAGCTGTCTGAGGTGGCGGACTATCTCATGACCCGCATGCTGAAGGCGGAATAACAGCATACCCGGGCTCCGGAGCCCGGATGTCCCATATGCTGCGGGCTCTTTAATCCCATCGCCCGTCCTGCTGTTCGGCGATTGGCCTCACCGGATTTCTTTTTCGATTTCTTCTTTCGGCGCGGTTGATGGCGCGGCTGTGTGCTATGTTTTAATGTACCTTTCTAAACACACTAGTAACGAACCATTATGGGAAGGAATCGCGCAGCCGATGGCCCGCAAGAACGCCGACATATACTCCGGTGGCGACGACATGTCGCGCGTTGGCTATTGGACGCCCGAAACCCCGGAATTCCTGGAGAAGCGCGATGCGCGCCGTTCCGCGCAGCGCAGCTCTGCGGTGACGTATACCCAGGCTAAGGCGAACATCCGCCGCATCTCCATTCAGAATCAGGAAGCGTCGGCAGCGCGGCAACCGCGTTCGGGCGCTGCACCCATCATTGACTTTTCCCAGCTCGGCTCCTCGAATGCGGGACGTGATTTCCATGCTCGCGCGGAGTTCTCCTGGGAGCGCCACGAGGGGGATGCACGCCGTTCCCGTGGTGGTTATCGAGTGTCGGCGGAAGTGTCCGCGTCGAGCGCGCCGCGAAGCCGTCGTGCTGGTGGCAACAGGCTCGCCCCATCGCGCTTTGCGGATGGCACGCGTGCCCGTTCGGGTTTCCGCTTCGATGAAAACCACGACGAACGCCAGAGCCGGCAGAACGGTTGGCGCGAGGAATTTGCCGAGCAAGATTCGGTGGAAGAGGAGACGTCCCGCAAGGGCGGCTTGCGCGAACACCTGCGTAAGGCGCGCCATGACCAACGCCACCGTAAGGCAGACCGGGCGTTCTCCCGTGAATACGACGATGTGGCTCCAGCCATGGCAGATGATGCCCCCCGTGCGGCCGTATACGAAGGCCGGATGGGCCGCACCCATCATCGCGCCGCGCGCATGCAGTCGCAGGGTTCGCAATTCGGGTCCCGCATCGCCGGGTTCTTCTCGGGAATCCTGAGCGCGCTGTCGCTTGACCGCATCGTCATGCGTCCCTGGTTCGCCTGGACGGCGGTTACGGTGATGTGCGTCGTCTTGGTGGCAAACGCGATTTACCCCGCCGCGCAAGACTATTACCTTCAAACCCGTGCGAATGACCAGCTTGCGGCTGAATACGCGGCGCTCGTCGACCGCAACGAAGAGCTCGAGCAACATGTGCAGGCCCTCCAAACCGATGAGGGCATCGCCGAGCTCGCCCACGAAAGCCTCGGTTGGGTGACGGAAGGTGAGCACTCCGTGAGTGTGCTCACCGACGGATCGTCCAATCCTGGTTCTTCGACGCTGTCAAGCACGGAAGCGGTGGCCGAAGGTTCGGTGCCCGCTCCCGAGACCTGGTATTCACCGGTGCTTGATGCCGTCTTCGGCTACGAAGGTTAGGAGAATCCATGCAAACCAAACGCTACGCGGCCATCGATATCGGGACCGTGACCTGCCGTATGCTCATCGCCGAAGTGGGGCCGGATGGAATCACCGCGCTCGATAGGGAATACGGCATCGTGAACCTGGGCGAGGACGTGGACGCGACGGGCGCCCTGAAGCCCGAGGCGATTGAACGCGTCGAGGTGAAGGTGCGCGAATACCTCGAGACGCTCAAGGGTTTCCAAACGCCGGAGCAGCCCGAGATTCCCATCATCGCGATGGCGACGTCGGCATCGCGCGACGCCTCGAACGCCAGCGAGTTCGTGGAACGGCTGCGTGCGCTCGGCATCGAGCTCACGGTTATCCCCGGCGAGCGGGAGGCCGCCCTGAGCTTCGCAGGCGCCACCGCGGCATTCCCGGGCGAGACGTTGCTCGTGGTGGACGTCGGCGGGGGTTCGACCGAGCTCATCGTCGGCCGTGCGGGGGAGGACCCTCTCATGGTGCACTCGTTCAACATCGGATGCCGTCGCGTGACGGAGCGATTCTTCCATTCCGACCCGCCATCCGCGGATGAGGTTGCCGCGTCCGATACGTGGATGCGCGCGCAGTTCCAGGAGTACTTTGACGAGGCCGCCGCACGCGGCATCGCCATCGACCGCATGGTCGCGGTCGCAGGCACGGCGACGAGCGTCGTGTCCATCCACAAGGAGATGACGGTGTACGACAGCAGCCAGGTCCACGGGTTCCCCGTGACGAAGGCGGTGCTCGACGGCATTCGCGACCGGCTTTTGGCGATGACGGTGGAACAGCGCCGCCATATCGTCGGCCTCGACCCCGACCGCGCGCCGGTGATTGCGGCAGGCATGATTATCCTGGAAGCGGTGGTGGAGCTCGCGGGCACCGACGGCTATACCACGAGCGAAGCCGACATCCTCGAGGGCATCGTCATGGATGCCGCCCGAAACGAGTAGCCCAACCACCTAGAGCGTCGATTCCGCATTCCCGCATCTGGTATCATGTGTCCCGTCCAACGAACGGGGGCGTGGCGAAATTGGCATACGCAGCGGACTTAAAATCCGCCTCTTCGGATTGTGGGTTCGAGTCCCACCGCCCCTACCA
>JAUNEQ010000259.1 GCA_030525445.1 Coriobacteriia bacterium | reverse complement strand
GCAACGTCGTCGAGGTCTGGGTCCCCGACGACGGCTGCGAGGCCGCCCGCGACCTCTCCCGCGCGCTCGAGGACGCCCGCGAGGAGGTCGTCCGCTCCAAGCAGCTGATGTCGAAGTTCCTGCTCCGGCACGGCCACGTCTTCGACGAGACCTCGCCGACGGGCAGGCGGAAGGGGAACTGGACGGCCGCATACTGGAAGTGGGCGAAGTCGATCACGTTCGCGGAGGGGGCCGACGCCGACGCGTACGCCTACTACGTCGGCCGGGTCGAGGCGGCCTGCGAGGAGAAGGCGCGGCTGGAGAGGCTGGTCGCCGCGGAGGCCTCCAAGCCCCGCTGGAAGAGGAGGGTCGACTCGCTGCGGTGCCTGAAGGGGATCGACGTCGCCACCGCCGCCGACATCGTGTTCGAGGCAGGCGAGTTCTCCCGGTTCGGGAGCGCGGGGGCGTTCGCCGCGTGGATCGGGCTGACGCCCTCGGAGCACTCCAGCGGCGGCAGCGTGCGCCGGGGCGGCATCACCAAGGCCGGCAACCGCCACCTGAGGCGCGCGCTCGTGGAGTCGGCCTGGCGCTACGCGTCCTGCTCGGCGCACTCCAAGGGGCTCGCGCCGGGCCAGTCGCCCGACCCCGCCGCGAGGCGGCACGCCGCCAAGGGCGTGCGCAGGCTGGCCGCCAGGCGCGGGGCGCTGCTGGAGCGCGGCGTCCACAAGAACAAGGCGAACGTGGCCACCGCGCGCGAGCTCGCCTGCTGGGCGTGGGCCGTCGGGCTCATGGCCGAGGGGGCGTAGCCGCCGTGCCGCGCGGCCGCTGACATAGCGCCGTCTCCCCGCATCGCGGTAAATCCGAGGCCGTTGGGGCGGATCCCGGTTCCCCTTTTTGCGGACGCCGTCAGGCGCCACCCGCGTAGCCAGAATGTCGAACGACGAGGCAGCCCCAGCCGTAGCAACGGATTGCCCAGCGCGAGAGCGCCACGGGCGGATATTAAACTGCAAGGACGAGCGTCGGAAAGACACGCCAAGGTCGCCGCGGTCGGGTGGAGATAGAGGAAGGGCCTGGCCCCGGGTATTCGGGGTCAGGCCCGATTTTGCCTCTTGACAACGTCCTGCTCATATTAGAAAGCGAAGTCGAGCACGGGAGCCTCGATTAAACTGCGCCTGAATGGCGAGGGCGTAAAATCCGAGAAGCAAGCTCGCAAGCTGCTGAACAAATACGATGCGTGGTGCATCTACACCACGGGATTCAAACCCAAGACCTATACCGTACGATTCGTCGACCAACTCACCGGCAAGACCTTCGCCAAGCAAAGGGTCGGCTACAAATGGGATGCGACGATGGCAAAGGACAAGCTCCCCGCCCACAAGGGATACGCTTTTAAAAAGTGGAGCACGAACGGAAAGCGCATCACGAAAAACACGACCATCACCGCGATTTACCGCAAAACCGGATAGGATTCAGCCACCGGCGTTAATCCGGATTCGCACTTCCTAATCCCATCTTTCGGTCGTTTGTCAGCTTTCGGCGAGCTCGCGCAGTTGGCGGATCTCTTCTGCGTATCCGTCGAGCTCGTTGGGGGTTTCCAGGATAAACGGCAGGTCGCGCAGCGCAGGGTGGCGCACGATGCGTGCGAAAGCATCCCAACCGATAGCGCCTTCCCCGATGCGCTCGTGGCGATCCTTGTGGCTGCCGAGCGGATTCTTGGAATCGTTGATGTGAATGGCGCGCAGCCGCCCAATCCCGATGATGCGGTCGAATTCCTCGAGCACGCCGTCGAGGTCGTTCACGATGTCATATCCCGCATCATGCACATGGCAGGTGTCGAGGCACACGCCCAGGTGGTCGGATAGCTCCACGTGCGCGATGATGGCCGCAAGCTCCTCGAAGCGGCTGCCAACCTCGCTACCCTTTCCCGCCATGGTCTCGAGCAGCACCGTCGTCGTCTGCCCAGGTGCGAGAACCGCGTTCAGCGTATCCGCAATCATCTCGATGCCGGCATCGACGCCCTGTCCCACATGGCTTCCCGGATGGAAGTTGTAGTAGCTGCCAGGAACAGCCTCCATGCGCACGAGGTCGTCGGCCATCGCCGTGCGCGCGAACATGCCCGCCATCGGCTTTGCAGAAACACGGTTTGTCCGTGAGGGCGCCATCCCCCACACGGGCGCAAAA
>JAUNEQ010000008.1 GCA_030525445.1 Coriobacteriia bacterium | reverse complement strand
TGAGCTGGTTACAGCCGGCCGTGTTCTTCATCAGCAGCAGGCGCGTGGGCGTGCCATCGATGTCGAAGATCTCGAAGCGGTGCGCGGCGTGCGTGAACCGTGCGAGCGCCTGGAACGTGTCGCGCTCGGTCATGCCGCAGGTGAGGAGCCCGGCCACGGCGGCCACGGCGTTGTAGACGTCGTAGCCCGCGCGCACGTTGGCTTCCACGGTGTGCACCATGCCGTTCACGCGTAGCTCGAGCGTGCAGCTCTTCTCGCGGCGGTTCGTGATGGCCGTGCACGCGATGTCCGCGCGATGATGCACGCGCCCGCAACTCGGGCACGTGTAATCGCCCAGGTGAGCGAAGGTGCGCGCGCCGAATTCAAGCTGCGCGCCGCACTCCACGCACTCAACACGCTCGTCGAAGTCGCCGATGCCCTCTTCGTACACCGGGCATTCCACGCCAAACCACACCACCTTGTTGCTCACCGCGTCCGCGATGGAGGCGGTCACCTGGCAGTCGGCGTCCAGCACGAGGATGGTCTCCGGGCAGCTCTTGGCAGCCTGGATGATGTAGTCGCGCGCGGTGGTCCAGCTGGTGTAGCGGTCCACCTGGTCGCGGTAAAGGTTGGTCACCACGAGCACCTGCGGATGCATCGCGGGCAGGATGGTCTTGGTGGCGCCCTCGTCGCTCTCGATGACGGCCCAGTCGCTGCCGCGCTTGCCGCCGATGCTGCTGTCCAGGCACAACGTGGTGGCGATGCCCTGCTCCAGGTTCGTGGACGTGGGGTCGTACGCCGCGGTGCCAAACGTGTTGATGACGGCCTGCTGCACGATGTGCGTGGTCGTGGTCTTGCCATTCGTGCCGGTGATCACGATGGTGCGGTGGCCGGCGGAAAGCTCGGCGATGATGCTCGGGTCAATCTTGAGCGCGACCTTGCCGGGCATGGCGCGTGCCGTGCGCCCCAGCAGGCGCATTACCTTGTGCGTTGCCTTGCAAGCGGCGATCGCCGCGGTGGTTCTAATGGACATGTGCCCTCCTTTGAGCTTCCTGAAGCAGTATAGCAGCGCGCCCACCCGGCGAACGCGCGTGCCTACCTGGGTAACACACTTGTAGCGTGGGCGAGGTTCTGCGAAGCGGCGTCAACTTTGATGGGTGCGCCGTTTTTTCGTTTCTGGCACCTTTGCCGCTCGACTTTGCTTTTATGCCCACTGTTCTCACGTCGAAATGCATCGTTTTTTCTATTGTGGCACCTGATTGGGCTATATACGGTGCCACTATCGAAAAAACGATGCATTTCGACGTGAGATTGCCATTTGCGCCGCATGTTTTGGAGTCGAAAAGAGCCAGAATCGAAAAAACGCTGCAACATGAAGGGAAGACCCACCGAAGCGTCGACGCCTTGATGGGTCTGGTAGCATGGAACCAGGATTGCATGCGAAGGGGATGAGCTCGATGAATGCTTCTGTTACCAGGTGGAATTGGGTGTGCGCGCTGGCCACGATGATTACGCTCGCTGTTGTAGCGCTGCTTGCGTGTGCGGGGAGTGCGTTTGCATCGGACGATGAGGCTGCCGGCGATGTTGCGGCTGCGGCCCAGGAGGCGCCGACGGAGGTTGCGGCCGATGAGGCCGGTGGGCCGTCCACCGCAGAGAGCGAGGAGCCCGTTGCGGAGACTGCGCCCGAGCCCGACCCGGAGCTCGCAACCGACCCTGAGCCGGCGGCGCCCGAACCCGAGCCCGCAACCGACCCGGAGCCCGCGGCGGCGCCCGAGCCTGTAGCCGCTGAGGAGCCCGTCACTGAACCTGAACCTGAACCCGAACCCGTGGACGAGCAAGCCGCAGAACCCGAGCCCGCGCCCGCCGTGCCCGTGACGCCGGCCAAGCGCGCTGCCACCGACACCACGAGCACCGCTTCCGCAGACGAACCCGCGAGCACCACGCCCGCGCAAAAGGAATCCAAGTACGCGGAGATCGCCAAGATCAAGCTCAACCAGAAGAAGGTGCGCATCGAGAACAACGGCAAGTTCCGCTTCAAGGCCACCCTGTTCCCGGAAATCGCGGGCAAGAAGATCAAGGACAAGACCATCACGTGGCGCATCTCGAACAAGAAGATTGCGAGCATCACCGAAAAGGGCGTCGTGCAGGGCAAGACAGCCGGCGTCGCCATCGTCACGGCCATCGCGAGCAACGGCAAGAAGATCCAAGCGAAGGTGAAGGTGGTCATCGACAAGTCGAAAATGGCCAAGCGCATTCCTGTGCTCACATACCACCGCATCACGCCGTCGAAGTGGCGCTTCTGGGGCGACACGAACCTCGCCATGACCGCCTCGCTGTTCAACAGCCAGATGAAGTGGCTGAAGAAGCACGGCTACCACACCATTTCCACCGAGGAGTTCCGCGACTGGCGCGTGAACGGCACCTTCCTGCCCAAAAAGAGCGTGCTCATCACCATGGACGACGGCTTCTACGAGGTCTACCACGTGGTGTATCCCATCCTGAAGAAGTACAACTTCAAGGCGACCTCGTTCGTCATCGGCAAGAACATCCACAAGACCACGGCCAAGTACAACTCCAAGCGCAAGCGCGACCGCTTCATCGGCGAGGACGTCATCCAGAAGATGCGCGAGGAGTACCCCAACCTGGAGTTCCAGAGCCACACCTACAACCTGCACCACCGCGGCAAGAGCGGCAACGGTGTCGCGAAGTTCTGGAGCCGCAAGGATATCGACCGCGACTTCAAGAAGATGGACAAGTACGGGTTCACGGCGGCGGCCTGGCCGTTTGGCCACACGTCGGGCAACCTGAAGGCCGCGGCGAAGGCCAGCAAGTCCGTGCGCATCGGCTTTGGCTACATGATGGATTGGGCCGCTACGCGCACGTCGCCGCTGTACAACATCCCGCGCTTCAAGATGTTCGGTGACCGCGGCATGGGCGACTTTATCCGCGTCGTGCGGAAAGCCGGGTAGCCTTCGGCGGGGACGCCCCATTGTCGCGAGCGGGGACGCCCATCCCCCGTCATCCCGAGCGGAGTGCCGAAGGCGCGTAGTCGAGGGGCCTCACGCAAGTGCCGATTGGTTCCAACCGCAACCTGCGGGAGGTCCCTCGACTCGCTTCGCTCGCTCGGGATGACAAGGGGGCGGGCACTCTCTCGGGCCAACGGGGAATGGTCTCCCGCTCGCTCGGGATGGGGGACGCCCGCCCGCTCGGGACGGGGCGAGTCAACCTTCCTGCCAACAAGAAAAACGGCCCCGCGTTTGCGGGGCCGTTGCCACATTATGAAGCGGATGCGAGCAGGTTATTCGGCTTCACGCTCGAAGGTGTTGTAGCGCTTGCCGTGGAAGCACCAGATGGCGGCCGCGAAACCGATGAAGCACATCGCGGACAGCACCAGGAAGGCAACCTGGTAACCGAAGGCGGCGATGAAGCTCGCGGTGAAGAAACCGCAGACGGCGCAGCTGAAGCGGCTCACGAACACGATGGTGCCGTTCGCGGTGGTGCGCAGCAGCGTCGGGAAGCATTCCTGCATCCACACCTTCAGGATGCCCTCGAAGGCGAACGCGGCGCCGATGCAGTACAGCAGCTGGGTGAGCACGTAGGTGTACACGGACGCGCCGAACAGCGGGAACATCAGGAAGCCGGCGAGGTACAGGACGGCGCCCATGTAGAACAGCGGCATACGCTTGGGGGTGTCGACGAAGTGCATGAACACGAAGTCGAGGATCGCGCGGATGGGGTACACGACCATGCCGATGAGGGCGACCGTGGAAACGGGCAGCTCAACGACGTTGTTGCCGATCCAGGTGCTGAACTGGCCGAGGCTGTTCGCAGGCACGTTCGTGCCGATGTAGAAGATAGCGAGCGCGATGAACGGCACGAGGTACGGGGCCTTCAGCAGGTCGCCGATCTTGCCGGTGTCGGACTTCTTCACGATGCCCTGGCGGCGCAGCTCGTTCTCACGCAGCCAAATGGGCGATTCGGGAATGGTCTGGCGCAGGATGAGCACGATGCCCGAAACGATGGCCAGCTGGGCAAACATGATCTGGCCACCGGCGACGCCCCAGTCGCCCACGACGGAGCCGATGCCCTGGGCCACGACGATGCCCACGACCCACAGGATGTCGCTGAACAGCAGCATCTTGCCGCGCTTTTCGTCGGGCGCCACTTCGGAAATCGTTGCCAGCGAAACCGGCAGGTCGGCGCCGACGCCCAGGCCCATCAGGATTTCGCCGAGCAAGAGAATCGCGAAGTTCGACGAGACGATCATGAGTCCCGCGCCCACGACGAGCATGGCCATCGTGACGGAGAACACGGGCTTGCGTCCGAAGAGGTCGCCCAGGCGCCCGCCGAAGATGGAGCCAAAGGCGATGCAGAAGGTGAGCGCGGCGGAAAGGGCGCCGAACTCAACGTTGGACAGCCCGAACTCGTTCTGGTAGATGACCAGCGCGACGCCCGAAGTGATGATGGTGCAGGAATCGATGTAGGATGCCATACCATTGATGACGGCCACCCACCAGGGATTCGGCTGCTTCGTTTGCCTTGCCATTTCTGAAATATCCTTTCTTTAACCGGGTGGCCCCCGCCCCCCTGTTTGCCGGTTTCGTTAGTCGAGGAAGTCCTCGTTCACGGTGAGGCCGAAATCGCGGGCGATGTCGCGCAGCCCCTGGTCGGTGATGGTGTTCATGAAGTCGCCGGAGCAGTTGTTCATCGCGAGCGCCTGCCCGTGGATCTTCGCGGCCTTCTCGATGGTGTGCATCAGGCCGAAGGTGAGGTCGAAGTCGGGGCCGGACACGAACATGCCGTGCTGTGCCCAGATGGCGGCGTCGAAGGTCTTCATGAGCTCGCTCGTGGCATGCGCGATGTCGGCGCCGCCGGGAACCATCCACGGCACCACGCCCACGCCCTTCGGGAAGACGACGATGCATTCCGTCATGGCCTTCCACAGGGCACGGGTGAACTCGCGCGCGTCGAGCGGCATGACCTTGGTGAGCGCGATGACGTTGTCGGGATGCGCATGGTAGATGACGCGGTCGGCGCCGTTGGTGGCCTCCACGCGCACGCTGTGATTGAGGAAGTGGCTCGGGAATTCGCTCGTGGGCTTGGCGCCGTCCTCGAGGCCCCACACGATGCGCCAGGAGTCGCCGGCCTCGTTGATCTCCACGATGCCCACGTTATGCGCCGGATCGCCCTGCACGTTGCGCATGTAGCGGCCAGAACCGGTGGTGACGAAGTACTCGCTGCGCAGGTTGTCGGCCTGCACGCCCATGTTCACCCACTCGCCGGGCTCCTTGAAGAACGGCTTGCACGCCTCGACTTCCTCGGCCTTCATGCGGTAGGTGAGGTTGCCGCCGTTGCGCTCATGCCAGCCCTGCAGCCAGCCGTCGTCGCACAGGCGCGTGAACCCGCGCATGAACTCCTGCTGCTCGATGCCCTTGATCTCTTCGCTCATCCTCTTGTCCTTTCTGTTTGCCGCCGCCCGGCGGCCCTTCCGTTTCGTATGTCGTCCCGCGGGCCGTTAGGCGGGCAGGTGTGTTTTCACGTCGAACGACGCGCGAATCGCCGCGCGCGCCGCCTGCAGGTCGGCGAACTCGCCGCCTTGGATCATCTGGACCATCAGGTTGCCCAGGCTCGTGCCCTCGATGGGGCCGGCGAACACGGGAATGCCGCACGCGCGGGCCGTGAGGTCGTTGAGGTAGGCGTCCTGGCAGCCGCCGCCTACGACGTTCAGGCTCGTGTAGGTCTTGCCGGTGAGCTTGGAGAGCTCGGCGATGGCGTCAGCGTAACTGCTGGTGAGGCTCTCGTACACGCAGCGCATCACGGCGCCGGTGGTCTCGGGGGCCTCCTGGCCAGTGTCGCGGCAGGCCTGCTTGATCTCCTCGATCATGCTTTCGGGCGCGAGGAAGCGGTCGTCGTTCACGTTCACGCGCGGCGCGGGTGCGCCGTTCACGCGCTGCTCCTCCGCGCGGGCGAGGTCGGCCAACTCGCCGAATCCGATGGTGCGCTCGGCGCGCTCGCGGCCGGCGCCCTTGCCCTCGACGTAGTCGACGCCGTTGAGCTCGCGGCGGATGGACTGAATCATCCACAGGCCCATGATGTTCTTCAGGTAGCGGTAACGGCGCTGGTAGCCGCCCTCGTTCGTGAAGTTCTGCAGGCGGCTGTCTTCGGTGGTAATAGGCTCCTCGTTTTCCACGCCCAGCAGGCTCCACGTGCCGCTGGAAAGGTATGCGGCCTGGTCGTCCTGCGCGGGCACGGCTAGGAAGGCCGAACCGGTGTCGTGCGTGGCGGGCAGGACGACCTCGCAGTCGAAGCCCACGAGCTGCTTCACCGCGTCGGTGAACCCGCCCAGGCTGGAGCCGGGCATGGAAACGGGCCCGAAGATCTTCGTGGGAGCGCCCACGGCCTCCAGCACGTCGGCGTCCCACTCCAGCGTGCGCGCGTTGAGCATGCCGGTGGTGGTGGCGTTCGTGTACTCGTTCACGGCCTTGCCCGTGAGCAGGTAGTTCAGGTACTCGGGAATCATCAGGAAGCGCTTGGCCTGCGCGAGTTCCTCGGGATGTTCCTGCGCGAGCGCCGCGAACTGGTAGATGGTGTTGAATTCCTGGCGCTGGATGCCGGTCTTGGCGTACAGCTGGGAAAGGCCGATGCGCTCGTCGACCGCGCCCGCGACGGCCTGCGTGCGCGTGTCGCGGTATGCCACGGCGTCGCCGATGCGGCGGCCCTCGCCGTCAAGCAGCACGAAGTCCACGCCCCAGGTGTCGATGCCCAGCGAAGTGGGGATCTTGCCCGCGGCGCGGCAGTTCTCGATGCCGGCGAGCACGTTCTTCCACAGCATGTCGATGTCCCAGCAGTCGTGCCCCCGGCGGCGCTGCTGGATGTTGTCGAAACGGTGCATCTCCTCGAGGACGATCTTGCCATCCTCCACATGGCCCAAAACGTGGCGCCCGCTCGATGCGCCGATGTCGATGGCCAGGTAGTAACGCGTTTCTGCCATTAGTTTCCCCTTCACGTTCGCGCACGTGGGACACCACCTACGGGGTGGTGTCCCACGAATCCTGTTATCGGCAGACCACCTCGACCGGCACATCCAGGATCTTCGCGACCTTCAGGATGGTGTCGGTCCAGCTGCCCTGCGCGGCGGCGAAGTGGTGCGTCGGGCCGCACTCGCACCAGCGGTTGTTCCACTCGCGCGCACCGATGGAGAAGCGCGTGCGGAAGGTGGTGTCGCCGTTGCCCAGCGTGGGGCCGTCCTCGATCACGCCCTCGCTCACGATGAACTTGAAGTGCCCGTCCGCGTCCTGCGTGATACCGAGGTAGGTGACCGGTCCTGCCTTGGGGTAGAAGCGCGTGAGGAAGCCGCCACCCGCCTTGCCATGGAACACGGGCACGATCTCCATGGATGCCTTGCGTGCGGTGGAGAAGTCCGCGTCGCCCGAGCCGGAGTGGCCGATGAGCACCACGTCGTCGTTGAAGTCGAAGGTGTAGAACTCCGAGAGCTGGCAGGCGCCGCTGATGGTCTTCATGATGCTCATGCCCATGGCGACCTTGATGTCGCCCTCGACGGCGCAGGCGATGCCCTGCTTGATGAGCATCGAGAACGCGGGGATGAGCATGGAGTCGAGCACGCCGGCCTTGCCCTGCGCGAAGCCGTCGTAGTGGCTTGCCACAAATCCCAGCTCTTCGTCCTTGACCCACTGCTCGAACGCGATGACGTAGCGCGCCATCTCGCGGATGCTCGCTTCGTCGTAGTCGCCGATGATATCGAACGTGTCGTGGATGTCGGCAACCTTGGCGACGATGGCGGCCTCGTCGGTGACGTCGTCGGCGATGGCCCACATCTTCTCCCAGTCGAACTGCTTGGTGTAGAGGCCCATGCGGTGGTAGAGGTTGGTCTCATCGATGTAGAGGTCCATCATGCCGGGGTAGGGGCGGCCGATTTGCGCGAGGTTGGTGTAGCGCAGACGGCGGCGCACCTGCGCAGCGCGGCACCAGTCCTCGATCTCGGCGGCCACTTGGGGGTCTCCGCCCTCGACGACGCCGGTGATGACAGCGTGGCGCTTGCCGGCGCGATTGAGGTCGGCGACCATCTCGCCCACAGCGCCACCTGCGTATCCGATGCCCAGCCACTCGGCCGTGCCAGCGGTCTCGAAGTCAAGGCAGCGCACCTTCTGGAGGTTGACGAGCACGACGGGGACATCGAGGTCGCGGATGGCGGGAAGCATGTTGTAGGACGTGGCGTAGGTGAGCAGCTGCATGAAGACGATGTCGACGTCGGCGGCGCGGAACTTATCGCCGGCTGCCATGGCCTGCTCCTTGGTGGTGACCATGCCGCCGTCGATGATCTCGACGGTGTCGGGCAGGGATTTCTTGAAGGCCTCGTACTGGGCCTCGAATTCCGGGACGAGTTGCGGGAACTGCGGGAGATAGGCCTCCAAGGCGATGGAGAAGACTGCTGCGCGTGCCTTAGTCTCTACAAGCATCGTGTGCCTCCTTGAATTGAAGCGTTTCAATAAGATGAAGATGATTATAAGTTGAAGCGCTTCAAAAACAAGGGTGGATTTCCGCATAATGGCGAATGATTTGCACAAACGGTCGATATTGGAGTACGAGTGGCGCACCGATTGTGTCGGTCCTCATCGCCCCCGAACGAACGAAGCGAACGACGGGATCCCTTCAAGCGCGCAACCTATCACGGGGACAGTCCCCGTGATAGGCCCCAGCAAACCTGCGCCGGTTAAGGGGCCGTATTGCACCAAAACCAAGGTTTTTGATCAATGAAAACAAGGGGCCCTCCTGTAGCGGCGCAAAGCATGATGCAAAAGGCCAGGTCAGGTGAGCAGATTATCTGTATGGAGGATGAAGATTCTCCTTGTCGGAAAACTTGATTGATCAAAAACCTTGGTTTCGCCCCAAAAACGGGGGTTTCGCGGCCGAGGTCTGGTTCCAAGCGTTAAACCGACAGCCAGTTTTGCTTGGCTGATGGCCTCCGCGCTCAAACCTCGCCGCGAAACACCCCCAAATTGGCCCAAAACCAAGGTTTGAGGTACGCGGATTTCGCTCGGCTCAAAATATAACTATACTCCTGCGAGAATATAAGCGCTCTGACCAGGGCCGTTGCGAAGGTAATTTCGCCGCTACTTTGGGCTGGAAAATATCGTATACCTCAAACCTTGGTTTTGCCCAAAAACGGGGGTTTCGCGGCCGAGGTCTGGCGACTATGTCGCGAATCACGGCGCGCTACAGGTATTCGCTCAGGTCGAGGCTGGGAGTTACCGCAGCCTTGCGCTCGGCGCGCGAGGTTGCGGTGCTCATGCGCGGGAGCAAGGTGGGCGCGACGGAGTAGCGGTAGGAATCCATCGCGGGCTCGCCGCTGATTTGGCTCACGAGGAAACGCACGCCCTGGCGGCCAATTTCGTAGCCGGGGCTTTCGATGGTGGTGAGCGAAACCGGCCCGCCCCATGCCAGGGGGTTGCCGTCGCAGCCGGCGACGAGCACGTCGGCGGGGACGTGCAGGCCGGTGGTCTCAATGCCGTCGATGATGCCCGCGGCGAGCACGTCGGTGAGGGCGATGACGAAGTCGGGGCGGTCTTCCGGCGCGCGGTCGGCGAAACGTCGACCCAGCTCATAGCCATCATTGGGGCTGTTCCATTCGCCCTTGCCCACAAGTTCCAGCTCGATGCCCGTCTCGCGGGCCGCATCGCAGATGCCCTTCACGCGCAGGCTCAGCTGCATGAAGTCGGGGCGGCCCACCACCGACACCCGCCGAGCGCCACACGCGCGGGCGTGATCGAGCATCAGGCGACCTTGCGCTTCGTTGTCGGGTGCGATGTAGTTGCCCGGCGCGTCGCAATGCACATCCAGGTACACCGTGGGAATGGTGGTTTTATTCACGGGCGGCGCCCACGACCGACCCACCATGGGCTGCACGAGCACGCCTGCCACCTGGGCTCCCAGGAAGTAGCGCATGTATTGGTTCTCGAGGATGTCGTCGTTGCCGGCGCTCGCGATGAGCAGGTTGTATCCGTGCTTGCGGGCCTCGCTTTGCGCGCCGTTGGCGATTTGCAGCGAGAATGCGTGGTCGAGCCGCGGGAGCACAAGCCCGAACATGCGGTTTTGACCGCCCGCCAGCTGACGGGCACCCTGATTGGGCACAAAGCCCAGGCGGGCGATGGTGTCGTTGATGTGCTCGAGCGTTTCGGGTTTGACCTTTTCGGGGTGATTGAGCGCGTTCGACACCGTTCCGAGCGAAACCCCGGCTTCGCGTGCCACGTCGCTGATCTTCACCTTGCCCATGTGCCTCCAACTAATTGATGCGCTTCAATTCGCGTTCATTCTAACATGGGAAGAAAGAGGAATTGCAGCCAATTGCTATCCCGAGCGAAGCGCCGAAGGCGCGCAGCCGAGGGATCTCCCACAGGCTGTGATTGGCCCCAACTACGAGCTGAAAAGAGGTCCCTCGACTCGCTTCGCTCGCTCGGGATGACAGGGGGGGTGGGCACCCGCTCGCGACAATGGGGAACGGCCACCCGCTCGCGACAATGGGGGGTGGGCACCCGCTCGCGCCATATTCGGGAATCCCGAGCGTTATGCCTGCTCGAAGAACAGTTCGTACCAGCGGATGAAGGTGTACACCGTCCACACGTAGCGCCATAGCTGGTCCTTGCGGCGCTTGAACCACAGCGCGTGCACGCCGGGCTTGCGGCCCTCGAACGCATCAAGCAGCGCGGTGATCTCGTCCATGTTGAAGAACTTCTGCGCGGTCTCGCTCGCAAACGCGCGGCGGATGTCGGCGTTGTACGTGCGGTCGGCCAGCCACGAGCGCACCGGCACCGGGAAGCCAAGCTTGCGGCGGTACGCGATCTCCTGCGGCAGCACACGCGATGCGGCGGCGCGCAGGGCGATCTTGTTGTGCTTCGCGTCGGCCTTGAACTTCGACGGCATGCGCAGGGCGATGTCGAATATGCGCAGGTCGCAGAACGGCATGCGGATGTCGAGCCCCGTGCCGCGGGCGATCTTCGTAGAGTTGAACAGGATGCTCGCCTCGAAATAGCTGCGCAGCTCCACGTATAGCATCCAGTTCAGCGGGTCGTACTTCAGGCCCGGCGCGCCGCGCTTGGCCATGAAGTCGCGCGTGGAGCGGTTCTTGTTGTAGTTCTTCAGGAAGCGCTGCTGTTCCGCGGGGCTCAGGATGTACGTGGACCCGTAGTAGATGGGCGTGCGGCCCAGGCGATAGCGCCACGGGCGGCTGTACACGCTGTAGCCCGCGAAGAACTCGTCGGCGCCTTCGCCGGAAAAGCACAGCGTGGACTTCTGCTTCACCTGCTTGCAGGCGGTGAACAGCGACAGGCCGGCGACGTCGGCCGAGGGCTGCTCGTAGGCCAGCAGGAATTCATCCACATTGGCGAAGAAGTCCTGCGGCGAGACCTCGATGCCCTCGAACCCGCGGCCCAGGGTCTCGGCGGTCTTGCGGGCGTCGGCCTCCTCGCTCGCACGTTGGTCCTGGTAAGCGACGCAATAGCCGGTCTTCGCACGGCTCTTCGCCAGAATGTACGAGGAATCGACTCCGCCGGAAAGGAAGCTGTCGGGCGTTTCGTCCTCGTCGCAGATATCGCGCAGGCTCGCGTCCATCGCATCAGAAATCTCGGTCGCCCAATCCTCGAGCGTCTTCGACTCGTCGGGGGTGAACTCGAGTTCCCAGTAGCGCCCGAAGCCCACGCCGTTAGGGCCGTGCGCCAGGTATCCGCCCGGCTCGATCTTGTACACGCCCTTGAACAGGGTTTCCTCGCCCGGCACGTAGTTGAACGCCAGGTAGAACTGCACGAGGTCGTTGTTCAGCGCGCGCACGAAGCCCGGCTGGTCGAAGAAGTCCTTGATCTGCGTGGCATACAGCACGTCGTTGCTGGCCGTGAGGTAGTAGAACATCAGCTCGGCGCCCAGCGGGTCGCGCGTGCAGAAAAGCTCCTGCTTGTCGGTGTCGAAGAGCGCGATGGCGAATTGCCCGTTGATGTGGCTGCCCATATTCACGCCCCACGCCTCGTACGCGGCGACGACCAGGCGCTCCTCGCGCTCGCGGCGCGAGAGCCCGGTAAGGTCAACGCCCAGTTCGGCGGCGAGATCCTTGAAATTGCGGATGAGTCCTTCGTATGCCTTCAGTTCGATCATGGTGCTTTCCTTTTGCGTATCCGGGACTTGCTGCTCGCAAATCGTACACCAGCAAACCCGGCCGGTCGCGAGGTTTCAAACCCTGTTCACATACCCGCAACCTCGCGGAAACGTGGAGGAATCAACCCCAGATGGGAGGGACGTCCGGGGACGGCTGCGGCAAGCCGGCGGCCCTTCCCCCCATCCCAAGCGGAGGCGGCGAAGCCGCCGGAGTCGAGGGGCCCCGCAACCCCGAACTACGCCCCGGATGAGGTCCCTCGACTCGCTTCGCTCGCTCGGGATGAAAGGGGGGCGGGACGGGATGGCAAAGGGGCGGGGCGGGCCATCCCATTTCCTATCTGCTGGGGCCCCGGGCGTCCCTTGGTGCATTACCATAGGGGGTGGACGAAAGGGGCGACCATGGATTACGACGTCATCATCATTGGCGCGGGGCCGGGAGGCATCTATGCGGCGTATGAGCTGGTGAAGAACCGCCCGAGCATGAAGATTGCCGTGTTCGAGCAGGGTAACCAGCTGGACAAACGGCGCTGCCCCATCGACGGCGACAAGGTGAAGACCTGCATCCGCTGCAAGCATTGCTCCATCATGAGCGGCTTCGGCGGCGCGGGCGCGTTTTCCGACGGCAAATACAACATCACGAACGACTTCGGCGGCACGCTGTACGAATACATCGGCCGCGAGCGGGCCATCGAGCTCATGGAATACGTCGACACCATCAACATGGAAAACGGCGGCGCGGGCACGAAGCGGTATTCCACCGCGAGCACCGCGCTCAAGAAGACCTGCATGGAAAACAAGCTGAAACTGCTCGACGCATCCGTGCGGCACCTGGGCACCGACAAGAACCACGTGGTGCTGGAAAACCTGTATTCCCAGCTGGAAGGCACAGTCGACTTCCACTTCCTCACGAGCGTGACGAGCATCGACATCGTCGACGGCGGGTATGCCGTGAACACGAAGGACGGCTCGTTCACTTGCGAGAAGTGCATCGTGAGCGTGGGCCGCAGCGGCAGCAAGTGGATGGAGGAAACCTGCCAGCACCTGGGCATTTCCACCGAATCGAACCGCGTCGACCTGGGCGTGCGCGTGGAGCTTCCCGCGGCGCTGTTCAGCCACATCACCGACGAGCTGTACGAGAGCAAGATCGTCTACCGCACCGAGAAATTCGAGGACCGCGTGCGCACGTTCTGCATGAACCCGCGCGGCTACGTGGTGAGCGAGAACACGAATGGCATCGTCACCGTGAACGGGCACAGCTTCGAGGACCCGGCGCGCCAGACCGAGAACACGAACTTCGCGCTGCTGGTGTCGAAGCATTTCAGCGAGCCGTTCAAGGACAGTAACGGGTACGGCGAGAGCATCGCGCAGCTGTCGAACATGCTGGGCGGCGGCGTGATCGTGCAGCGGTTCGGCGACCTCATGCGCGGCCGGCGTAGCACGCCGCAGCGCATGCGCGACGGGTTCGTGGTTCCCACGCTGAAGGCCGAGCCGGGCGACCTGAGCCTGGTGCTGCCGAAGCGCATTCTCGACGGCATCATCGAGATGATCTACGCGCTCGACAAGATTGCCCCGGGCACGGCGAACGACGACACGCTGCTCTACGGCGTGGAGGTGAAGTTCTACAACATGCACGTTGAGCTGGGCCCCAACCTGGAGTCGCGCCACCCCGGCCTATACGTGATAGGCGATTGCAGCGGCGTGACCCATTCGCTGTCGCACGCGTCCGCCAGCGGCGTGTTCGTGGCGCGCGACATTCTGGGATAGCGCCGGGGTGTCCCGGCTCCCGGGGGCGAGGCCGCTGCCGCGCGCCCGCTATCGGGTGAAATGCGCGAGGTATTCCACGTTGCCGTCGCCGCCGGTGATGGGGGAATCCACCATGCCGCGGCAGGTGAAGCCCGCCTGCTCGAACGCGCCCACGACCTTTTGCTGGGCCTGCGCGCGCAGCTTGGGGTCGGCGATCACGCCGTGATGGCGGCGCGCGGCGTCCGCGCCGCACTCGAATTGGGGTTTCACCAGGCATATCACATCGCGCAGCGCAGGTAGTGCGGCCAAGCGTTCCACCATCAGTGTGGCCGACGTGAACGACACGTCGATGCTGGCCAGCTGCACGTCTTGCAGCAGCTCGTCGTCCATCGTGCGGAAGTCGGTCTGCTCGTGCAGGCTCACGCGCGGGTCGCTGCGTAGCGGTTCCACCATCTGGTCCGTCCCCACATCTACGGCCACCACGTGCGCGGCGCCGTGCTGCAGCGCGCAATCCGTAAAACCGCCGGTGGAAGACCCGATGTCGACCATCGTGCGTCCGGCGATAGCCACGTCGAATGCTTCGAGTGCCCGCTCCAGCTTGAGTCCCCCGCGCGACACGTACGGCAGCGCGCGGCCCTTCAGCTCGATTGGGGTTTCGGGCGCAACCTTGCGCCCGGCCTTCGTGCACGCCTCGCCATCCACCCAGACGATGCCGTCCTGGATGGCCTGCTGCGCCTTCGCCCGCGTGGCGAACATGCCGCGCGACACGAGTTCCTTGTCGAGCCGTTCCGCCATGGTCTCCTTCTGGATGATTGGGGGCCAGGTGCCTCCAACCGCCTTCCCGCCTGCGCTACTTATGCAGCTCCACGAAATGCTTCAGGGCCTCCGCGCCGGCTTCCACATCGGCGCCGGTGGCCTGCCACGTCCAGTTGCCCGTCTTGGTGCCGGGCGTGTTCATGCGCGCGTCGTCGTCGAGGCCCAGGACGTCCTGCAGCGGCAGCACGGCAACGGGCGCGTTGCACGATGCGACGCTTTCCGCCAGGCGCAGCGCGGTTTCCTGCGCGTCGAGCTGCGGGTAGCGATCCTGCGCGTAGCCCACCAGGGTCTGGTTGTCGTGCGTGCCCGTGTAGGCCACCTTCGCCGGACGCGGCTGGTAGCCGGAAAGCGGGTCGTTGCCGTCCACGAACTGCACGATGTCCATGCCCGGGAAACCGCAGGCGGCCACGAGCGTGCGCACCGCGGGGGTGATCATGCCCAGGTCTTCCGCGATGATGGGCAGCGGGCCGAACTTCTGGTACGCGGCCTGGAAGAACGGCAGGCCGGGGCCGGGGCGGTAGATGCCCATGGTGGCCTTCTGGCCTGCGGGAATGCTGAAATAGCGGCAGAAGCCGATGAAGTGGTCGAGGCGCACGACGTCGTACAGGTCGAACGCGCGCTCCAGGCGGCGTAGCCACCAGGCGTATCCGGTCTCCTTCAGCGCGTCCCAGTTGTACAGCGGGTTGCCCCAGATCTGGCCTTCAACCGCGAATTGGTCGGGCGGGCAGCCGGCCACCTTTTCCGGGTTGCCGGTGGCGTCCAGCTGGAAGATGCCGGGGTTCGCCCACACGTCGGAGCTGTCGGCGCTCACGTAGATGGGCATGTCGCCCACGATCTGCACGCCGCGTTCGTTCGCGTAGGCGCGCAGGGCCTTCCACTGCTTCTCGAACAGGAACTGCAGCTGGCGCCACTGTTCCGCGATGACCTCGAGCGATGCGTCGTTGCGGATGGTGGGGTCGAAGCGGCGGTACGTCGCCGGCCACTCGGGCCACGCCACTCCTTCGCCGATTTTCTCGCGGATGGCCATGAAGTAGGCGTAGGGCTCCAGCCAATCGGCTTCGCGCTTGCAAAACTCCTGGTAGGCGTGCGTGGGGCGGAAGCCCTTGAGCGCGCTCAGGCCGCCTTCCAGCAGGCGGACGTTGCCCGCGAACGCGCTGATGCCCGCGTACGGGCTGCCGAACTCGTCGGTGGGGTTCACGGGGAGCACCTGCCAGTAGCGCACGCCCGCGTTGGCGAGCCAGTCCACGAACGCGCGTGCCGGCGCGCCCAGCGTGCCGGGGAACGACGCCTGCATGATGGCGTCGTTCTTGGAGAGCGGCTTGCCCTCGCTGGCGGCCACCGCGGCATCGTGCTTGGCGGTGGGCAGGCTCGTGATGTGTGCGAGCACGCCCAGGCCGGGCTCCATCGGGCGTTCCAGCTGCTGTTCGCCGTGGAAGAGCAGGATGGCCGAACCCAGCTGGTACAGGTGCACCTTCGCGTAACGGTCGGCCGTGGGCAGGCCCTCGGGCATCGTCGGGGCTTCCGCGGCGTCCACCACGGGCACGCCGTAACCGGCGATGACCTCCGAGACGCACGGCGCCACCATGGGGACGAACACGTCATGGGCGTTCTGCAGCGAGCGGTTCACCAGGATGCATGCCGTGCTGCCGTCCTCGGCGCTGCGCCAGATGGACAGCACGTCGTGGTTCATGGGAATGCAGCGGACATCCTCGCTGCTGAACAGCGGCAGCGACCGGCGGATGTCCAGGGTATTTTGCACGATGGCTTCGCAGTCGCCGTCGACGAAATCCCACAGCGACGGCGTGAGCTCGTCGTCGAATTCGTCCGGCTGCGCTTCCGCGAACTGCGGTTCGCAGGGGAGCAGCATCTGCAGCAGGCACGCGCACCACAGGCGGCCCTTGGCGAGCCCGAGTTTGCCCATGTCGAGCGCAAGGATCTCATCTTTCGTGAACGCGGTTTCGCGCTGCGTGCGAATGCCGGCGAGGCACGCCATCACGTCGGCGCAATGCGCGCCGTCGAACACGGAATACGGCTGCAGCAGCAGGCTTATCGGGTAGTTTTCATGCAGGGTTTCCAGGGTCTCGGCCAGGTAGAAGGCGTCGAGGTCGCCGCGCAGGAACCCGAAGACCGCGTCCGCGAACGGGCGGTCGAGCTCGTCCGGGAGGCTTTCGCCCAGGCGCGCGGCCAGCGAATCGTCGAACACCGTGAGCTTGAAGCTGGGCGCTTCCCAGTCGCGCATCGCGCCCACGCCGCCGAAGTGGCCTTCCTTGGCGCCGTAATAGCGCCGGCCCTCGTTGGGCGTGTCGATGATGAACTGGTACCACACCACGCCCGCCGCTTGCGGGGTGAGTTTCACCTGGTAGCGCGTGGCGCCGTCCGCGCCGTCCGGCGCGGGGGCCATGGGGTAGAGGCCCTCGCCCTCGCCGTCGATCCAGGTGCGCAGCTGCACCTGCGCGTCGGGCGCGTCCCATACGTCCAGCGACAACGTGACGGTGCCGCCCAGTTCGAGCGCGCCGAAGGGCGCGCGGAATGCATCGCTTCGCGAATCGTGAAATGCTCTCATGAAACCACTCCTTAGCCAGGGGCGATGATGCCCATGGCTCGTAATGACGTGTGTTGTGCTGTGTCCTTCGTGCTGCGAATCTGCTGCGTTCAAGATGATGTGCTGTGCCGGAAGTGCGTCGCCTGCAAGTCTTGTGCTTTGCATCCCAGTATACCGGTTCGCGCAGAAACGTGGTGAAACCGTCAGCTCGCACGGCGCTCCACGTGCTGCCCCGGCGAGACGGTTCAACCCGGCTTCCACCGATTTGCGTATCTTACGGTAGAGCCGGCCGTGCACCGTTTTTTCGATTTTGGGAAACACGGCGGTGAAAAATGTCGTTTCACGGGGTGAAAAGGCATCGGATTGCACCGTTTTTTCGATTGTGGCTCCAGATTTTGGGAAAACAGGAGCCACAATCGAAAAAACGGTGCAATCTGGGTCTCATAACGGCATTCGACATCACGATATGGGCTCAAAAAGAGCCACAATCGAAAAAACGGTGCACGGGCATCAATTGCTGGAGTTGTTGGGCGTTTGGGGTGCTTATTTGCGTGGAGCGAAAGCAAGGGTTCCGCGCGTAATCCGCCCGGGGCTGAAAGAACCGAAAAAGCCCCGTCCGTTCGGCGAAAACACGCTGTCCATAAACGAAAAAGCCGCATTGTCGCTCGGTGATTTTCGCAATGTGCGATAGATTAGTAACAGTTCAATAATCGCGGATAGGGGGGAGCGTGAAGGGCATGCCCGCCAGATGTCCGCGGATAAACACGGTTTGGAGGGTGGCGCGATGATTAAAGTAGGCATCAATGGCTTTGGCCGCATTGGTTCTCAGACATTCCGAGCGGCGATGAAGTCCGACGACATCGACATGGTGGCGATCAACGCGCCAGGCCATCCGGCGTCGCAGGTTGCGTACTTCGTGAAGTACGACTCCGTCCACGGCCGCTGGGAAGGCGACGTGGAATGGGATGACGAGAAGGGCCTGATGTGGGTCGACGGCAAGGAGATCAAGATCCTTTCCGATTCCGTGTACCGCGATGCCTCCAAGATTCCGTGGGGCGAGCTTGGTGTGGAATACGTGCTTGAGTGCACCGGCGTGTACCTGACCAAGGAAAAGGCGCAGGGCCACATCGATGCCGGTGCCAGCGTGGTCGTGATGTCCGGCCCGGCCAAGGATGACACCCCGATGTTCGTGTGCGGCGTCAACCTGGATGCCTACACTCCGGATATGCAGTTCGTTTCCAACGCGTCCTGCACCACCAACTGCCTGGCCCCGCTGGCCAAGGTCGTCAATGACAACTTCGGCATCGCCGAGGGCCTCATGACCACGGTCCATGCGTCCACGAACTCCCAGTCCCCGGTTGATGCGTTCACCAAGCGCGACTGGCGCGGCGGCCGTTCCATCTACAACAACGTCATCCCCACCAGCACCGGCGCTGCCAAGGCCGTGGGCAAGGTCATCCCCGAGCTGGCGGGCAAGCTCACCGGCACCTCGATGCGCGTCCCCGTGCCGGATGTGTCCGTGGTCGACCTCACCTGCAAGCTCGAGAAGCCGGCGACGCTCGAAGACATCGCGCGCGCCATCAAGAAGGCCGCCAAGGCTGGCCCGATGAAGGGCGTCCTGGGCTACACCGAGGAGAAGGTTGTCTCCACCGACTTCCGCGGCCAGGCCTACACCTGCATTTATGATGCCGATGCGGCCATCGCCCTCACCGACACCTTCGTGAAGCTGTTCGCCTGGTACGACAACGAGACCGGCTTCTCCAACAAGATGCTCGACCTCACCCGTCACATCGACTCCGTGCGCAAGGCCCAGTAACCGCCTCGCTGCGGCAACGGATTGCAACGCCCCCGGCATTGCCGGGGGCGTTTTGCTTGGAATGGGCGTTTTGGGACAGTACCTCGGGAGTGGTGTCCCAGGGGCTAGAGCGTCTGCGCCAGGATCGTGGCTACCTCGTGCACGAAGGCGCTGTGGGTGGTGAGGTGGTCGGCGATGTGTTCGGAAATGGCGGCCTTGATGCCGTTCTCGCTGGTTTGGCGCACCGCTTGCACGGCGGCGAAGAACTCGCGCTTGCTGGTCTTCGGCGGAACCACGCCGAACAGCGCTTGCAGCAGGTCGTCGGGCGTATAAAGCTCCACGCACTCGCGCTTCAGGGCAAACTTGCGTGTGCGCTCGTCGGGCTTCGTGTCGCCGTCGACGATGGCCACGCAGCGCATGCCCACGCTGGCCATCTCGCGCCGCAGCTCGTCGATGTTCGAGCCGCCGGCGGGCAGGATGTCGAGCCTGTCGCCATAGCCGGCCATCTGCGCGGCACCCTTGAACCACGGCAGGTCGTACTTGCCTTCCACCAGCAGGAATGCCTTCCCGCTTTCGCCCAGGCCACGCAGGATGTTGGCCATGCTGCCGTCGGCGCGCCGCCCCACGGGAACGGTAATCGCGCGGTTCGACTGCCGGATCACCTCGCTGGACCGCGTGGTCATGAGCAGCTGCCCCACATGCGATTCCAGATTGCGGATGACCTTGCTGTAGTTCATTTCCGAAAACGCGTGCTCGATGTCGTCGATGCCCAGCACGACATTGCCGTAGTCGCTGCCCACGAGCATCGCGTAGGTGAGGTTCTTGCTGTAGCCCAATTCCGCGCCGGCGACGGGCACGCCATTGTTCTGGATGGTGAAGCCAATGGCGCGCGTGGGCAGCACATTGGGAATCGCGGTGACGTTCGCCTTGGTGGTGCGGGGTGGCGTCTGGGCGGTCGGGGCGGCTGCATCGGCGTTCTGCGCATCCGGTTGGGCGGTGGCGCTCGGGCGCTTCACGATGTTCGAGAGCACTTCGTCCATGGCCTGCTGGGCGACTTTCGCCAGCTCATCGGAAAGCTCCGGGGGCAGCATGCTTTCTGCCTTGGCTTGCGCGAGCTCGGTGAGGATGGCCGCGCTGGTCTTGCGCGTCGCGGGCAGGTAGATGTAGTGGATCGCCTCGATCTTGTGCCACGACCCCGCGGGGACGAAGCTTTTCACCTGATGGGTCTTGCACGAGAACGTTTTCTTGTAGGTGGTGCCGCCAAAGCGCACGCCCACCGACACGTCCTTGTCGGGGTCGCGGAAGTTCGCGCTGTCGATGGAGGAGCGGTTGAAGAACAGGTCGAGCGCCTGCAGCACCGACGATTTCCCCGATTCGTTTCCACCGGCGAAGACCACGTTTTCCCCGTTGAACGTGAAGGTCTGGTCTTCCCATGCCCGGAAGTTCTGAATGAACATGCTCTGCAACATGCGTCGGCTCCGTTTCCCGATGTGCGTACCACCCGATGATACAACGCTTGCGGCGGCGCGCGCCCGGGACGTCTCGTCGGCCAAAGGGGACGGTCGATGGGCTATGCGAACAGGCAGGCGTCGATAATGTCCTTGCCGCGCAGGACGTCGATCCATTCGGCCGGGATGGCGTCGTAGCCGTAGACGGCGCCGGCGAGGGCGCCCGCCACGCACGCGGTGGTGTCGGCGTCGTCGCCGAAGTTCACGGCCGCGGTCACGCATTCGGCGTAGGAGTCGGTGTTCGCCAGGCACCAGATGGAAGCCCCCAACGTGTCCAGCACATAGCCGGTGCCTCGCACCTTGCTTTGCGGCCACGAGGCCACCTCGTGCAGGAACGCGAACTCGTCACCTGCGGGAATGTTACGTTCGAGCGCCTCTTTCCACGACTCGCCCGCGAGCAGCCTGCGCAGCAACCCGACGAAGCACACGCACGATTCGGTGGAAATGCGATGCGCGTGCGTTATGGCCGAGACCGCGCGCACCTCGTCGTCGCTTGCGTCGGTGAACGCGAGCGGGGCGATGCGCATGAGCGAGCCGTTGCCGTTGCTGCGCACGTCGTCGCGCCCTACGCCCTCGGCGAGCGCCCGCGAAACGGTGCCGCCGATGTCGAAGACCACATGCTTCACGGCATATTCGCCGTGCATGGCCCAATCGTTGAAGCGTTTCCGCATGTCATCGGGATCGATGTGGCCCGTTTCGCGGATGCTGTCGCAGGTCGCGAGCAGCATCGACGTATCGTCCGAAAACGTTCCCGTGGGCTGATTGTGCGCGCCGCCGCTCGCCATGCCCGTGCAGGTGAACGACCCGGCGCCCCGGAATTCGTACGGAACGCCGAGCGCATCGCCCACGGCCGCGCCGTATACCACGTCACGCAGTCCGCGCTCCGGCGAGACCTGCGGATTCGGGCCTGCCGAAATCGCCCATTCGCCCTGTCGTTCCCCATGCGCGAAGCCGCCGCCGATGACGTCCGTGATGGTGAGCAGCTCTCCGGACTCCTTCGCGACGAACACGGGGTGCGGCCCGATTTCGTGTTTCGGGGCTTCCCAACAGAATTCGTAAGCGTGCTCGTGGTCGATGACGTAGTCGTAGCTGGGGTCGTACGCCCGCGCGATTCTCAAAGCTTGCTCGTAAGTGATCATGACGGCCTCCCGTTCTCCTATGTTTACCAGCATAGTACGCGGCGCAGGCATGCGCGTGGTCAACTGCCAGGCTACTTGTCTCGAAGTGCGATGCCTCCGGCCCTGGGGGCGGGGGTGCCGCACGGCGCATGGTATGCTTTCCACAGCAGGGAAGGAGGCCGAGTGCAGAGCACACGCGTAGGCGTTTCGGGCGCTGGGACGTCGCCGAACAAAATCATGTTCTACCTGGGTCTTCTTTTCGTCGTTCTGGGAGCGATCATCGGTGGAGGCGGCCTGCTTGGCGCCATCGTCACCGGCGAGCTGGGGGCGGTCCTGTTCGGCGTGATATTCCTCGCCACGTTCTGCGGCGTCGGCGGCTTGTTCGCGAAGCTCGGGTACGACGGCATGCACGCGTCAGACGACGTGCTGGCCGAAGGCGCCGCTTACCTGGGGAAAATCTTCGATTACGAACCCGACTACCAAGTGCTCATGAACGGCCAGCCGTGCATCACGCTCGTGGTGCGCTATTTCATGAACGGGCAGATTCGCGAGGCGCGTGTGAACACGGGCGACGTGAACGCCGCCCGGTATCCGCGCGGGGCGACCGTGGGCATCAAGGTGCTCAACGATGTGGCCGCCATCGTACCCGGGTCGGTGTCGAACATTTCCATCGAGCGCGAGAACGACCTGATGAACCCCGATTTCGACCCAAGCGGCATGGCATCGTCCGTGGGCGTTTCGTGCCCGAGTTGCGGTGCGAACATCGTGGTGCCGCTGGGCATGTCGCGGTTCTGCCCCTATTGCGACACCAAGGTGAGCGTGAACCCCGACGGCACGCTGCGTGCCTAGCGCGAGAACGCCCCCGCCGCACCTGACGCCGCCGTTTTACCTATGCGAATCCAGACCTCACCCCAAAACACCCCCGATTAGAGGCAAAACCAAGGTTTTTGATCAATCGTTTTTTCCATACCTCAAGCAGCTGCCGTTATGTTGTGATAAAAGCCCAGGTCAAAAATAGGAGTATTTGCGTCCGAGAATAGTTGTACTCCAGGCAACCCAAATCCGATTGATCAAAAACCTTGGTTTTGCCTCAGAACCGGGGTGTTTTGGGGTGAGGTTTGACGCAGGCGGGGCTTCAAGCGGGTTGCGGGCAGGATGATTGGTTGGAGAACGGGGCCAAACGCCCCGCCGCGCCTAGTCGAAGGCGAATTCCGTGTACGAACCGTAATCGAGCGCGGCATCCAGCGCGTCGGCGACCCGGTTCGCGGCGGCGGCCGTGCCTTCGTCGTGCGCGTTGCGGGCGAAGTCGCGGGCTATGTCGGCGGCGAGCGCGGCGTAGCGCGTGTCGATGAGCTGTTCTGCGGTGCGCCCGGCCGAATCGAAGGCGAATTCCCGTTCGAAGGCTTTCATGAGCGGCGCGATAGCCGCTTGCTCAGTGGGTGTGAACGCGAAAAAAAGCAGGTCATCGGGGTCGGCCGTGCCCGCCATCTGTCCCACCATGCCGTCTCGGTTGCATGGCACCATCAGGTATCCCACGCGCTCCATGAGCCTCTTCCTAATTGTTCACGCCGTGGTGGGGCACCATCGTGGTGCGGTCGATGGCCTCGAACGTATATCCGAGCTTCTGGTAGTGCTCGATGATCCGCGGCAGTGCCTTCACCGTCTCCTGCTTCGTGGAAGAATCGTGGCACAACATCACGACATTTTCCAGCTCATCGAATTCGCAGGCGTTGGCGAACAGCTCGTCGGCTGTGTGGACGTCTCCGTCTCCGGTGCTTGCGTTCCAGTCGTAGTACTGGTAGCCCTCGGCCTGCACGCCGTTCACCAGGGCAGACATGATGCCCCGGGTGTAGTTGGCGGAAATCGCATTGGACGACCCTCCGGGGAACCGGATGAAGCACGGCACGAACCCGATCTGCTCGCTCACCACCTGCCCGATGGCATCGAGGTCGGCATAAAACGCGGCCTGCGACGCGTACACCTGCGCGTAGTCGTGCGAATAGGTGTGCATGCCCACGGTGTGGCCGCGCTGGTACTCTTCCCTAATTTGATACGCGTAGTCGGGGCAGATGCCCGTCACGAAGAACGTCGCCTTGCAGTCGTACTTGTCCAGGATGTCCAGCACGGCCTGCGTGTTTTCGGACGGGCCGTCGTCGATGGTGAGGTAGACCACCTTGCGGCCGTTGGGCTCATAGTTCCAGTCCGTGTTCTTGTTCGGGTCGACGGCGAAATCCTCGTCGCGCCAGGCCAGGCGCTCCTGTTCGGCGACGGCTTCGGCCTCGTCCGCGATTGCTTCGGCGGGCTCGGTGGTCTCGGCGTCGGGTTGCGCGTCTTCGGCGTCTTGCGCTGCGGCGTCGTCTTCAGTGGGCGTGGGGTTGATGTCGGCGCTCCGCTCAGCGGCGGTGGGCGCGGCGTTTTCGCTCTGCTGGGGGAGGATGTCTGCGGCCCATCCGATGATGGGGAGCCACAAGCCGATGACCACCATCACCGCGAGCACCCAGGGCCAGTGCCGTGGCCTGCGGCGTTTCCTACTTTGACGCGGTTGCTGGTAGGAAACGGCCCGGGTTTGCCGCTGCGTCGCCGGACGTCCGGCGCGCTGCTGCGCCGCGCGGTTTCGCGCTTGCCGCTGCCGGGATGCGGGTTGCCCGTGCGATGCCGATTGCTGCCGCGGTGCCTGGCCCGCGGGCCGCTGGCTAGGGGCACCTTGCTGCCGCGGTGCCGCGCCGACTGGCCGCTGGCTCGTGGTGGCTTGCTGCCGCGGTGCCTGGCCCGCGGGCCGCCGATCTGGCCCATCGTACCGCTGCGCCGTGCGCGTCCGGCGCGCCGTACGCTGGCTAGGGGCCCCTTGCTGGAGCGGCGCCACACCGACGGGCCGCTGAGCAGGGCGGGAGGAAACGCCGCGCTCGTCACGGCGCGCCGCGGAATTCGCCCCGCGCGTTCCGCCGGGTCGTTGCCACGCGCTGCCATTGCCCATCTGGCTGGGCTTATGCGCTGCTGCGCGTTTTGTCGGTTGCTGCTCGTCGCTGCCTTGCACTGCCATCTCCCTGAACCCATTCGCCTTGGCAGGGTAGCGCATTTGCGGCCTAGTTTCTAGAAATGATGCCGGGCGCCTTTCATATGCTGCAAATGAACACCGAACCCCGCCAGGGTGAGCCATGCGCGCAGCTCGACTCGATGCCCCGTCGCGACTGACCATCGAGTCGCGTTAGCGCGGCAGAATTCAACGCCGTGCGGCTGCACTCCGTTGAATCGTGCCAATTTCTGCCCAGGCCTGGCGGGATTCGCCGCCGTGCGGGAACACATCGCCGAATCGCGCCAGCCATCGCCCACATTTGGCAGGATTCGCCGCCGTGCGGCCACACAGCAACGAATCGTGCCAATTTCTGCCCAGGCCTAGCGGGATTCGCCGCCGTGCGGCCGCACAGCGCCAAATCGTGCCGCATGGCGCTCGCGCTTGGCAGAATTCAACGCAGTGCGGGAGCACAGCGTAGAATCGAGCCAACGTTCGCCCGAGCCTGGCAGGATTCGCCGCCGTGCGGCCACACAGCATTGAATCGTGCCATTTCCTGTCCGAATTTGGCAGAATTTAACGCTGTGCGGCCGCACAGCGCCAAATCGTGCCATCCCCCGCGACGCCGCGTTGTCATTCCGAGCGAAGGCGGCGAAGCCGCCGGAGCCGAGGAACCTCGCCGCGCCCGCAGCCCCGCGCCAGCTCCCGCAGCCCCGCGTCCCGGCGCCGCGCCAACCCCCGCGCCCCGGCGCCGCGCCCGCAGCCCGGGGGGCAACGCCCCAGCCGTCCCTTCGCCAACGACTAGGTATTGTGTGTCATCCCCGCTCATACCCCAGATAAACCCGCTGGAAGAGGGCGTGGTTTGCGGTAATATGGGAGGGCTAAACCGCAGCTAAAACGAAGGATTCTCAATGGCTGACGACGAATTGAAGAAACTCAAGCGCGCCGACCTGCTGGACAAGCTGCTGGACGTGATGCGCGAGAACGAACAGCTGAAAGCCGAGCTTTCCGAAGCCCGCGCGCAGCTCGCGGAACGTCAGCTGGACTTGCTTGACGCCGGCTCCATCGCCGAGGCCTCCATGAGGCTGAATGGCGTGTTCGAGGCAGCGCAGGCCGCGGCCGATCAATACCTGGACAACATCGAGCGCCTCTACCGCGGTCGCGGCGAGCTGGTGCGCGAGGCGCAGTCGAAGGCGCAGGCCCTGGTGGCACAGGCGAAGCTCGACGCGCAGGATCAGCTCGACCAGGTGCGCAGCGACGCCGCCGCCGAGGCCGAGCAGATTCGCGCCGCCGCCCGCGTGGCTGCGGACGAAGCCCGCGAACAGGCCAAACGTGCGCAGGCCGAGGCCGACGAGGCCAAGCGCGCCGCACTTCGCGCGCAGGGCGAGGCCGACGGCATCATCAAGCAGGCCAACGAGGAAGCCAACGGAATCCGCGAACGCGCGCAGGCGGAAGCCGCCGAGCAGGCCGAAGAGATCATCGCGAAGGCGAAGGCCGACGCCGAGACCATCATGGCCGAGACGCGGCTGAAGGCTCAGCTGCGCATGGACGAGGCCGAGCGCGTATCCCGCAATTTCGAGATGGCCACGAAGGTGAAGTGCGACAACACGATGCGCCGCGCCATGGATGAGGCGCACACCTACGGCAATACGATGCGCATGGCCATGCACGCCTTGGGTATCACCCCCGAGATGGTCCCCGCGCTGGAAGAAACCACGGGCGAGAAAGCGGGCGAGGCCGAAGCGCCCCGCACAACCGCCGAACAGCGCAAGGCCGTGGTGTCCGAGCTCGACGAGGCGGTGAATTCCGCACGTGCCGCCGTGGCCGCCGCGCTTTCCAGCGCGAAAACCGCCCCCGGCAGGCTTGACGAGGACAACGTCGCCGCGATGTACCCCAATTCCGCAGAGCAACTCTAACCACGACCTATCACGGGGCAGTCCCCGCGATAGGTCGCGCGCAATCTACCGCGGGCTCCTCCCACGGTGGGTTTACGCCGGTATTACGCACATCGGGGATATCGTGAAGCGGCGGGTTGGTGCTCGGATGCGCCTTGCATTGCCGTATAATACTTTTCCAAATGCGCAAGCGACGATTAACCCCTAGAAAGGGCTGAAAAATGGCTGAATTGATGGACGATGTCACTTACCTATCCCAGGAGGTGGGCCCCCGTCCCGCTGGTACCGAAGAAGAGCAGCAAGCCGCTCTCTACATTGCCGACAAGGTGCACCAGCGCACGGGTTTCCACGCCGAGATAGAGGACATCAACTGCATGGCGAACTCCGACCTGGTGGATGTCATCTACCTGGCGGTCGCGTTCGTTTGCCTGCTCGTAGCCTTCATCTTCCCCGTCACGAGCATCGTGACGTTCGTGTTGGGGCTCGTGTGCGCCATCCTCTACGCGATCGAAGTCATCGCGAAGCGCCCCATCCTGGCGCGGCTTCTCACGCGTGACATCAGCCAGAACGTCGTGGTGAAGTACAAGCCGGGGATGGAAAGCCAGCGCATGGGCACGCCCCGCAAGATCGTCGTCGTCACCAACTATGACAGCGGACGCGTGCAGCAAGAGGCGCGCCCGCGCATGACGAGCGTGTACGCGTTCATCATGAAGGCCGCTGCTGTTTCCGTGATCGCATCGCCCATCCTCATCCTGCTACGCAACATCGTGCTCGCCGGAAGCCTGGGCGTCGTGAGCGCCATCCTGTCGCTGCTGTGCGTGCTGGCGCTCCTGTTCATGGTGCTGCCGATGGTCTTCATCGCGCTGCGCCGCTTCTCCGCGTTCAACGAGGGCGCGAACAACAACGCCGCGAGCGTCGCCGTGATGCTCGAGGTGCTGCGCCGCATCGATGGCACCGCTGCTCCGGAAAACGCTCCGCATGCCCGCGCCACCCGCCGCGACGACGAGCCGGCAGAAGAGCCGGTAGTCCACGGCGAGCGCGCCGCCCGCGCCGCTGGCGTGGTGCCCGAGGGCGTCGAGCTGTCCTACGCCGACGACGTCGTGGAGACCGCTCCGGCCGAAGCGCCGGCCAATGCCCCCGCCGTGCCGTACGCGAATGACTTTGCGGAAGGCCCCGAGGAGGCGGACGAAGCTCCCGCCGCACCGGCCGTCGAGCCCGAAGATGATTCCGCTGCAGGCCGCCTGCGCTCCGCGAAGGCCGCCATTGCCGCGCTCACCGGCGAGGCCGTGAACGAGGACATCTTCCTCGACTTCGGCGAAGAGGGCGCAAAGCCCGCGCCCGCGCCCGCGCCGGTTGTCGAAGCCGCGCCGGCCGTCGCCGAGGCCACCGAGGCCGTTGCCGAAACGGCCGTTGAAGCTGCTGCCACCGCCGCCGAGGCCGTCGCCGAAGAGGCCGTCGCCGCAGTCCAGGAGCCCGTTGCCGAAGCCGCAACCGCCGCTGCGGCCGTCGCCGGCGTTGCCGCATACGCGGCGACCCGCCAGCAGCCGTCCGAGCCGGCGTGGTACACCGCCGCCCGTGCAAAGGCGAACCGCCCGGTGGACATCCCCGCGAAGCGCTCCCAGTATGCCGACGCGCTCGATGCGGCGGTGAAGGAAAGCTCCACTCACTTCCAGCAGGCGAATTCCCTGGTGGACGAAGAGACCGAGGCGCGCCTGCGCCAGATGCGCGAGAGCTTCGCGCCTCCCGCGCCCGAACCGGCGCCCGAGCCGGAGCCGCAGCCCGCGCCCGAACCCGAGCCCATGCCCGAGCCGGAGCCCGTGGTTGCTCCCGAGCCGGCGCCCGCGCCGTCTTCCACTGCGGCATTCCCGCCGGTGGGAACGCAGGGCGAGGTCGTGGCGTTCGAGCCCGAGGACGAGTTCGACATGGGCGATGACGAATTCGAAGAGCCCGCTGCCGTTGCCGAACCGCAGCCCGAGCCCGAGCCCGAGCCGGTTGCCGTCGAGGAGGCGGCTCCCGAGCAGCCCGTCGAGCCCGTCGAGCCCGCGGAAGAGCCCGCCGAGGAGCCTGCAGACGACTACGTCATCGATTTGGACGACGACGATATCGAGATTCTCGATGCCGAGCTGGTCGAGATCATCGGCGACGGCGAGTACGCGGAAGACGAGTATGCCGACTACGCCGACTTCGACGAGCCTGCCGCTGCCGAGCAGCCGGTGGCCCAGGACGAGGTCTTCGACGAAGAATACGAAGAAGAATATGAAGAGGAAGAGCCCGAGGACGTGAGCATTGGCGCTCGCGTGGGCGGCTTCTTCTCGCGCATTCGCGAGGCCATCATTCCGCCCGCCAACGAAGAGGAAGACGGCGTCGATTTCGAGGGCTATTCCGACGGCTCTGACGATTCCGACGAGCAGGCTGCCGCGGAAGCCGCGCCGACGTCCGAGGCCGAAGGCGAGGGAGAGGACGAGGCCTACGATGACGAGCCGTCCCGCTTCGCCGACCTGCGCGATCGCATGTCCGGTGCGTTCTCGCGCTTCACGAACAAGATTGCTCCCACGCCCGACTACGAGGAGCAGGACTACACGTACGAAGAGGATGCCTACCAGCCGATCGAGGAAGCGCCGTCCGCCGACACGCCCTTCGAGGAGACGACTTACGAAGAGCCGGTTTTCGTGGAAGACGAGGACGAGGTCGCGCCGGTCGTCGAGGCTGCCGAGCCCGAGGGCGGCCTGGAGTCGGTTATCATCGACGAGCCGCTGCCGATGCCGGAATACGAGAACGATTTCACCGGCTTCGATGTCGTGCTTCCCGAGGATTCCATCGAGCCGGTCGTTGCGCCGGTGCCGGTGGTGCCCGGGCAGCGGGAACAGACGATGTTCATCGAAGAGCTGGAGGACTTTGACGAGCCGGTTGGTTTTGAGGAGCCCGAGCCCGAGCCGGAGCCGGCACCCGTCGTGCCGGTGACGGATGACGAAGATGATGATTTGGACGCCACCACGCAGTTTGCGTTCGTGCCTGCGCCCGAGTTTGACGAGGCTCCGGAACCCGTGGCCGAGCCCGAGCCCGAGCCTGCCGCCGAGCTGGAGCAGGTGGCTGAACCCGAGCCCGAGCTGGTCGTCGAGCCGGTTGCCGAGCCCGAACTGGAGATCGAAGAGGAGCCTGGCTTCGAGCCCGAGCCCGCGCCGATGCCCGAACCCGAGCCCCAACCGGAGCCGGTGTACGAGCCCGTGCAGGAGCAGCCTACCGAGGAATATAGCTACGAGCAGGAAGCCGTCCAGGACGAGCCCGTCTACGAAGACGAAGCGTTCGAGGACGAATGGGAAGACGAGCCGGAGCGCGAAGGCTTCATGAGCCGTATCTCCGGTTTCTGGAACCGCCTGTTTGGCCGCGACGAGGATGACGAGTTCGTCGAAGAGGACGCCGATTACGACTTTGGCGCCAACGAGGTTGACGAGTCGAGCGCCGAGGAACCGCAGGTCGCTGCCGCACCTGCGGCCGCTGCCGCTGCCGCTGCGGCGCTCACGTATCAGACGGCGTATGCGCCGAAGCGCATGGGCATCACGTCGGTGAACGCATCGTATGACACCGCGACGCTTGAGCGCGAATACGAAGCCGTCCCTGAACCCGAGCCGGAACCCGAGCCCGAGCCGATGCCGGAGCCGGAGCCGGAGCCCGTGGTTGTTCCCGAGCCCGAGCCGGTTGTTGCGGCTGAACCCGAACCCGAACCGGTTCTCATCGAGGAGGACCCGTCCAACCAGCAGGTCGTCGCGATGCCCGACGAGGCCGGCGAGTACGAGGCCCCCGTGGCCGTCAAGCCCGCCGAGCCCGAGGCCGCCCCGGCCCGCCCGGCCAACCCGCGCGCCGCGCGCGCCGGCCGCTTCGAGTCCACCGTCGC
>JAUNEQ010000083.1 GCA_030525445.1 Coriobacteriia bacterium | reverse complement strand
AATATGTTGTGAACGGAACCCGACAAACGACCCCGAGTCATTTGCCAGCTCGGGGACGGTGGTTTGGTGGGACACCACCCCGTAGGTGGTGTCCCACCAAGCCCGGCGTCCCATCCCCGCCCCTACATATGTATATCCTTTCACAGCTAATTTGGTCGGTTTCACGCGGCTCGTGCTAGAATGCCATTCAATCACATGCAACCGAAGGGTTAATACAACATGCAATTCATCACGGCAGGCGAGAGCCACGGCCCCTGCCTTACCGCCATCGTAAGCGGCGTTCCCGCCGGGTTGGCGATTTCCGAAGACCATATCAACAGCGATTTGGCCCGGCGCCAGGGCGGCTATGGCCGCGGCGGCAGGCAACGCATCGAAACCGACACCGCCACGGTGCTTTCCGGCGTGCGTTTTGGAAAGACGCTCGGAACGCCGGTGGCCATTCAGGTGAAAAACCGCGACTGGGAAAACTGGACCGACCGCATGGCCGTGTTCGACGATGCCCCGGCCGATCTCGTGCGTGAGGTCACGCCGCGTCCCGGACACGCCGACCTCGTGGGTGTGCTCAAGCGCGACCGATTCGATTGCCGCGACATCCTCGAGCGGTCGAGCGCACGTGAGACCGCGGCCCGGGTGGCTGCGGCCGGCATTGCACGCGAGTTCCTCGCGGCGGTGGGCGTGGAGGTCACTTCGTACGTGACCCGCATCGGCGATGCGGCGTGGGACGAGGAAGAGCCCATGACCCGTTGCGCCGACTACACGCCGCTGCAGATCGAGATGAGCGACGTCCGCTGTCCCGATCCTGCGGCATCGGAGGCCATGAAAGACGCCATCGACCGCGCCATCGACGAGGGCGTGAGCCTGGGCGGGACGTTCCGCGTCGTCGCATCGGGCCTGGTGGAAGGCTTGGGCGACTATGCCTCGGGCCCCGAGCGGCTCACCTCGCAGCTCGGTGCGGCGCTCTTCGCCGTCCCCGCCATCAAGGGCGTGGAGTTCGGCATCGGCTTCCAGGCGGCGGCGCTTCCGGGGTCGCAGGTGCATGACCCCATCGTGCTTTCCGGTCGCAAGTTCGTGCGCGCCACGAACAACGCCGGCGGCCTCGAGGGCGGCATGACCAACGGGATGCCCCTCGTGATGACCTGCGCCATGAAGCCCATTCCCACGATGGCGAGCCCGCTTGCCACCGTGAACCTGGATACCTTCGAGGTGGCGGAAGCCTCCAGGGAACGCAGCGACGTGTGTGCCGTGCCCGCCGCGGCAGTCGTCGCCGAATCCGAAGTGGCCTTCGTGCTGGCAAACGCCTATCTCAAACAGTTCGGCGATGCCAACATGACCGATATCCTCGCGAACATCGAGCAATACAAGCAGCGTCTACGCAATCGGACGAAATAGAGAGGAGGCTGCGCTATGAAGAAGGGTGAGAACGTCTTTGAGAACATCGGGAACGCGTCGAAGGCCCGCACGTACCAGCCTTCCGCCGAGGCCCAACAGCTCTACGAGCTGAAGTGCCCCGTGTACTTCGTCGGGTTCATGGGTGCTGGCAAGACCACGGTATCGCGTCGCCTCGCGCGTCTCGTGCGCCTGTCGTGCGTGGACCTCGATGCATTCCTCGAGCGCCGCGAAGGCAAGACCTGCGCCGAGATCTTCGCCGAGTCGGGCGAAGATGGGTTCCGCGAAATCGAGACCGATGTGCTGTCGCATTTCGCGTACGAGACCGATCCGATGATCGTGTCATGCGGCGGTGGCATCATCAAGCGCTCCGTCAACCGCCAGATCCTGAAGGAGACGGGTTTCGTCATCTACCTGCAGGTGAGCGCGGATGAAGCAGCCGTGCGTATCGGCGATGCCTCGAGCCGGCCGATGTTCCAGAACATCGAGGTGGCCCGCCGCACCAACGAGGAACGCAAGCCGCTGTACCTGGAAGTCGCGGATGCGTGGGTCATGACGAGCAAGAAGTCGGTGTGGCAGATTGCCAACGAGGTTGAGGACATCCTCATCAAGGCGAAGGTCCTCGTCCCCGTTGCCGAGGAAGAATAGATTCCGCACGAGGATCGATAGCGTTTGAGAAAGGCTTGGCCATGACCAAGAGCCGTGTGATCGTGGAGTTCCCCGACAGGGCGGAATATGCCGTGCGCATCGGCGGGGGAGTGGCTTCCCAGCTGGGCGCCAACCTGCGCGCCGCCGGGGTTGCCGCGAGCCGTTGCCTTGTCGTGTGCGATGCCGAGGCGAGCACGCGTTGCCTTCCCGTGCTGAAGGAAACGCTTTCCGCGGCTGATTTCCGCGTAACCGATATCTCCGTTCCCCCGGTTGATCCGGCAGATGCCTGGTCGTGCATGGGCGAGTTGCTGGGCGCGCTTGCGCAGATGAACCTGGCGGAAGACGCCCCCATCATCGTGTGCGCGGGTGTGGAGCTCTCCGAGCTCGCGTCGCTCGCGTTTTCCCTGGATGGTTCCGAGCGTCCGCTCGTGCTTGTGCCGGCTTCGCTTGCCGCGGCGATGCGCGTGGTGGGCGTGGGAGAGTTCGAGGCCGATGCGGGATTCGAAGCACCGCTCCATGCGAAGGCGGCGCCGTCCTTTGCCAGCGTCGACCCCGTGTTGCTCGCATGCGAGAGCGGGGAAGAGGCGGATGCCGGCCTTTACGAACTCGAACAGGCGGCAGGCTATTGCGATGCGCAATTCGGCGCCTGGCTCGCCGGCGCCCTGGGCGATATCGCCGCATACGACGAGGATGCGCTCGTTCTCGCCCTCACGCAGGTTTTCGCCGCCCGCGCCGACGCCATCGGCCGCCAGATTCTGCATCAGTAGGCGACGGCCGGCCGGCCCCGACGGCCGGAGTTCGACGCCGCGTGCGCACTTTTCGACGCCCGATGCGCGCTGGGGGCCGCAAGTGCGCTGGATGCACGATCTTCGACGCCCGATGTACGTTGAAGGCCGCAAGTGCGCTGGATGTACGCAAATCCCGCTCGGTTTCCCGCGTGTTTTTAACGCGACCTGGGGAAATGCTTTCCCGCGAGTGTACATTCGGGTACGAACCCGGCCTGAGCGCATACGCAGCGTTGAAAAACCGTGCATCCAGCGTCGAACCCGCAAGCGCAGGCAACTGCCCGGCCCCGGCTCCCGGAGTTCGACGCCGCGTGCGCACTTTTCGACGCCCGATGCGCGCTGGGGGCCGCAAGTGCGCTGGATGCACGCAAATCCAGCTCGGTTTCCCACGTGTTTTGAGTGCGACCTGGGGTTATGCGTTTCCGCGAGTGCGCATCCAGGCACGAACCCGGTTGCAGCGCACACGCAGCGTCGAAAACCGTGCATCCAGGTGCGGACTATCGGGCTTGAGCATCCCGGGAAACCCGCACCCCGCACGCGGCCGGTTCTCAGCCAGACCCCCGGCTTTCATGGCACGAAACCGGCTCCGTGCCCAGCACGCAGCCGGTTCTCAGCCGAAAACTGGCACAGAACCGGCTCTGTGCCCAGCAAGCAGCCGGTTCTCAGCCATCGGTCAGCGTCCCCTGGCACAAAACCGGCGCCGTGCTGGGCACGCTGCCGGTTCTCAGCCAGGGGAGCATGGGCTGTGGCACAAAACCGGCTCCGTGCCCAGCACGCAGCCGGTTCTCAGCCAGGTCCCGCCATACCCTGGCACAAAACCGGCTGCGTGCGGGGTAGCGAGGTGGGGCGTCCCTCCTCGGCCTTATGGGTTTGTGCGGTTTGTGTGCGGAAAAGCCAATTCTTGAATAGCCGCGACAACGCAGCTATACTTCTAGCTTGCGTCTGTATGGGTATGGATACACCCGGACGCGTGGTAGCCCGGAATCGAAAACCGTTATCCCAGGCGGTTAAGCGGTGAGCGGGCGCCAAAGGCTAGAAGAAAGGAAAGAAATGGGAGTCAAGCAGTACAAGCCGACCAGCCCCGGCCGCCGCTTCCAGACGGTCTCCGACTTCGCGGAGATCACGACGGACAAGCCGGAGAAGTCGCTTCTCGCGCCTCTGCCGAAGAAGGCAGGTCGCAACAACTACGGTCGTGTGACCACCCGTCATCAGGGCGGTGGCAACAAACGCCGTTATCGCATCATCGATTTCAAGCGCGACAAGGACGGCATCCCCGCCAAGGTCGCGACCGTCGAGTATGACCCGAACCGCAACGCCCGCATCGCGCTGCTCCACTATGTGGACGGCGAGAAGCGCTACATCCTTCACCCGAAGGGCCTGAAGGTGGGCGACAAGATCGAGTCCGGCATCGGCGCCGACATCAAGCCGGGCAACGCCATGCCGCTGTCCGCGATCCCCGTGGGCACCACCATCCATGCCATCGAGCTCCAGCCTGGCAAGGGCGCCGCAATCGCCCGTGCCGCCGGCACCAGCGTTCAGCTCATGGCTAAGGAAGGCAAGTACGCCATCCTGCGTATGCCCTCCTCCGAAATGCGTCGCGTGCTTCTCACCTGCCGCGCCACGATCGGCGAAGTCGGCAACGCTGAGTTCTCGAACATCAAGGTCGGCAAGGCCGGTCGTAACCGCTGGAAGGGCATCCGCCCGACCGTCCGCGGTACCGTCATGAACCCGGTCGACCACCCGCACGGCGGTGGCGAGGGCAAGAACAAGTCCTCGGGCCGTCATCCGGTCTCTCCGTGGGGCCAGCCGGCCAAGGGCCATCGCACCCGCAATAAGAAGAAGGCCAGCAACCGTCTCATCATCCGCCGCCGCAAGAAGTAGCGCAGAAGCGTTAGGAGAAATAAGTGAGCAGAAGTTTGAAAAAGGGACCGTTCGTAGAGCCTCGCCTGCTCGAGCGCATCGAGGCCATGAACGCTGCCGGCGAGAAGAACGTCATCAAGACCTGGTCTCGCGCGAGCACCATCTTCCCCGAGATGGTTGGCCACACCATCGGCGTGCACGACGGCCGCAAGCACGTGCCCGTTTACATCACCGAGTCCATGGTCGGGCACAAGCTTGGCGAGTTCGCTCCCACCCGCACCTTCAAGGGCCATCGCGCAAAGGAGAAATAAGGAATGGAAGCTAGAGCAGTCACCCGTTACGTTCGCGTCTCCGCGAGCAAGGCGCGCCTGGTCGTCGACCAGATCCGCGGCAAGAACACCGATGCCGCCCTGGAGACCCTGGCCTACACGCAGCGCGCTGTGGCCGAGGTTGTCGAGAAGACCCTGAACTCCGCCATCGCGAACGCCGTGAACAACAACAACATGAACGCGAACAACCTATACGTGAAGGAAGCCTACGTGAACGAGGGCCCCACGTGGAAGCGCATTCGTCCGCGCGCGAAGGGCTCCGCGAGCCGCATCCGCAAGCGCACCAGCCACATCACCATCGTCGTCGCCAACCGAGAGGAGGCATAAGTCATGGGCCAGAAAGTAAGCCCCACCGGTTTCCGTCTCGGTGTTATCGAGGACTGGCGCAGCCGCTGGTATTCCGATAAGGACTACGCAGAGAACCTGCACAACGACCTCGCCATCCGCAAGTTCCTGGACAAGGAGCTCGCCCATTCCGCCGTCTCCCGCGTGGAGATCGAGCGCGCTGGCGACAAGATCAAGGTCATCATCACGACCGCCCGCCCGGGCATCGTGATCGGCAAGAAGGGCGCCGAGATCGACAACCTGCGCAAGAAGCTGTCCAAGGTTGCCAACGGCAAGGTTTCCATCGAGGTCATCGAGGTCAAGCGCCCCGAGCTCGACGCCAACCTCATCGCCCAGAACATCGCCGAGCAGCTCGAGGGCCGCGTTGCCTTCCGCCGTGCGATGCGCAAGGCTGTCCAGTCCGCTCGCAAGAGCGGTGCCAAGGGCATCCGTATCCAGTGCTCCGGCCGTCTGGGTGGCGCTGAAATGTGCCGCCGTGAGTGGTACCGCGAGGGTCGCGTGCCGCTGCACACCCTGCGTGCCAAGATCGACTACGGCTTCTGCACCGCCGCCACCACCATGGGTTCCATCGGCGTGCAGGTGTGGGTCTATCACGGCGACGTGATGCCCGGCCAGAAGGCTCCGCAGCCGGCACTCGAGGGTACGTCCCGTCCGGATCGTCGCCGTCGCGGCGACCGCAACGATCGCAACGACAGGAGGGATAAGTAATGCTAGCTCCTAAACGTGTTCGTCACCGCAAGGTGCAGCGCGGCTCGATGAAGGGCAACGCTAAGGGTGGCACCCAGCTGAACCACGGCGTCTGGGGCATCCAGGCTCTCGACCGTGCGTGGATCACCAACCGCCAGATCGAGGCATGCCGTGTCGCTATCACCCGTAAGATGAAGCGTGGCGGTAACGTCTGGATCACCATCTTCCCGGACAAGCCCATTTCCAAGAAGCCCGCCGAGACCCGCATGGGCAAGGGCAAGGGCGCCCCGGAAGCATGGGTGGCAGTCGTGAAGCCGGGCCGCATCATGTTCGAGATTTCCGGCACTGATGACGAGACCGCCCGCGAGGCCCTGCGCCTGGGCATCCACAAGCTCCCCATCAAGTGCAAGATCGTCCACCGTGAAAGTGAGGATCAGGACTAATGAGGTATTCCGAGATCCGCGAGTTCTCGTCTGACGATTTGCAGGCGAAGCTTCAAGAGGCCCGCGCGGAGCTGTTCAATCTGCGCTTCCAGATGGCCACGAGCCAGCTCGACAACACGGCTCGCGTCGGCCAGGTGAAGAAGGACATCGCCCGCATCCAGACCGAGATGCGCGCGCGTGAGATTGCCGCCGCGAAGGCGAACTAGAAAGGAGTGAACAATGGCTGAAGAGCGTAATTCCCGCAAAGTTCGCCAGGGCGTCGTCGTTTCCGACGTGAACGACAAGACCATCGTCGTCATGACCGAGGAGCGCAAGCCGCATCCGGTGTACGGCAAGATGATGACCACCACCAAGAAGTTCCACGTCCATGACGAGAACAACGAGGCTGGCGTGGGCGACACCGTCCGCATCATGGAAACCCGCCCGCTGAGCAAGATGAAGCGCTGGCGCCTCATCGAGATCGTCGAAAAGGCGAAGTAATCGTCGGTCCATCAACGTTGAGTAAGTAAGGAAGGAAAGCACATGATTCAGATGCAATCCATGCTCGCGGTGGCCGACAACTCCGGCGCCCGCAAGGTGCAGTGCATCAAGGTCCTCGGCGGCTCCAAGCGTCGCTATGCGGGCCTGGGCGACATCATCATCTGCTCCGTCAAGGAGGCTATCCCCAACGGTCAGGTGAAGAAGGGCGAAGTCGTGCGCTGCGTTATCGTCCGTGTGAAGAAGGAAGTCCGTCGCGACGACGGTTCGTACATCCGCTTCGACCAGAATGCGTGCGTGCTCGTCGACGCCAATGGCGCCCCCCGCGGCACCCGTATCTTCGGGCCGGTCGCCCGTGAGCTGCGCGAGCGCAAGTTCACGAAGATCGTCTCGCTGGCTCCCGAGACGCTCTAGCGAAAGGTTGTACCAACAATGGCAAAGATGAACATCAAAAAGGGTGACAAGGTCCGCGTCATCGCCGGCAAGGACAAGGGCGCCGAGGGCGAGGTCATCAAGGCGATTCCGGCTAAGGGCCGCGTCATCGTCGAGAACGTGAACATCGTCACGAAGGCCATGCACCCCACCCAGCAGAACCAGACCGGCGGTCTCACCAAGATGGCGGCTCCCCTGGATGTCTCGAACGTCCAGCTCGTCTGCCCCTCTTGCGGCAAGACCACCCGCGTGGCTCATAAGGTTGAGGATGGCAAGAAGTTCCGCGCCTGCAAGAAGTGCGGTGCCACCATTAAGTAAATAAAGTGCGTTCCCGAAGTTCCCCTGGCAAAGGGGAACTTCTGGGCGTATTATGACCCTCGCTGCATTTTTTTGCAGAGGAGGGACCTTGGGTCGGAAATCCAGGGTTCAAATCATCGGAAAGGAAAAAAATGGCTCCTCGTCTGAAGGAAAAGTACCAGAACGAAATCGCCCAGCAGCTCTTTGAGGAGCTGGGCCTCGCGAACGTGAACCAGATTCCGCGTCTCGAGAAGATCGTCGTGAACATGGGCGTCGGCCGTGCCGCCGGCGATGCCAAGCTCATGGACGGTGCCGTGGCCGACCTCCGCGCCATCACCGGCCAGCAGCCCACCATCCGTCGCGCCAAGAAGTCCATCGCTGCCTTCCACCTGCGTGAAGGCCAGGCCATCGGCGCCAAGGTCACCCTGCGTGGCGACCGCATGTGGGAGTTCCTGGACCGCCTGCTGTCCATCGCGCTGCCGCGCGTCCGCGACTTCCGCGGCATCAACCCGGACAGCTTCGACGGCCGTGGCAACTACTCCCTGGGCATCCAGGAGCAGCTGATCTTCGCCGAGATCGACTATGACAAGATCGACCGCACCCGCGGCATGGACATCACCTTCGTCACCACGGCGGAGACCGATGAGGCCGCCCGCGCCCTGTTCGACAAGCTGGGCTTCCCGTTCAAGAAGTAGTTCTTTTCCGGCCGTGCAGGGATGCGCACCGCACGGCTGGTTTGGATACATCCAAGTTGCTGGAAATCGGCAAGAGGAAAGAAGGATTTGCATGGCAAAGAAATCGATGATCGCCAAGGCGAAGCGCGAGCCGAAGTTCTCGACGCGCGAGCACAACCGTTGCGGCCGTTGCGGGCGTCCCCGCGCGTACTACCGCAAGTTCAAC
>JAUNEQ010000258.1 GCA_030525445.1 Coriobacteriia bacterium | reverse complement strand
CCCCGAGCTGGCAAATGACTCGGGGTCGTTTGTCGGGTTCCGTTCACAACATATTGTGCGCCTTTCGTAGGCGAGTAGCCAGGGAATGCCTGTTCATGTTAGAGTGTCTGCGAAATAGATAGCGCCCGATGCAAGTGCATTTGGGCAGGCAGGAAGAAGGTAACGATATGGCAGAGCAGATTTCCGCCGCGGAGTTTCAGCAGAAGGTCTTGAATGCCGACAAGCCGGTGCTCGTGGACTTTTTCGCCACGTGGTGCGGCCCGTGCAAGATGATGGCTCCCGTCATCGAGGAGATTGCCGCCGAGAAGGCAGGCAGCGCCTACGTGTACAAGGTCGACGTCGACCAGGCCCAGCAGATTGCTGCGCAGTATGGCATCATGAGCATTCCCACGCTCATCCTGTTCGAGAACGGCCAGGCCAAGAAGCAGCTCATCGGCGCACAGCCGAAGCCGGCCGTCATGAACCTGTTCAACTAGCTGTACTCACATAGAAGCGACCCGGGAGCCTGCAGGCGCCCGGGTCGCTTTTGCATAGTGGAAGTCGCGCGACGAAAGCGCGACGCATGACGAGAATTCGTGGGGATAGCGGAAAAGGAACGAAGATGGCAGAAGAGAAGCAGATCATCGATGTAGCGATCATCGGCAGCGGTGTTGGCGGCATGACCGCAGCGCTGTATGCCGCACGCGCCGGGCTTAACGCAGTGGTCTTCGAGAGCATGGGCGCGGGCGGGCAGCTCGCGAATATCCAGACCATCGACAACTACCCGGGTTTCCCGGAAGGCGTGGGCGGTTTCGACCTCGCCTGGGCATGCAAGCAGCAGGCCGAGCGTTTCGGCGCGCGCACCATCAACGAGCGCGTGGTGAAGGCCGATCTCGCCGCGCAGCCCAAGGTGCTCACCACCGATACCGGCGAATACGAAGCGCGCACCGTCATCATCGCGACGGGTGCCCGCAACCGCAAGATGGGCCTGAAGGGCGAGGACGTGCTTCATGGCCGCGGCATCTCCTATTGCGCCACGTGTGACGGCGGGTTCTTCCGTGGGAAGGACGTCGTGGTCTACGGCGGCGGGAACACGGCGGTTGAAGATGCGCTTTACCTGTCGCGCCTGTGCAACCGCGTGACCGTGGTCTACCGCAAGCCGCAGCTCGAAGCGACCGCGGTGCTCGTCGATTCCCTGAAGGCGACGGAAAACGTCGACTTCAAGTTCCGCACGCGCATCACCGAACTCCACGAGGCCGAGGGCAAGCTCGGGTCCATCACGCTCAAGGACCTCGCGAGCGGCGAGACCCAGACGATGGATGCGGCCGCGGTGTTCGTCGCCATCGGCAACATTCCCAACAGCGACCTGTTCTCGGGTCAGATCGAGCTTGAGGGCGAGTACATCGTTGCAGGCGAGGATTGCGAGACCAATATTCCCGGCGTGTATGCCGTGGGTGACGTGCGCACGAAGAAGCTGCGCCAGGTGGTCACCGCAGCGGCGGACGGCGCCATCGCCGCCGAAGCGGCCGCAGCGCTGATAGCAACCAAATAGGGCAAAAGAACTGGTCATTTGACTCGTTGAGATAAGGATAGGGGATAACACATGGCAGTTAAGGAAAAGGGCACGAGCATGCGCGAGAAGCTCGAGAAAATCATCGGCGCGTATGGCGAGCTCGAGAAGAAGATGGGCGACCCGGCAATCGTCGCCGACCAGAAGGAATACGCGAAGCTCGCGAAGGAGTTTTCCGACCAGGGCCCGCTCGTCGCGAAGGCACGTGCCTACGTGCAGGATTGCGAGGACCTGGAAGAAGCGCGCGAGATGCTCGACGACCCCGAGATGAAGGAATTCGGCCAGGAGGAAATCGCGCGCATCGAGGCTGAGTTGCCCGAGCTCGAGGACGAGATCAAGGTCATGCTCATTCCGGCCGACCCGGCGGACGAGAAGGACATTATCGTCGAGATCCGCGGCGGCGCCGGCGGTGACGAGGCAGCCATTTTCGCGGGCGACCTCTTCAAGATGTACCAGCGCTTCTGCGATCAGCATAAGTGGAAGATCGAGCTCATGGACTCCAGCCCGTCCGAGGCCGGCGGCTACAAGACCATCCAGTTCAAGGTGAAGGGCGACAAGGTCTACTCCATCATGAAGTTCGAGAGCGGCGTGCACCGCGTGCAGCGCGTTCCCAAGACCGAGAGCCAGGG
>JAUNEQ010000082.1:2544-8627 GCA_030525445.1 Coriobacteriia bacterium | reverse complement strand
TCCTGGAGGTCATGGCGAACCGCATGGGCGTGAGCCAGCAGCGCATGGCCGAGCTTGCGGCCGCGGGCGAGCCCACCGCCATTTCCAGCATGTGCACGGTGTTCGCGGAGAGCGAGGTCATCAGCCTCGTCGGCCGCGGCGAGCCGCTCGAGAACATCGCCAACGGCGTCATCGAGAGCGTCGTGGGCCGCGTGGTGACGCTCGTGCGCGGCATTCCCGGCGAGGCCTATTTCCTCACCGGTGGGCTTTGCGAGAACGACTACGTGATCGAGCGCCTTTCCGCCAAGCTGGGCGCCCCGGTGTCCAGCTGCCCCGAGGCCCGTTACGCCGGCGCCATCGGCGCGGCGCTGAGTTAACGCAGATGCCAACCAAAGGGGACAGCCCCCTTTGGTTGACTTCCGCCGTTGACGCGGGATGCGCGACCCCCGATGTCATCCCAAGCGAGCGAAGCGAGTCGAGGGACCTCCCGCAGGTCGAAGTTGGAACCAACCGGCGCTTGCGGGAGGTCCCTCGGCTGCGCGCCTTCGGCGCTCCGCTCGGGATGACACCGATGGCGAACACCGGCCCTCGAGCGCATATGTCAACGGTGGTTTAACGGAGCGTTGGTTGAGATTGAGAGGAACATCGCATGGACGCACGGCTGCCCAAGACGTACGAAGAATTCAATGAGGCGCGCAAGGCGAGCTTCATGAAGGTGAAGGAATACAAGGAGGCCGGCGGGAGGCTCGTGGGATTCCTGTGCTCGTATACGCCGCTCGAGATCATCGATGCGGCGGGTGCTGCGGCCGTGGGCCTGTGCGGGACGAGCGACGAGACGATTTCCGCTGCGGAATCCATGCTGCCGGCGAACCTGTGCCCGCTCATCAAGTCGACGTACGGATTCGCCTACTCGCAGAAGTGCCCGTTCACGTATTTCAGCGACCTCATCGTGGGCGAGACCACGTGCGATGGCAAGAAGAAGATGTATGAGCTGCTCGCCGACCTCAAGCCCGTGCACGTGCTGCACCTGCCGCAGGGAAGCAGCCGCCCACACGAGGCGGAAGGCTGGTATCAGGAGGTCCGCTTCTTCAAGGAGGAACTCGAACGGCGATTTGGCATCACGATCACCGACGACGACCTGCGTGCGGCGGTGCGTCGCCGCAACCGGCTGCGCCGTGCGCTCATCAGCCTGTACGAAGTGCAGATGGCCACGCCGGCGCCCATGCCCGGCGTCGAGCTCATGAGCACGCTCATGGCGGGGACCTTCAGCTTCGATGTGACCGAGTTCACGGGAAAGGTCGAGGCGCTCGCGGCCAAGTACGCGGCGAAAGCCCAGGCGGGGGAGGGCGTGAGCCCGAACGCGAAACGCATCATGCTCACGGGCTGCCCGTCTGGCGGCCTCATCAACAAGGTCGGCCGCGTCATCGAGGAAAATGGCGGCTCCATCGTGTGCTTGGACGATTGCGGTGGCGAGCGCACGAACCGCATGCTCGTGGACGAGGACGCCGATGACATCCTGCGCGCCATCGCGGACCGCTACCTGGCCATCAACTGCTCGGTGATGACGCCGAACGAGGGCCGTTTCGAGAATTCGCTCGCGATGGCCAAGAAATACCAGGTGGACGGCGTGGTCGATTGCATCCTGCAAGCGTGTCACACCTTCAACATCGAGGCGACGCGCATGCAGCAGGTCGTCGAGGCGGCGGGCATTCCCTACATGAAGCTCGAGACCGATTATTCGGCCGGCGACACCGGCCAGCTCGAGACCCGTCTGGCCGCTTTCATCGAGATGCTGTAACCCAGCTGGTGGGACACCACCTCCGGGGGGTGCCCCACCCTGCGCGGGGGAGTTGTGTTCTTTCCCCCAAATAGCGAGGCGCGCGGTCATCCTCTTGGTACCATCCGGAGCATGTTTACACCACTTCTTGCACATTCGCGTTCGGCGTTCTCGTTCATCGCTTCGGCCGTGCTGGCGTGCGTTCTCGCATTCGCCGCGCCCGCGCTTGCGGCTGATGGGGGCCTGTCGGTTTCCTCCGCGACTGACGTTGCGGGGTCGGCTTCCGATGCCGCGGCGATGGACCTTGCGGCGAATCCTGTAGCCAACGAGATCATCCGGTTCGCGCAGAGCCAGACGGACGAGGCCGTGCGCGTGGCCGAGCAGGCGCATAAGGACCGCGTCGTGAAGAAGGCGACGAAGCGCGCCATCGCCGAGGGCAGCGCGACCGATTATTTCATCGCCGTCGACATCCCGGCAAAGCGCACGATGATCTTCAAGTGGAAAGGCGACGAGTGGAAGCTCGTGAAGTACTGGGTTTGCTCCACCGGCGCGCCGGAATCGCCCACGATCACCGGCACCTTCGAGGTAGGCGACCGCGGGTATTCCTTCGGTGACGAAGAGGGCTACACCTGCTACTACTGGACGCAGTTCAGCGGCAATTACCTGTTCCACTCCATAAAGTACGAGCCGGGCACGTTCGATGTCCAGGATGGCCGCCTGGGCGAAGATGTCTCGGAAGGCTGCGTGCGCCTGAAGATCAAGAACGCCAAGTGGATTTACGACACCATTCCCTGGAGCACGAAGGTCGTCGTCTACGACTAGTGGGGCAAACGCCCCCGAGGCCTTTTCGCCTCACCGCATGAAGATGAGGCCGGCTGGGGCGTCGATGACCTCGCCGATGCGGGCGGGGGAGCGGCCGGTGCGGCGTTCGAACGCGGTTGCAAACACGTCTGCGTTTTCAGGCGGAATGGCCACGAGCAGTCCGCCGCTCGTCTGCGGGTCGCAAATCACGCCCATGCGGTTGTCGTATTCGGCGTCATCGAGGGTTCCCTGCTTCACGAAGGCATGCGCCCAGTCGATGATCTGGAAGCTCTTGCCCGGCCGGCAGTACGCGCAGGAATACTCCCACACCCGGTCGAACAGCGGCAACGATGCCCAATCGAGCCGTGCGCCCACGCCGCTCGCCTCGAGCATCTCGTGCAGGTGGCCTGCGAGGCCGAATCCCGTGACGTCGGTGGCTGCGTGCACGCCCGCCTCCAGCATCGCCTCGGCGCCGGCGCGGTTGAGCTCCATCATGCTCTCGATGGCGGGCCGCATCGACTCGTCGGTCTCGAGTCCCGCCCGGAACGCGGAGTTCAAGATGCCCGTGCCCAGCTGCTTCGTGTAGAACAGCACGTCGCCGGCCTGCGCGCCCTCGTTGCGCACGATGTGGTCGGGGTCGACCACGCCGAACACCGACAAGCCGTATTTCGGCTCGTCGTCGTCCACGGAATGCCCGCCCACGACGAACGCGCCCGCTTCGCGCACCTTGTCGGACCCGCCGCGCATGACCTCGGCAACGACCTCGGTGCCCAGGCTGCATGAGAACGCGAGGATGTTCAGGGCCGTGAGGGGCTTGCCGCCCATCGCGAAGACGTCGGAAAGCGCGTTCGCGGCCGCGATGGCCCCGAACTCGTAGGGATCGTCCACCACCGGCGTGAAGAAGTCGAGCGTGAGCACGGCGGCCGTGTGGTCGTCCAAGCGGTACACGGCGGCGTCGTCGCTCGTGTCGAACCCGAGCATGAGCGCGGGGTCGGCGGCGGGGGCGATGCGTTTCATTATCTCCTGGAGGTCACCCGGACTCCATTTGGCTGCTCAACCGCCTTTTTCCGTCAAGTGCGTCAGGCGTATGCGTTCGCGCTCGCTCATCGAGGCCACCTCCTCTCCGTTCACCTGCTCATTGTACCGTGAGCGCGCCCCGACGGGGCGAAACCGACCAAACGGGTCGTTTCCTTCGCTCATTCGTGTTGCCCAATGAGACAAAGACCTCAGGGGAAACTGTCTCACCCGCGATAGGTTCTCGGGGCCGGCGTTCGCCGCCGGTGTCATCCCGAGCGGAGCGGGCTCAGCCCGCGGAGCCGAGGGACCTCCCGCAAGTGCCGGTTGGCTCCAACCTCGACCTGCGAGAGGTCCCTCGGCTCGCTTCGCTCGCTCAGGATTCTAATGGGATTTTCCCGTAATATCCGATGACGGAAGGGCCCCTACGACCCTTCCGTCGGCTGCAGCGGGACGGGGCACGGCCTTCTCGGGATTGCATCGACTGCCCCTGTCATCATGCCGCCCGCCCCGCGCGCCGCGCACCGCCTGACTGGATGACGGGGGTCGCGCGCGTGCCGTGTCAACGGTGGTTGAACACAGAGGCTTGTTGTATGTGATAAAAAATCGCAGTTATGTGCGTTTTTGACAAAAAACCGGGATACGATGTGCAGAATCTGCAGTATTGTTTGATTTTTCGGAGAGGGTGCGGAGTAGCAGGGGTACTTGGCGGATAAAACCCCAGGTAGAAGCGCCGTGGATTTTCCCGTACTCAGACCCCCCACCGGAAAATCAAACAATACTGCAGATTCTGCACATCGAAAGCTCGATTTTTCGCAAAATCGTACAAAACCGCGAATTATTATCATCCTCGATGCACCTGCGCCTCCAATTTGCCGGTCAAGGAAGCCACCTTTTTGACAGAGCGAACGAGGGTCGCCCCAGTGGTCACCGTATCGTGTCTACTGCTTCACGGGGGCCGCCCTTTTGGCGTAACGAACGAGGGTCCCCCGATAGGCAGCCTCCTCCGAGGATGCGCGCTGCTTCGCGCGTCATTTGGGATGGGGCACTGCACGAGAATGGCAAACAGCGCCTATAACGTGCGCAAACAGATAGCGCGCGACCGTCATTATTCGTCATAAAGAATAAGAAATCCCAGTTCATTCGCCGATTTTAAGTCGATTGTCCATTGTGCTAAAGCGAGCCATGGGAGCAAAATGACGATAGGAGTTTAGTCTCTGCGGGGTTGGCAAGGGAACCCCGGGCATTACAGGAGCGAGGTGTGGAGAAAGGAGTGTGGGGATATGGAACTGACACGCAGAAGTTTCTTCAAGGCCACTGGTCTCGCGCTTGCCGGTTCGATGGCATATGAGCTATCGGCCCAATCGCAAGCGTTTGCCATGGAAGCCAATGAAGAATGGAAGCTGGTCAACACCGAGGAGTACACCAATATTTGCTGCTACTGCTCCGGTGGCTGCGGTTCGGTCGTTTCGGTGCGCGATGGCGAGATCATCAGCGTCGAGGGTGACCCGGACCACGTGATCAACGAAGGCGGCTTGTGCCCGAAGGGCGCGGCGATGTTCCAGCTCATCAAGGTCGTCGACCCGGCGACTGGTGAGGTCATCAAGAACCCGAACAGGCATTACAGCCCGCTCGTGCGCCGTCCCGGCGCAAGCGACTGGGAGGAAATCTCCTGGGAAGATGCCATCGATGGCATCGCACGTCACGTGAAGGACACGCGTGACAAGTACTTTATCGAGAAGGACGAGAACGGCGTAACCGTCAACCGCCTGGAAGCGATCGGCCACCTGGGTGGCTCGCAGCAGAACTCGGAGGAGGAATACCTCATCCTGAAGTTCATGCGAGGCCTGGGAGTGGTCGCAGTCGACAACCAGGCGCGAGTTTGACACAGCTCCACGGTTGCCGGTCTGGCACCTTCATTCGGTCGCGGCTCGATGACGAGCCACTGGGAGGACATGGAGAATGCCGATTACATTCTCACGTGTGGCTCCAACAACGCGGAAAACCACCCCGTTTCGATGAAATGGGTCAACCGTGCCCTCGATAAGGGCGCGACGTGGATCGTGGTGGACCCGCGTTTCACCCGTACCGCCGCTCTGGCGGACATCTACTGCCCCATCCGTTCAGGCACCGACATCGCCTTCTACGGCGGCATGATCAACTACATCTTCGAGCACGACAGATGGCAGCATGAGTATTGCCTGAACTACACGAACCTATCGTACCTGATCAACCCGGATTTCTCGTACGATCCCGAGACCGGCCTCTTCAGCGGCTGGAACGAGGAGACGAAGTCGTACGACCAGTCCACCTGGGGATATCAGACGGACACCGAGACCCCGTGGGATACGGAAACCACGTATGCCTGGGTCAAGGGCGAGGGCGTGCCGGAATTCGACACCCCGGTCCTGAAGACCCCGAAGAAGGATCCTACCTTGAAGGATCCCAACTGCGTGTACCAGATCATGAAGAAGCACTACTCGCGTTACACCATCGACGCGGTGTGCAACAT
>JAUNEQ010000082.1:0-2444 GCA_030525445.1 Coriobacteriia bacterium | reverse complement strand
GACTGGCTGCCCAAGGTGTACAAGCCGGGCAACTGGACGAGCATGCGCACCTTCGAGCACATGGCCGAAGGCACGATGCACGGCTACTTCGCGCTGGGCCAGAACCCCGCGCATTCCTCCGGCAACACCAAGAGCGTCCGCGAGAGCCTCGCGAACCTCGACTGGCTTGTGTGCGCCGACCTCTACATGACCGAGACGGCCAGCTTCTGGAACGCCCCGGACATGAAGGACAAGGCCTCCGAGATCCAGACCGAGTGCTACTTCCTGCCGGTGGCCTCCATCATGGAGAAGCCGGGCACGATTCTGAACTCCGGCCGCCTGCTGCAGTGGCGCTACGAAGCCGTCCCGCCCGCCGAGGGCACGAAGACCGACCTCGAGATCATGGACCTGCTGCACAAGAAGCTCGTCGAGCTCTACCAGAGCGAAGGCGGCGTGTGCCCCGAGCCCATCCTCAACCAGAAGTGGGACTACGACATCGACGGCAAGGTTGACTTCCGCGCTGTGGCATGGGAGCTCAACGGCTATCGCCCGAAGGACACCGACTTCAGCAAGCAGAAGGTCGACCTGCTCACCAACTTCACGGAACTCGCCGCCGACGGCTCCACCGCCTGCGCCATCTGGATCTACTCCGGCTACTACAACAACGCCGAAGCCCTGATGGAGCCCGCGGAGCAGCCCGTCGCCCGCCGCGGCCACGAGGATCCGGGCAACATCCGCCTGTATCCGAACTGGGCATTCAGCTGGCCGGTGAACCGCCGCATCATCTACAACCGCGCGTCCGCCGACATGAACGGCAAGCCGTGGAACCCGGACAAGGTGTGCGTGGAGTGGAACGGCAAGGAGTGGATCCGCAACGACGTTCCCGACTTCGCCTTCCAGAAGGCCAACGCCGACGGCACCGCGACGCCGATCGAGCCGAACAACAAGGCCTTCTTCATGCGCTGGGAGCAGAATGCGTGCCTCTTCAGCACGAACGGCATGAAGGACATGCCGCTGCCCGAGCACTACGAGCCCATGGAGAGCCCGGTCGAGAACCTCATGAACGGTTCCCAGAACTCGCCGCTTATCCAGTTCGCGGATGATCCGTCCGTCAAGAAGGGCACCAAGGAAGACTACCCGATCGTCGCCACCACGTACTCCATCACGGAGCACTGGCAGACGGGCCAGCAGACGCACAGCTGCCCGTCCCTGAACGAGTCCCAGCCCGGTCAGTTCATCGAGATCTCGAACGAGCTGGCGGCCGAGAAGGGCATCGCCAACGGCGACACCGTCCGCGTGTGGAACAACCGCGGCGACATCAAGATGAAGGCCATGGTGACGCACCGCCTGGTGCCGCTCACCGTGAATGGCGAGACCGTCCACGAGGTGGGCATGATCCATCACTGGGGCTGGGCGCACAGCTTCGAGCAGGATGACGTGACGAACGACCTCACCCCGAACGTGGGCGACCCGAACAGCTTCATCCCCGAATACAAGGCGTTCCTCGTGAACATCGAGAAGGCATAGGAAGGAGGCGGTTGACATGAGCGAACAAGCAATCTATTTCGATTCTTCGAAGTGCACGGCATGCAAGGGCTGCCAGGCGGCCTGCAAGTGCTGGAACAACCTGCCCACCCCCTATGAGCTGAACAGCGCCGGCACCTTCACCGGCACGCTTCAGAACCCGCCGGACCTCCAGCCCAACACGCGCCTCATCATCACGTTCAACGAGGCCGATAACGGCAAGAAGTATGGCGTGAACTGGGCGTTCGGTCGTCGTGCATGCATGCATTGCACGAACCCGGCGTGCGTCTCGGTGTGCCCGTCCGGCGCGCTGTACGTCGACGAGGAGACCAAGCTGGTCACCTACGACTCCAGCAAGTGCATCGGCTGCCAGTACTGCCGCAGCGCCTGCCCGTTCGACGTCCCGCGCCACACCAACGTGGGCCTCACCGGCGACAACATCAAGATCAACAAATGCACCGGTTGCGTGGACCGCGTGAAGCAGGGCCGCAAGCCCGCTTGCGTGTCCACCTGCCAGCCCGGTGCCCTGCAGTTCGGCGACCGCGACGAGATGCTGAAGATGGCCAAGGAGCGCGTCGAGTACCTGAAGGGCAAGGGCTTCGAGGATGCCCGGGTCTATGGCGAGACCGAGGCCGGCGGCACGCACGTGATCTACGTGCTGAAATACCCGCTGTCCCAGTACGAGCTGCCCGAGAATCCCCAGCCGAGCGGATTCGTCGATGCCTTCGGCATCCTCAAGCCGCTTACCGCCGCGGCCGCCGTGGCCACGGTTGCTGGCCTGGGCATTTCCTACGCCACCGGCGTGGGCTACAAGCGTCCGACCATGCGCTACGACGAGGTCAACCATGACGTCGTCAATGCGGAGACCGGCGAAGTGATCAAGCACATCGACCGAGAGGCGGGTGAGTTGTAATGGCAGAGCAGAGATATCTTCAGCGTCA
>JAUNEQ010000081.1 GCA_030525445.1 Coriobacteriia bacterium | reverse complement strand
GCGATCCCTCCCTTTCTCCGTCTGGGACAAAAATCCTCCGGAGCCGGAGCGTCCCGTTTACTTAACCTTCACCACCGAGAAGAGCTCGGGAGCATCGGCCTTTGCGAGCACTTCGCGGGGATTCAGGAACTCGAGCTCCATGAAGCAGGCGATGCCCACGAGTTCGGCACCGAGGCTGCGAACCAAATCCATCTGGGCAACCATCGTGCCACCCGTCGCCACCAGGTCGTCCACGACGATGACGCGGTCGCCCGGGCCCAACGAATCCTTGTGGATCTGCAGCGTCGCGGTGCCATACTCCAGGTCATATTCCTCTTCCACAACCTCGCGCGGAAGCTTGCCCGGCTTGCGGGCGGGAACGAAACCGGCACCCAGCTCATGCGCGACCGGAGCGCCCACCATGAAGCCACGCGCCTCGGCGCCAATGACCTTGGTGACACCATAGAAACGGAAATGGTCGGCGATGGCATGCGTGACGGCATTGAAGCCTGCGGGGTCGGCCAGCAACGGGGTGATGTCCTTGAATACGACGCCCGGCTTCGGGAAATCCGGGATGTCAACGATGAGGGATTCGAAGTCGTAAGATGCCATGTCTCCTGCTTTCTATCCGAGATTATCCATGCTGCGCTACAGGCTTACGTAAAGATGAACATCGCGAGGAAGGCGAGCGAGGCGGCCCACATGAGCGGCTTCACCTTGTCGGCCTTACCCTGCACGATCATGATGGCGACGTAGGCGATGAAGCCCATGCCGATGCCGTTGGTGATGGAGTACGTGAACGGGATGATGATGACGATGAGGAACGCCGGAAAGGCGAGCTCGATCTTCGACCAATCGATGTCGCCGATGCTCGTCATCATGAGGTAGCCCACGACGGTGAGGGCGCCACACGTGGCGGAACCGGAAACCATGCCGACGATGGGTGCGAAGAACGCGAACACGATGAACAGCAGGCCCACGACCACGCCGGACAAGCCGGTACGCGCGCCAGCTGCAGCGCCGGACGCGGATTCCACGAACGTGGTCTGGGAGCTCGCGCCCATGAAACCGCCGATGATGGCGCCGATGGAGTCGATGGTGAGGATGGACTGGATATTGTCGACATCGCCGCGCTCATTCAGGAATTCGCCCTGCTTGCCCACGGCGACCACGGTGCCCATGGTGTCGAAGAAGTCGCTCATCAACAGCGCGAACACGGCCAGCAGCAAGGCAGGCTGCGCGAACACCGTGAGCAGCGCCATGCCGCCGGTGTTCGGATCCATCTGCAGCGGTGCCGCGAAGGTCGAGAAGTCCAGGCCGAAGTTCCATTCCGTGGGAACGATGGTGACGCCCAGCGGAATGCCGATGATGGTGGAAACGATGATAGAAATGAGAAGCGCACCCGGCACCTTCAGCACCGTGAGCACCACGGCGATGAGGATGGAGCAGATGGACACGATGCATACCGGCGACGTGAGCACGCCCACCGTGATGAACGTCGACTCGCTGTCGGCGATGATGCCGCCGCCCTTCAGGCCGATGAACGCGATGAACAGGCCGATGCCGATGCCGATGGCCAAACGCAGGTCCATGGGAATGGCGTGCATGATGGCCTTGCGCAGCCCGCAGAGCACCAGGATGAGGATGACGACGCCTTCCAGGAGCACGACGCTCATGGACACGCGCCAGTCGACTCCCTGGCCCAGGCACAGCGTGTACGCGACGATGGCGTTGATGCCCATGCCCGATGCCAACGCGAGCGGGCGGTTGGCGATGAGGCCCATCATGATGGTCATGAGTGCGCCGCTGAAGCAGGTCGCCGTAAGCGCCGCCTCGAACGGAATACCCGCATCCACGAGGATGCCGGGGTTGACGGCGATGATGTAGGCCATCGCCAGGAACGTGGTGAGGCCGCCAACGACCTCACGGCCAACGGTACTGCCACGTTCCGAAATCTTGAAGAATTTGTCCACCGCTGCTTTCCCTCCCCAATTCACGCTTATGAAGGAATCATGGAGGATTTTACCATGGTATAGGGCTATGCGGATAGGCGCTTACACGAGTCGTCATCGACGGATTACGATTGGGTCACCTCGCGATAGGTTCCTTACTGCTCGTGTTGCAGCGGCAGCTCCACGACGGCGGTGGCGCCGCCGATTTCGGGCTCTGCGAAATACACGCGGCCGCCCAGGCGCTCGACATTGCCGCGCACGACCGAAAGCCCCAGGCCAGTGCTTCCCTTCTTGCGCTCGCGCCCCTCTTCCAGGCGCACGAACCGCCCGAACACGCGCTCGCGGTCTTCCGGCGGGATGCCCGGGCCGTCATCGCTCACCGTCACGCGCACGAAACCATCGCGCTCGGCGCAGGTCACTTTCACCTGCGATGACGCATAGCGCGCCGCGTTATCCAAGAGGTTGCGCACCGTGTGGCTGAAGAGCGTGGGATCGCATTCGCCAATGACCGGCGCAATTCCCGAGGTATCCACGGTTACCGTGCTCCGCTGGCGCAGGGAATCGATTTCCTCGTACAGCAAATCATAGAAGTCCACCGGCAAGAGCTCCACGGCCAGGCGGCCCTCATCCTGGCGCGCAAGCACGAGCAAGTCGCCCACGATCTGCGAAAGGCGGGTGTTCTCGGCGGTGAGGTCCGCAAGCACCTCGGCATCTTCGACGCTCTCCGGATGGTTGCGCAAGGTCTCCAGAATGAGTCCCGTCGAGGCAATGGGGCTTTTCAGCTCGTGAGAAGCATCCGATACGAATCGTTTCTGCTCGTCCACCGAAGCCTGGATGCGCGCGAGCAAACCGTTGAACGTCACCGCGAGGCGCGAAAGATCGGGGTCATTGGCCGGGGGCGTTACGCGTGCACTGAGGTCGCGAGCGGAAATCGCCTCCACCTCGCTGCGCATCCGGTCGACCGGGCGTAGCGTCCGCCCCGTCATGCGCCAAGCGAAAAACGCCGCAAGCACCAGCAGGATAAGCAGCAACGTCCCCACCCACCGGGCCGTTTGCAGCGCGGTCTCGGCAGCCGGGTGCAGCGAGGTCATCGCGGCGAGCGTCACGGTGCCGATGGGCGATTTCGCCGTGCGCTCCATCACGAGGAACGGACCGGGCGTTCCCAGGATGCTCGAGACCTCAACCGACCGGACGTCCTTGGCCTCGGCAGCAAACGCCTGCGTCACGCCGAGCTTCCACGGGAACCAGAACAGCTTTTTCGCCTTGCTCGACTTCGCCTTATCGTCGTCATCATCATCGTCGTCATCGTCGTCGGTGCTTTGCTTGGCGACGGCGCCGCTCTTCGCGGCATTGCCCCCATCATCGCCGTCGTCGTCATCGTCGTCGGCATCGGAACTGCGTTTGGCTGTCCCGCCGCTCTTCGCGGCATGGCTTACGGCATCGTCATCGTCAGCATCATCCGCATCGTCATCGTCTTCGTATGCAGGCGCGGCGTTGGTCTTCCCCGCACCCGAGGGCGCGCTCACGTTCGCCGCCCCCGCGCGATCATCGGCGTCGTCATCGAAATCGCCGTCGAGGTCGTCATCGTCGTCATCCTCGTCGAGCTCCAGGTCATCGACCTGATAGCTGTCGTCGCCGCCATTCGCGATAGCCGAATAGCCCTGCAGGTTCTCAGACGAGGCGATGACCTTCCCGTTCGCATCGATCACCTGGAGCAAGTCGATGCCAGAGAGGTCGATGGCCTGCTGGAACTCTCCCTTTTCCACCAGGGGCTGCGCGCGGTCAAGCCGCTCGACCAGCGACTGGTTGATGATGTCCTGCATCGACGACCATGCCGCATACGCCGAAAGGCCCACGACGCCCACCATCGCCACCAGCGTGACGACAACCGTGATGACCGTGACCTGGGCGCGAATGCCGGCAAACCGCTTCATCCGCTATTCCCCCACCAGCCGGTATCCCTGTCCGCGCACCGTGCTAATGCGGGCTTTCCCCGGAATGGAGTCGAGCTTCTTGCGCAGGTAGCCCACGTACACTTCCACGACATTCGGGTCGCCGACAAAACCGGCGCCCCAAACATGCTCGAGCAGCTGGGCCTTCGAAAGCGTGTTGCCCGCGTTGTACAGGAAATACTCCAGCAAGGCGAACTCGCGCGGCGTGAGCGGCAGCGTCTGCCCCGCCCGCACCGCCGATTTCGACGCGGGAGAAAGCGATAGGTCGGAAAACGAGAGGTCCGCGGTACGCGCCTGGCCTCGGCGAAGCAGCGCCTTCAACCGCGCCACGAGCACCACCACCGAGAACGGCTTGCGCAGGAAGTCGTCCGCACCGATGTCGAGGGCATCGGCTTCGTCGTATTCCCCGTCCTTCGCGGTGAGCATGAGCACCGGCGTGTTCACGTTGGCCGCACGCATCTGGCGGCACACTTCGTAGCCGTTCATCTTCGGCAACATGATATCGAGCGTCACGGCATCGTAGCCGCCGGTGAGTGCGCAATCGAGAGCGCGTTCGCCATCGGCCGCAACATCGACATCGAAGCCCTCGGCCTCGAGGCTCTTCTTCAAGTATGTCGCCATCCTCGCTTCGTCTTCAACCACCAGGATGCGCATCACGGCACCTCCGACACCTCGTTTCCCCACTTGGCACCATTGTAGCAACCGGTAAAGAAGCGATTCCTGAGAACGCTCTCAGGAAACTCTCAGGTTCGCCTTGTATCATCCCCCGCGCATCTCAACTGTCGTTGCAAGCCGGTGGGCGCCATGGCGCCCACCCCGGAAGAAAGGTCACCTTGAGTTTCGACTTCGGCACGTTTCTCGTGCTCCTCACGACCAACCCCATGATGGCGGTGGTCGTCCTTCTGAACCTCATCATTATCGTCGTGAACGGCGCCACCGACGCGCCCAACGCGATTTCAACCGTCGTTTCCACACGCAGCCTCAAACCCCGTCAGGCTATCCTCATGGCAGCAAGCTGCAATTTCATCGGGCTCATCGTGGTGAGCCTGTTCAACACTGCGGTCGCCGACACCATCTTCAACATGGTCGACTTCGGCGGCGACACGCATTCCGCGCTCGTGGCCGTGCTCGCCGCGATGGTCGCGATCATCGTCTGGGGAGTCGCCGCCTGGTGGTTCGGCCTTCCCGCATCGCAGAGCCACAGCCTCATCGCCGGCCTCACCGGCGCCGCCATCGCGCTGCAAGGCGGCATCGCCGGCGTCAACGGGGCGGAATGGGCCAAGGTCATCTACGGCATCCTGCTTTCCACGTTCATGGGCTTCGGCTTGGGCTGGATCGGCGCGAAGGGCATCCAGCGGGCATTCGCCCGGGCAGACCGCCGCGCCTCCGACCATTCGTTCCGCATGGCGCAAATCGGCACGTCCGCAGCAGCGGCCTTCATGCACGGTGCGCAGGATGGCCAGAAGTTCCTCTCGATCCTCTTGCTCGCGATGGCGCTCTCGCTCGGCCAGGACGTGAGCGGCTCGGCCGACCTTTCCGGCATGCCCGTATGGCTCATGCTCATGGTCGCCATCTTCATGGGATCGGGCACCGCCATCGGCGGCGAGCGCATCATCAAGAACGTGGGCATGAACATGACGAAGCTCGAGCCCTACCAGGGCTGCGCGGCTTCCGCGAGCTCCGTGCTGTGCCTCATCACGGCCACGTTCACCGGCATGCCGGTTTCCACCACCCATGCGAACACGACCGCGATCATGGGCGTGGGCGCCGCACGCCGCGCGAAGGGCGTGAAATGGGACCTCGTGGGCGAGATGGTCCTCACCTGGCTGCTCACATTCCCCGGTTGCGGATTGATGGGCTGGCTGTTCGCCGAAACCTTCTTGCAGGTGCTCTAGCGGCGCTTGCTTCACGATAGAACACGCTTTTGGGCGGACGCCCCGCGCCAAAGGAAAGGAATGACATGGCAAAGCATAAAGATGGAAAGAAGACCGGCAAGGCCAAACTGGACTATTACGAGTCGTTCCTGAAGCAGGCGCAACTCGCCCACGAGGAAGCGAAGCTGCTGGTGGAAGTCGCCGAGAACTTCACCTCGGCCGAGGCGATCCGCGATTACCTGCCGCGCGCGCACGAACTGGAAAACGCCGGAGACGAGGTCAACCACGCGGTGCTCCATGCCATCGACGTCGACTTCATCACCCCGTTCGACCGCAACGACATCATCGAGCTCACGAACGCGCTCGACGACATCGCGGACAGCATCGAAGAAGTGATGCAGCGCATGTATATGTTCGACGTGCACTTCATGCACCGCGATGTGCTCCCCCTGGCAAAGCTGCTCGTGAAAGCGACCGCCTTGCTGGTAGACGCCATGGGCGATTTCAAGAGCTTCAAGAAGTTCGGGGCCTTCATCGAAACCATGCAGAAGGTCAACGACGTGGAGGAAGAGGTTGACGCCGCCTACATGGAGGTCATGCGCCGCCTGTTCACCGAGGACAACGACAACCCGGTGCGCGTGATGGTGTGGTCCGACCTCTTCAGCCACATCGAGGATTGCGCCGACCGCATCGACGAGGCAGGCATCCTCATGGGCAACATCATCCTGCGCAATTCGTAGCCGGCACGCCCCGCTGCACCTAACCTGCCTGTCTTAGCTAATTCTCAGTATTTGCTGATTGAATATGTCTTGTCATTAGGTAGGTTATAGACAGAGGGAAAGGAGTCTCGATGAAAGCTTCAGCGTTTACCCAGCGGTTTGCAGTCATGGGATTTGCCCTGGTAATGGCATGTGCCCTCGCGTGCGCCCTCGCGGGCACGGCCTCGGCGGTCGAGCTTGGCGCGAAATTCACGAAAGATGGAAACACCTACAAGGTCACCGAGGCGTACGAGAACGCGCATGACTGGGGCGAGGTCACGCTCGTGAAATACGGTTCGAGCAATACCAAGCCAACCGTGAACACCGTGAAGTACAAGGGCGAGACGTTCGAGGTCGAAGTCATCGCCAAGAATGCCTTCAACAACACCAAGGGCCACAAGATCACGTCCATCAAGCTCGGCGATCATGTCGACAAGATCGGAGCCAAGGCCTTCTATGGCTGCTCCAAGTTGAAGAGCATCGACATGCGCACGTGCGAGGCGATTGACATCGACAAAGAGCATGGGAAGTACGTGATCGACGACCTCGATATCGGCTCCAAGGCATTCGCGAAAGCCGGCGTCTCGAGTGTGAAGGTGAAATGCGGTTCCTCGAACGCGAGCTACCAGAAGCTCTTCAAGAAGGCCCTCGTATCGAAAGGCCTGCGCAGCAACGCGAAAATCGTGAAGTAGCCGAGGCAATTCCCCATATCCCCGCCTTTGGCTCTCAGGCCCCAGCCGCCCAGCTGGGGCCTCTGTTTTGCGAACCAAAGGGAACAGCCCCCTTTGGTTCAAGGAGGGGCGTCTCAGCCGGGATATTCCCTTTGCTGCAAGCCGGGAATACCTACGGTGAAAATCCTGCGGGGCCGGGGCGTCCCACCGTATAATCGCAGCATGAAACAGCCCCGAACACTCCTTCCCCGCTTCGCTGCGGCGGCGGCTTTGCTTGCCGCTGCGGGAGCGCTCATGGTCCTGTTCGGCAATGCGGGAGGATCGTTCTTCCCAGGTTACCGCGCGTTTTCCAAGGGCATCATCGGAGCGCTCGCCGCCATCACGGGCATCGTCCCCTTCTCCATCGCGGATTGGCTCACCCTTGCACTTATCGTTTTCGCGCTGGGCGCGCTCATCTGGTGCATCGCGCGGAAACGCTCCGTCGTGAAATGGCTCGCCAACACCTGCGTGGTGCTCGCCGCGCTCGTGTTGATCCTCGTGGGCAGCTGGGGGCTCAACCATTACGCCCCGCCGCTCGCAGATGAACTCGGGCTTTCGGTTGGCGCGTATTCCGCCGATGAGCTTGAAGAGGCCACGGCGTACTACTGGGCTCAGGCCGCCGCGCTCGCGCAAAAAGTGCCGCGGGAATCTGATATGACGCTCACCAGGCAAGACTTCCACGAACTCGCGGCCATCGCCGGCAGCGGCTATACAAGCCTCGCGAAAACCTGGGGTGTGTTCGAAGGGTCTTCCGCGCCGGTGAAATCGCTCCTCCTCGCAGGCGAACCGCTCCTGTATTCCGGCCATACCGGCATCTTCTGGCCGTTCACCGGCGAGGCGAACGTACCGCTGAACACCGCCGTCGCCGAGATGCCCTTCACCCAATGCCATGAAGCCGCGCACCGCTTGGGCATCGCGAGCGAGCAGGAAGCGAACTTCGCCGCGTTCCTCGCCTGCACGGAGGGCGATGCGAGCGACGATGTCCGCTTCGCGTACGCCGGATACTACAACGCGTTCTGCTACTGCCTGGGCGCGCTCGGCGGCAATTACCCCAGCCGGGTGGAGCCGCTCGTGAGCAAGACGATTGGCGATAAGCCCGATCCCAAGGACCCCAAAACGTATGGCTCCCGCCTCGTGCTGTACGATCGCGCGATGACCCAGCAGCATTACGCGGCCTACGATGGCCCCGCGGAAGAAGTCGGCACCGCCGTCAACGACGCCTACCTGAAGACCTTCGACGAGGAATCGGGCATCAAGTCGTATGGCGAGGTGGTCGACTACCTCATCGCCTGGCATCTCGCCTCGGCATCGTAGCGACGCGCCACCGCGAAACGCCCGATTCTCAGGCGCAAGGTCAAACCTCCCCTTCAAAAGACGCGAAATAGACCCAAAACCAAGGTTTTTGAGCAGTCAAAATCCCACATAGCGCAGGGTCGATTGAAAACCCAATTGCAATTGAAGGGCGGAAACGCAACAGTTGCGTTA
>JAUNEQ010000257.1 GCA_030525445.1 Coriobacteriia bacterium | reverse complement strand
CCCGCCCGGCCAACCCGCGCGCCGCGCGCGCCGGCCGCTTCGAGTCCACCGTCGCAGACTGGAAAGAACCGGTTCTTCCCAGCACGACCGCGCCGTTCATGGAACCCATCACGGCTGACACCACGGTGCCGTTCACGGCAATCGAGGCCGACGAGCCCCAGCCGCAGCCCGCAGCGGTTGACCCCCTGAAGGTGGAGCCGGTTGTGACGCCGGAGCTTCCGCTTGCCCATGACCCGGCGGCAACGGTTGCCATGCCGGCCGTGCCCGCGGCTCCGGAAACCGCCGATGAACCGCTGTTCGCTGACGAAGCCGAAGATTTCCTGGACGAGCCGGATCCGGTTCGCCGGGTGAAGCTGCCCGAGATCAACATCGACGGCACGCAGGACGCGCCGCTCGCCAACGCTTCGGCAAAGGCGAGGCCGCACCTGAGCAGCATGATCCCGCGCATCGACGTGGAGCTTCCGCAGGACGACCCGAGCCTGCGCGAGGAGCCCGCAGCGGACAGCCCCAGCAAGACCGACCGCCTGCGTCGCCTGCGCACGAACCTTCCCAGCATGAGCGGGACCATTTCCTATGACCCGCTCTTCGCCGACAGCGAGAACAACATCGTGAGCCAGACCGGTTCCTTCGCCGCCGTGAGCGCCACGGGCAACATCGAGCCGGTGGGCGACGAGCTGGTGCAGGACGTGCCGCCCGAAGAGATATATGTCGACGACGTCGATGATTCGCAATTCGGCCCCGCCGAGTCCTTCGCGGCGCCGGAATACGTGCAGATGCCCGAGAAGCGCCGTGGCCTTTTCGGTCGCAGGCGCCGCCGCAACGACGACGTGATCTCGCCGCAGGAGTGGCTGGGCGTGTCCGATGACTTCGACGCCCGCACCGTGGGCAAGGCGCGTGGCGATTGGTCGAGCTTCCGCGACAACGATGCCCGTGCCAACGTGGGCAACCGCAACCAGGCGGTTGACCAGCCCACCATGGGTTGGCGTGCCGACCGCGTAAATCCCGACCCGGTGAACGATTACGACACCGGCCTCGATAGCGCGTTCAAGGATGACGAGGAAGATTTCCTGGGTGAGGACAACGGATTGAATAACGGACGTTGGATGGGCGGCTCCTTCAGCGGGCGCCGTTCCACCGAGCGCGACCGCTACAACGTCGATGACGACGACTGGGCGGAATTCGCCGAATACGCTGACGAGAACTACGACGAGAACGCCTTCCTGGACGAGGACGACTACGCCGATGCCGACCCGAGCGCCTCGGGCAAGGTGACCGGCCGCCTGAAGGGCCTCACCTCCCGCTTCTCGCGTAAAAACGAAAAGCAGAGCGATTCCCGTCGCGAAAGCCGTTCGAGCCGCCGCAGCTCCTACAGCCCCAGCGAGGACGACGCCTGGAACGTGGCCGCTGCACGCGCTGCTGCCCGCAGCACCGTCGTGAACGTGATGGATGACCCGCGCGTTCAGGAGGAGCTGGGCGAGACCTACGGCTTCGTGGACGATCCCATCGCCAACGAGGTGTGGTTCGTGGCCCTGGGCGCCGGCCTTTCCGGCAACGCGGGCATGAACGCGTTCCTGGAGGCCCACACCGACGAGCTGCGCGGAGCGGTTGTCATCAGCCTCGAGGGCATGGGCGACGGCGAACTCGTGGGCATGGCAAGCGAAGGCGTGCTGCGCCAGTATAAGCCCACCACCCGCATGAAGCGCTTCCTGCGCAACGCCGGTCAGGCGACGGGCGTGCGCGTGGGCCAGGCGAAGATGAATTGGCGCGATTCCGCCGCGACCGTGGCCATGCGCAAGGGCATGCCCACCATCACGGTGGCTGGCGTCGAGGGCAACGTTCCCGCGCGTTTCGGTTCGAGCGACGACGTCGTCGAGCACCTGAATGAGGACACCCTCAAGCAGCGCGTGAACTTCATCCTGGAGCTGCTCCGCACGATTTAGCGCATATCACAAATAGTGCCCACAAGGTAACCGGTCAAGACGAAACCCCTGATGTGTTGTAATCCCATCAGGGGTTTCGCTATACTATGTTATATAGGCGGCACAAGCCGCTCAAGGTAGCCATCACTTAAGAGGAGGAACCCATGGCGGAGAAGGTCGTCGCTCATTGCATGAAGTGCAAGGACAAGAGGGAAATGGTGGATCCCAAGGAGACCACCACGAAGAATGGTCGCGTTATGCTGAAGGGCACCTGCCCCGAGTGCGGCACCACGATGTGCAAGTTCGT
>JAUNEQ010000080.1 GCA_030525445.1 Coriobacteriia bacterium | reverse complement strand
TTCGTGAAGGCATCCGCTCTCGCCGGTTTGGCAGCGGGCATCGCCGGTGCGGGATTGACGGGTTGCGCGCCTGAAGGGCAGACGATCGGCGCGGATCGCGTGTCGACTGCGGGCTACCAGTACGAGGCCGAGCAGGCTGAAGGCACCTGGCATCACAGCGCATGCCAGCGCAACTGCTTCGATACCTGCATGATTCGCAGCAAGGTGGTCGACGGCCGCCTGGTGCAGGTGCGCGGCGACGAGGACAACCCGTACACCGCGGGTGGCCTGTGCGTGAAGACCCAGAGCTACGTGGACTGGACCTATCGCGATGACCGCATCCTGTATCCGCTGAAGCGTACGGGAACCAAGGGCGAAGGCTGCACGTTCGAGCGCATCAGCTGGGACGAGGCCATCGAGACCATCACGTCCAAGTGGAAGGAAATCATCAAGGACCACGGTGGCGAGGCCATCACCTGGAGCCGTTATCAGGGCAACCAGGGCAGCTGGCAGCGCCGTTGCCTCGAGCCGTTGTTCTACAAGATGGGCGCCACCTACTGCGAGGGCTCCATGTGCAACAACGGTTATGTATACAGCCTTCCGTACACCACCGGCGGCGTGCCGGTGATGCGTGCCGAGAACATCGCGAATGTCGACCTGTATGTGACCTGGGGCCACAATGCGGCAGCCACCACGCTGCATACGATGAAGTTCATCAAGGAAATGCACAAGAAGGGCGGCAAGATCGTCGTCATCAACCCCATCCGCATTCCCGAGGTGATGTGGGCCGAGCTGTTCGTGCAGATTCGCCCCGGCACCGACGTCGCCTTCGCGCTGGGCGTGGGCAACTACCTCATCCAGAACAAGAAATACGATGCCGCATGGATCAAGGAATGGGGCCACGGCTTCGACGATTACAAGAAGGCATGCGCCGAGTGGACCGCCGACAAGGTCGCCGAGGAGTGCGGCGTCCCCGCCGAGCAGGTTGCGCAAGTTGGCGACATCATCTGGGAGAACCGCAAGAACATGCTCATGAAGACCGGCCTTTCCATCGGCCGTCGTCGCACGGGCGGCATGACGCACATCTCCATCAAGTGCCTCACCGGCCTCATCGGCCATCCCGAGTGCTACTTCAATATGACCTCTTCCGGCGGCCTGCAGGACTGGAACAATGGCGCTCCGGCCATGGCCGACAAGATGCTCGCTGGTGTCACCCTGCCGAGCGAGGCGAATCCGGTCGGCTCTATCCGCAACTATTCCTCTCCTGACCTGGGCAAGGTGCTTGCCGGCGAGAACTTCGGCGAGGACCACGACTTCTCGAAGAACCCCATCCTGTCGCTGTTCATCTTCGGCAACAACCCGCTGGTCTCGCACCCCAACCTGAACAAGGTGCGCGAGGGCCTCGCCCGCGAGGACCTGTTCACCATCGTGAACGACATGTTCTGGACTCCGTCGTGCGACTACGCCGACATCGTCCTGCCGGCTCCGTCGAGCTTCGAGTACGAGGAGTTCAATGGCGGTTACGGCCACAACTACTCCGTCTTCAACGAGAAGATCATCGAGACCATGGGCGAGTGCGTGCCCAACCACGAGCTGTGCAACATGCTCGGCCAGGCCATGGGCTATGACGACGAGGCGTTCCACCGCGATGCCCAGTGGTTCTACGACCTGTTCATGACCGACAAGCCCTACACGATGGATGAGCTGCGCGAAAAGGGTTGGATTTCCCGCGACCCCAAGAGCTGGGACGACGTGTACAAGGAGGGCTTCCCCACGCCGAGCGGCAAGTTCCAGTTCGCAAGCGACGAGCTGAAGCACGACCATGGCAGCGCTGCTCCCAAGTACGTGCGCGACGGCGAGGGCCTGAAGACCGAGGACACCGAGCTGCTGAAGAAGTACCCGCTCGCGATCATCACCCCGTGCGCGAAGGAATTCCTGAACGGCTGCTTCGGCAACCTGCCCGACAACAACATCCTGTTCAACGAGAGCTACGTGTACATGAACACCGATGACGCCGCTGCCCGCGGCATCGCCGATGGCGACGCGGTGATCGTCTTCAACGACCGCGGCGAGCTCCATCGCGTTGCCCGCGTGATCGAAGGCCAGACGCATCCGGGCGTCGTGTACAGCTACAAGAGCACGTGGAGCACGGTGACCGGTGTGGAGAACTCGAACAGCATCACGAGCGATGCACGTGCTGACATCGGCCGCGGCGTGACCTTCGGCAGCTGCCTCGCCGAGATTCGCAAGGCATAAGGGGAGTGATAGACGATGACTCAAATGGGATTCATGCTCGATCAGAAATACTGCATCGGGTGTCAGACCTGCCAGCATGCGTGCCGTGCCCGCCACGGTGTGGAGCCGGGTACGTACCCGCGCCATGCCACGAGCAGCCAGGTGCAGGTGACGGGGCCGTTCATCTCCATCGCGTGCAACCACTGCGAGCATCCCGCGTGCATGCAGGCATGCCCCACCGGCGCCCTGCAGAAGCGCGAGGACGGCATCGTGACGCACGACCCCGAGATTTGCATTGGTTGCTTCTCGTGCAAGCTGGCCTGCCCCTACGATGCGCCGCAGAAGAACGAGCGCATGGGCGTGATGGTGAAGTGCGACATGTGCGCCGCGCGCCTGGATGCGGGCGACCAGCCGGCATGCGTGATGGCGTGCCCGGTGAAGGTGCTCACCTATGGTCCGCTCGACGAGCTCGAGAAGCAGGGCGGCGTGAAGGAAGGCGTCGGGTTCACCGTGCACAGCACGAACCCGAGCATGCGCTTCATTCCGATCGACTAACGACTGGCGGGGACTGTGATGGAGAAGCTGACGTACCAGGAAATTATGGCCGACCCGCAAACTGCTGCGGATTACGCGCACTACCGTGCACGCATCTACCGGCTGGCGTCTTCTGTTTTCGCGGACGACGTGACCGAGGAATCGCTTGCCCAGCTCATCGCCGTGGCGTGCGAAGCGACCGACGATTCCTGCGTGCGGGCATGCGAAGCGGTGCTGTTCTCGAACCTGCGCGCCTACGAGGGGGCCGATCTTCCGGCATTGCGCACGAAGATCGCCACCGAGTATGCCGAGCTGTTCGTCGGCCCGCGTCCACCGCTAGCCCCCTGCTACGAATCGATGTACCTGGGAGCCAATCCCCGGCTGTTCGCCGACGTGACCATGCGCGTGCGGGCCGCCTACAAGGAGCAGGGCTTCGAGGTTGGCAAGCGCAACCATGTGCCCGATGACCACATGGGCTACGAGCTCGCCTTCATGGGCGCGATGTGCGACCGCGAGGCCGCAGCCCACGAGTCGGGCGACGCGGCGGCCGTGACGGCATGCCAGGTGGCGCAAAGCAATTTCCTCTCGGTGCATCTGGGCGTTTGGGCGGGTTTCTTCGCGAGCCGCGTCGCTGCCGCCTGGTGCGCCGAGTATTACAACGCGTGGGCCCAGTTCGTCGAGGCCTTCGTGAACGATGACATGGCCTTCCTGCGTGGTTGCGCCGACAACCCGGTTTCGGCAGGCGAGGAGGCGTAAGACATGCCGGGCATCAAGCCGATAGCGCACATCGCGAACCAGATGGTGGCTGCCCCTGTTGCGGTGGACGCCACCCGGTGCGTCGCCATGCGCCATCGCGCGGCTACATGCCGTGCGTGCGTGGACGCGTGCAGCGAGCAGGCGATTCGCCTTGAAGCGGGCGCCATCGTCGTCGATGGCCTCGCATGCAACGGGTGCCTGGGATGCGTGTCGGCGTGCCCGACTGAAGCGGTTTCCGTCGTGGGCCAAGACGATCAGCGCGTTTCGGTGTCCGCCGATGTCGCGCTCGAGAACGCGGGCGGCATCGCGGTGTTTGCCTGCCACCGTGCGATCGACCAGGCGAACATCGATTTGTCGGCCGTCGTGACCGTGCCGTGCCTGGCAAGCCTGGGGGAGTCCCTCCTGTGCGAACAGGCGTCGCGGGGCGCGTATCAGATTGCCTTGGTTGACGGCGGTTGCGCGGAATGCCCCCGTGGTGCATGCGCCGCCCAGATCGACGCGACGGTTTCCTGCGCGAACGCGCTGCTTTCGCTGTGCGATGCCGGCGTGACCGTCGAGCGGCTCGACGCGTTTCCGCCCGAGGTCCTTGCAAGCGAAGAGCCCGGTTACGACGCAAGCAGGCGTTTCCTGTTCACGCAGGCGGGCAGCCTCGTGGGAAATGCCGTACTCAACGCGGTCGACGCCCATGCCGATGCCGCGGCGCAAGAGCAGGCGCCCGATGACCGGTGGGACCCGACGCGCACGTTTTCGGTTGACAAGCGCATGCGCTTGCTCGACGCGATAGACACGATGGGCGTTCCGGCCGAAGGCTCCGTCCAAGTTCGCAGCTTCCATACGGTGGAGGTTTGTGCCGGGCAATGCACCGGGTGCGGCGTGTGCGCGATGTTCTGCCCCACCGGTGCGCTGAGCTTCGATGGGGGCACCGGCGTGCTCGAGTGGTCGGCGGCTGAGTGCTCCGGCTGCTCGCTGTGCCGGGATGTCTGCGCCAAGCAGGCCATTTCGCTGAAGCCGGGCGTCGCGTGCCAGGAGCTCTTCGACTTCGAGCCACGTGTGCTGTGCGGCCAAGAGGCCGCGCGCGGCGAGCAGGCCACTGCAACCTCTCCGTGGAATATGGAGATGCGTGGATCGCTGGCGAACCGGTTCTTCCGGGCGGGACGTGCCGTGGACCCCGCGATTGAGCGCATGCGCGCGCGAGTGACCACGACGGTCTGATTGAAATACACCGCCTCCCGTTGTGGGCAGGTGGATGAAGTGATGGGAAACGGCCGGAGACGGCCTTGAGAGATAAGGATGGAGACGATGATTTCGGAGTTCCTGCTGTTCATATTCACCACCCTGGGCGGCATCGCCGCGGGTGCGTACCTGATGGGAGCCCTGTTCCCCAAAAAGAGCGGGGAAGGCAAGTCGTGGCTGTTCCCGCTGGTGTGCCTGGTCCTGCTGGGCTTGGGCCTGCTGTTCGTGCTGTTCCACCTGCAGCAGCCGCAGCGTTTCCTCAACGCGCTCGCCAACCCGCGCGCCGGCATCACGCTCGAGGCCTACTTCTCGATGGCCTTCGGCCTGTGCGTGCTCATCGACTGTGCGCTGCGTTTCTTCAAGCAGAAGGAAGTTCGCGCGCTGCAGCTCGTCGGCGCCGCATTCGGCATCGGCCTCACCTGCGTGATGGGCTACCAGTACCTCACCAGCATGAACGTGCCGGCGTGGTCTTCGTGGCAGACGATGCCGTTCTTCGTGGTGCTCGACATCGCGATGGGCGCTGCGCTGTACCCGCTGTTCAACAAGGCCGTGTATGGTGAAGGCTCCTATGCTTCGCTGAGCATGGGCATCCACGCGCTTGCCGCGGTGTGCCTGGTCATCGAAGCCGTGCACTTCGCATCCGTGGGCCTTTCTCCCATTCCGTTCGTCGTGGGTGCGGTGCTTGTGGCTGCCGCCATCTACTTTGTGAACCGCGCGAAGAACGCGACCGCTGGCAGCGACGCCCTCATCGTGTGCGCCCTCGTGCTCATCGGCGTCATCATCGCCCGCTACGCGTATTACGCGGCGAGCATCCTGTAACGAACCCCGGCCGGCATTCCCTCGGCCGCTGTTCCTCTATAGCCAGCTCCTATCAAGGGGGAAAGGAGCTGGCAACTCCTCTGTTCGGCGGGAGGGGCGCCGCGCCCTTCCCGCCACTGTTTACCGTCTGGAAAAGGAGCGCTCATGGATGTGATCATTGCCTTATTGCTCTCGTTCGTGTTTGCCTACGCTTGTGCAGGCGTGCTGAAAAAGCATCCGGTTCCCTTCTACATCGCGTTCGCCCTTGTGGGGGCGGTGTACATTTCCGGCGTGCTGGGGTCGACCGCGCCCGCGGCAGAACTTGCCTTGCTGCCGTTCCTCCGTCGCGCATCGCTTGCGTTCTGCTTGTTCAGCGTCGTGATGTTCGTGGGCGTGCTGCCCGAATCGAGCGCGTTACGCCATCGCCTGGCGCCGGTGCGCGGGCAACTCTCGTTGCTTGCCACCATCCTCATCATCGTGCATGTGCTGGGTTATGCGGCGAACTACCTTGCCACCGTCCTTGCGGGGACGGCTTCGCCGTGGGTCTTGTGCGGCATCTTGACCGGCGTGGTCGTTGCCGTGCTGCTTGCCATCCTGGCGGCAACCTCCATCACCCCGGTGCGCAAGGCCATGGAGGCGGCGAGCTGGAAGAAGCTCCAGAAGCTGGCGTACCCCTTCTACGTGCTTATGTATGCGCACCTGCTGTTCATGCTCGTGCCGTCGAGCATGCTGGGCGGCAATTCAGCCATGAACCTCGTCGTCTACACCGTCGTGTTCGTGGCGTACGTGATCCTTCGCCTGATGAAGGCCTCCAAGGACAAACGGGGTGAATAAGCACGCATTCGGTATTGCCGCCCTGTTCGTCGCGACAACGGGTTGCGGGTTGTCCGGCCTATTCGCGCGTGGTGCGTCGCGGGTCGACCTGCTTGGTTCTCAGCTCATTGCCGGACAAAGCATCGGTGCGGTGCTCACGGTGGGACGCCTGGGCACCGCGCTCGTCTTGTTTCTCGTGTTGGCTGTAGCCACGGGGAAATTGTGCGTGTTCCGCGTTGCGCGTCCTCCCATCGCCGTCGTCGCCGGTGGCATCATGCTGGGATTGGCGTTGACCCTGTACCAGGTTGCCGCTTTGCTTACCTCATTGGCGAATGCCGTATTCCTCATCTATACCGGCCCGTTGTTCTGCATTATGCTTGCCTGCCTCCTAAGGCATGAACGGCTGTCTGTTGCGCAATGCTTTTCGGTTGCGCTTGTGTTTGCCGGCATGCTGCTGGTGAGCGGAATCGTCGACATCTCGCAAACAGGCCTGTCGGTTGGCTCGTTCGGTTCTTCGGGTGGGCAGGGAACCTCGGTTCAGGGGAACATCCTGGGCCTCCTGGCCGGCATTTTCTACGGCGGCTCCCTGTATTGCAATGGTTGCGACAAGGATCTTGACCCGATAGTTCGCGGATCGTGGAATTTCCTGTTCGCGCTTGCCGGCTCTGCCCTGTTGGCGCTCGTGCTTGTTGGCGTGTGGCCGCTTGGCACGGTGAATTTGCAGCCAGTGAACGTCTCATATGGCATCGCGCTTTGCGTCGTCTGCGGTGCGGTGGGATGCGGCGCCCTGCTGGTATCCGCCCGGCATTTGCCGACAATCGAGTACACAACCCTGGCGTATTGGGAATGCGTGGTCGCCGCTGCCGCAAGCGTGATTGTCTTTTGCGAGCCCCTCACCATGCCGTTGATTATCGGCGGTATCCTCATTGTGGTTGGCGGTGTGGCTCCGGTGATGCTCCCGCATATTATGGTCATGCTGCCGAAGACGGGGAAGCCATCGGGCGCGGCTTCGGCCCAAGGCGAGTAGGCCTTTGGCCATTGGCGCTGTCCCGGTGGATGCTGCCCTCGCATTCACGCTCATATATCCAGGTAGGATGGGTGATGTTGTGGAGTACACTACGTGTGGGAACAGGATGCCGGAAGAAGGAGACCCGGATGGATGCGAACATTTTCAAGCGCAACGAGATGCTGGCGCAGAAGGTCATCAAGGGGCTGAAGTCCCGCCGCATGAACGGCTATTACGCCGCGAATAGGGAAGAGGCGTTGGCGAAGGCGCTCGAGCTCATTCCCGAGGGTAGCACCATCAACATGGGCGGCTGCATGAGCGCCCGCGAGATAGGGCTGTTCGACGCCGTGAAGGCCGGCAACTACAACTTCGTCGACCGTGACGAGGCACAAGACCGCCGCGCGGCCATGATCGCCGCGTTCGATGCCGACGTGTATCTGGCCAGCGTGAACGCCATCACCGAAGATGGCATCATGGTGAACATCGACGGTGCGGCCAACCGTATCGCGGCGCTTGCGTTCGGCCCGCGCAAGCTCGTGTTCATTGTGGGCATGAACAAGGTGTGTCCCGACGTGGACACCGCCATCAAGCGCGCCCGCAACGTGGCGGCTCCCATCAACGCCCAGCGGTTCGGGCTTTCCACGCCGTGCTCGAAAACCGGCGCCTGCGCCGATTGCAAGTCGGCCGATAGCATTTGCTGCCAGATGCTCATCACCCGCTTCGCGATGGACGAGAACCGCGTGCACGTCATCCTGGTGAACGACAGCCTGGGATTCTAGAAATCGAAGTGGGACAAAAGGGCCCGCAGCAAATGAGACACCCTTCAGGGGGTGCGGACAAAAAGTTGGACCGATTCGGTCCGGTAAGGAGTCCGCATGGGATACCCGGAGGAAATCAAGGACAGGGCGAGGGAGCTGCGCGGGCGCGGCTACTCGGTGAGGGAGATCGAGCGCGAGCTGGCGGGGCCTAGTAGAATGACGGTGTGGCGCTGGACGGCCGGCGCCCACGACGGGCCCGGCGCCCGCGTGAAGCCGACTGCCAGGAGGCGGGATATGGAACTGCCGAAGGTCGAGGGCGACGGCCCCATCTACCCGGACGTCGACCCCGAGGACAAGGACGAGGTCATCAGGCGCCTGCGCCTGGAGAACGACATCCTCAGGGGAACGCAGGAAGTTTTAAAAGGACGCGCCCTTGGCTGTTCGACGAACAGGGAGAAGTCGCAGCTGATCGAATGGCTGAGGGCGAGCACCGACCACCCCTTAAGAGAACTCACCGCTTCCTTGAGGATCTCGAAGAGTTCCTATGAGTACTGGCGCCGCAAGCTCCGGAACCCCAGGCCCACGCTCCGCGAGGAGATCGCCGACGACGTCGAGCGGGTGTTCAGGGAGGACGGCGACTGCGCCCGCGGGTACCGGTTCGTCCACGCCAGGCTCGCGGCCGAGCGCGGC